>CAZPEY010000135.1:2804-14047 GCA_964585665.1 uncultured Polyangiaceae bacterium | reverse complement strand
CGCTGGCATGACGCCACCCTCGCCGTACCGACTGGCTGGTCTGCAGCGCCCGCGGCGGATCGCCTGACGCTGCGCGATCCCGATCGAGCGCTCCGCGTGACGCTGCTCGAGAGCGCGGCCGGAGCGCGCGAGGCGATCGCGGACGCCTGGCGGAGGATCGATCCGACGTTCGCGCTCTCGCCCGCGGACGAGGACAGCCCGCCGCCGAGTGCTGGCTGGGACGCGGTCACCACCATCCGCTACGCTCCGCCGGCGCAGGGATCGAAGCAAGCGATGGCGCAGTGGCGGAGCCTCGACGGCCGCGGCTGGGTGGCCCTCGTCGAAGGCGAGCGGGACGCGCTCTTCCGACGCGACGCAGAGATCGAGACCCTCCTCGACTCGCTGCAGCCGCCCGGCTTCCAGCCCGAGCGCCTGGGGCGGCCTCGCGCTCTCGACGCGCGCGCGGTCGCCGCCCTCGACGCGTTCGTCGAGCAGGCGCTGCGCACGCTCGCGGTGCCCGGCGCCGCGATCGCCCTCCTGCTCGACGGACGAGTCGTCTACGAGCGCTCGCTCGGGGTGCGCGCGCTCGGCGCGACCGCCCCGATCACGCCGGAGACGCGCTTCCTCATCGGCTCGATCACCAAGCCGATGACCACCCTCATGCAAGCCGCGCTGGTCGACGCCGGGGCCTTGCGCTGGGACACGCCGGTCCTCGAGCTGCTCCCCTGGTTCGCGCTCGGCGACGCGGCGCTCACCCAGCAGCTTCGCCTCTGGCACATGTCGTGCGCCTGCACCGGCATGCCGCGCGAAGACCTGCGCGGCATGTTCGAGTGGGACGGCGTCACGCCCGAAGCGCGCATCGCTCTGCTGCGCACCGTCAAGCCGACGACCAAGCTCGGCGAGACCTTCCAGTACTCCAACCCGATGGTGGCGGCGGGAGGCTACGCGGCGGCGCGCGCGTTTGCGCCGAAGGGATCGCTGGCCGACGCGTACGCCGCCGCGATGCAGGCCAAGGTCTTCGGTCCCATCGGCATGAGCGCCACGACGCTCGACCTCCACGCGGTCGAGCGCGGAGAGCACGCCCGTCCGCACGCGCTGGCGATCGACGGCAGCACGCGCGTCATGCCGGTCGCCATCGAGCGCGCCGTCGATCCGATCGCGCCGGCCGGCGCCGTCTGGAGCACGCTGCGCGACATGGAGCGCTACGCCGCCACCGAGCTCGGCGAAGGCGTGACGCCGGAAGGCAAGCGCGTCGTCTCGACGGAGTCGACCCGCGAGCGAGCGCGGCTGCGCGTGCGCTCGGGCAAGGACGGCGGCTACGGGCTCGGCCTCGACGTGGGGACGTACTCCGGCGCGCGCCTGCTCTCCCACGACGGCGGCTCCCTCGGTTTTGGCACGTCGCTGTTCCTGCTGCCCGACGCCAAGGTGGGCATCGTCATCCTCACCAACGTGCGCAACGGCGACGACAAGGAGCAGCTGCCCTTCAACGCGGCGGTGCTTCGTCGCAGCGTCGAGGCGCTGTTCGCCGAGGCGCGCCCGCTGGCCGAGCGCCAGCTCGCCTACTACGCCTCGCTTCGCAAGCGCCCGCCCCGCCCCGCTGCGGGGGGAGACCGCGCGCCGCTCGAAGCGCTGCTGGGCAGCTACCACAACGAGCTGCTCGGGCGGGTCTCGCTCCGCGCGATCGATGGCGCGATCCACTTCGACGTGGGCGAGTGGCACAGCGCCGTCGAGCGCGTCGTCGCCCCCGACGGCAGCGCCCGCCTGGTGCTCCTCGACCCGCCGTTCGCGGGTGCGGCGATCGCGGTCGGCCCGGAGACACCACCGACGCTCGTCGTGCCAGGCGAGCCCGCCTATCGCTTGCGTCGCGAGTAGCGACGACGTCCGGAGATCGCCGGTCGTCACCGGGAAACTCACCCGCTGGCGAGGGCTGGGCGTATGATCGCAACGTGAGTCCATCCCGCCTCCTCCTCTCCATTCCGCTGGCCGCAGCCCTCGTGCTCCTTCCACCCGGCGCCTCCGCCGAGCCGGCGCCCGTTGGGTCGGTGACCGTCGTCGCGCCGCCGAGTGCGGACGCACCCGCGCTCGTCGAGGCGGGGCTGTTGATGCAGTCCGAAGCGAGCCGTGCGCTCCTCGAGCTCCAGCCCGAGCTGCACGTCAAGCAGCTCCTCCGGTCCATCGAGCGCCATCGCTTGACCCCACAGCAGCTCACCGATCCAGCCATCGCGGCGCGCGTCCGCTCGCTTCTCGGCGCCGGTCGGCTCGTGATCAGCGCCCTTACCGACAAGGGCGGCACCTGGCAGCTCGAGATCCGCACCGTCGACGAAAAGGGCGCCTCGCCGCCCAAGATCGTGGCGCTCCCGACGAGTCTGCCGGCAGCGATCGATGCTGGCGCGCAGGCCCTGGCCGCCGCGGCGGATCCCAAGGTCAAGCCGCCCAGCCTCGGCACCACGAGCAGCGCCGCCGCCCAAGGCTACGCGACCTGCTACGCGATCCTCATCCGCCAGCCGATCTCGATCGAGAGCCCGACGCTCCTCAGCCCCTCCGAGATCGAGCGCGCAGTGCAGACCTGTCGCACCGCCGTCGCCGCCGATCCGAAGCTCGAGCCCGCCGCCGCGGCGCTGGGGCTCGCGCTCGCGTTCGCGGGCAAGGACAGCGAAGCGGTGCAGGCGTTGCTCAAGGTGCGCCCGCGCGAGCGCTACGAACCGCTCTACTGGCTCGCCCGCTACTGGTTGGTGACTCGGTACCAATCGCCCGACGCGGGCGTCCTCGCGCTCCGAGAGGCGCTCCATCTCCACCCCGGGTTCTGGCTCGCACGGGGCTACCTCGCCGAGCACCTGACGATCACTGGCAAGTACGAAGAGGCGCTCGTGCTTTGGAAGGAGTATGCCGCGCTCCTGCCGAAGAACGCGTTTCTCCAGGGGCGGGTCAGCTCGACGCTGGCCAGGCTGGGCCGGATTGACGAGTCCATTGCGGTTGCCAAGGCGGCGCTCGAGCTCGATCGCAGCGACCCCGATGCGGTGCTCGAGCTCGGGAGCCGCTACCTCGACGCCGGCAAGCACGACGAAGCGATCGCGATCCTGCAGACCGCGGTCAGCGGCAAGGCGCGCGGCGAGCTGTTCCTGCGTCTCGGCTGGGCCCACTTCGGCCGCGGCGATCTGATCCGCGCCGAGTCGCTGTTCCACCGCGCCGAGGAGGCCGCCACGAGCCCCGGTGAGTGGCGCACGCGCGCGCGCGCTCGCGCCGACCTGGCGAGGGTCTGCGATCGCCGCGGCGACAAGGCCTGCGCCACCATCGCGCTCGAGCGCGCGATCGACGAGGGCACCGCGGCCTACCTCCGCAACCAGCGGGACCGCCGCCTGGTCGAGCTCGTGAAGACGGTCGAGAAGGCGCCGCGCAAGTCGAAGGGCCCGCGCGTCCTGCGTCCGGCCGAGCTCAGCCCGTTCACGATCGATCCAGCCGGTGAAGTCGACGTCAAGCCGCGTCAGTTCCCGCAGCCACCCCCGCAGTTCGAGCTGCTGCGGTTCTAACGGCCGAAGTGAGCCATGGCGGCTAGCCCGGCTCAGCGAGCAGGCCGCGCGTCGAATGGGTTGCCTAGCGAGGACCCGCGACGCGACCACCAGCCAGCGATGAGTAGGCATGGCGCAGACTGGACGGCAGGATCAGGCGCCTTACACTCGGCTACTGGACTGAGCGGAGGATTCGATGCGAGCAAGCCTGATCCTGGCCGGGGTGTTGAGCCTGTTCGGAGGGCGCGCTGTTGCCGCGACCGAGGAAGCACGCCCCGTAACGGTGAGCGCGTCGAAGCAACAGTGTCAGCGCGGCTGCAACCAACGCTGTCACGGCGCACGCAACAAGGCCAAGTGCGTCGCACAGTGTCGGCGCGCCTGCCGCTAGACGCAGCGCCGCAGTGGGGACCGGACGGTAGAAAGAAAAATGGCGGCTGGAGCGTGAACTCCGAACCGCCATGGCACTTACGTCGTGGGGCGTGCAGGATTTGAACCTGCGGCTTCCACCGTGTGAAGGTGGCACTCTACCGCTGAGTTAACGCCCCGGTTTTCAGACTTCACCGTCTAGCATGGGGTCGCGGCCGCGCGCAAGCGACTTTGCAGCGCGCAACCGTACCCGCGCTGCCGTGTCTTCCTGGGATGAGAGAGCCGCGCACGCGCGACGTCGCAGCCCGCGCACGCGACGACGAGCACGACGAGCACGATCGCCCGGACGACGCCGCCGCGCGCCGCGTCCTGCTCAAGCGGCGCAAGACCGCCCACCAGGGCCAAGGCAAGCAGTCACCGGCTCCGCAAGCGCCCGGCCACGCCGCCTCCGCGAGCGCTCCGCCCGTGGCCGCGCGTGCAACGCTCGGCCCCCGCTCGCCGCTCGACGAGCTCGCCGCGTCCAACCACACGATCGAGACTGAGCTCGTCCCGCTCTGGCAGCGCGCCGTCGACGGACTCGACCTCGCCATGCTCACCGCCTGCTCGCGCCGCGCCGTCACTCTCGCCGGCGAGAGCGAGCAGCTCGCGCAGGCGCTCGTCGGCACGCCTCAGCAGCGCCAGGCCGACGCGCTCGTCGAGCAGAGCCGCGCCCTGTGGAGCGAGCTCGCGACGCTCCGCTTCGGCGGCGAGGTCGTGCACGGGCCACGCGCAACGCTCGGCCCCTCGGTCGCTGACTTCCTCAACGAACGCTACCTCGTGACGTCGCGCTGCATCGACGCGGGCGCGCGCATCCTGGCGGCCTGCCGCCGCCGCGTCATGAACGACGACGGCGTCTGGGAGCTCGAGCCCGCCGACGCCATGCTCGTCGCGCAGCTGCTCAACCTCCACTCCGACGCGCTCGAGCAGGGCTTTCTCTGGAAGGTGCTGCGCCAGACCGGCCACGCCAGGATGGTCCATCGCGTCGGAGGGATCTTCGGCGCGGTCATCGAGGGCGCGGAGCGGGCGCACGTCGACGAGGCCGCCGCGACGCACGGGTGGAAGGACGACCTCGCGCCCGATCGCCTCGCCTATCTCCACACGCTCGCCGACGAGATCAGCGGGGCCGTGGCGAGCAAGAAGGAGGGCGCGAGCGCGTACGTCGACCGCCTGCATCAAGTCAGCAACCCCGAGAAGGGCGCGCTCGTCCGCATGCTCCAGACCCGCGGCCTGCTCCACGACATGGTCCGGCTCGGCGGCCAGCCCGTCCTCTTCGCGATCCGGCACGGCGACGGGTTTGCGCAGTGGCGCTACGACGAAGACCTCGCGACCGTGGAGCCCGAGAAGACGGTGTGGAAGGGCATCAAGGGCGCGGCGCGGAACCTGCCCGGCGCAACCGCGCACTTCACGGCCAGCGTCTATCGCGGCCTCTCCGACGTGCCGATCGTCGGCTCGGTGGCCAAGCGCGCCGCTGACAACCTCGACGAGCTGCGCGACTACGCCGACGACGAGATGGGCGTCAGCGAGGACGAGCGGGCGCTGCGCGACAAGATCGCCGGCACGGCGGGCGCCGTCGACGCGATCATCCTCAAGACCGCCGTCGTCGCCGAGTCGGGTGCCGGCTCGGCTGCGACCGCGTTCAACGCGGCGCGCGGCGCCAAGGCCGGCTACGACGCGTACACGACAGCCGAGAAGCTCGCCGGGATGATCGGCGAGCTCCGCGAAGGCTGGGCGACGGCGAAGAACGGCTGGGGCCTCTTCACCGCGACGCTCAACGAGCTGTCGGGCACGGTGAATGACGTCCTCCTCGACGAGGTGACCGGCGACCCGAAGCAGACCGAGCATGTCCTCGACCACGTGAGCGCGCTGTTCGACATCGGCATCAAGCAGCTCGGTGGCACCGTCGGAGAGAAGGTCACCGAGTCGGGCCGAAAGAAGGCCGCGGGCCGCGCTACTGCCGATCAGAAGCGCGCCGACCAGCAACAGCAGATTGCGAGCCGCGCCGCCTCACCGCAGCTCAAGATCGAGCTCGAGCTCCTCGCCGCCGCACACCGCCAGGCCGCGGCCGCCCAGACCGAGGAGGAGCAAGCGATCGCGCACCAGGAGATGCAGCACCACGCCGATCGCGTGCGCGAGCTGGCGACGCCGGAGAGCTTTGGCAACGCCGCCCTCGTCGAAGGGCAGATGGCGGCGGACAAGCGCCGCAAGGACGAGGAGGACGAAGAGGCCAAGCAAAAGGGCGAAGGGTTCAAGGGCGGCCTCAAGCGCCTCGGCCACAGCCTCGGGGAAGAGATCAAGGAGGCGCTGCTCGACTTCGGCGTCGCCGCGCTCTCCTCCGCCAAGGATCAGGTCATGGAGCAGCTCAAGGCGCACCTGCTCGAGGGCAAGCCGCTCGACCTCAAGGCGCGACGCGTGATCGCCAAGGCCGTCGCCAAGGGCGCCTCGTCCGTCGCGGTCGATCGCGCCGGCGAGTTCGTGCGCGGCTTCATCGGCAAGCTCATCCATCGCGGCGTCGAGGCGCTGATCGCCGAGCACTACCCCGGCCTCGAAGGCCTCGCTGACGTGCTCGATGGGCCGATCGAGGATCTGCTCAAGCACCTCGAAAAGGAGCTCGATGTCGACCACCACGTCGAAGAGCCGATCGAATCGCTCGTGCTAAAGCTCTTCGGCGTCGGCAAGTAGCCTCAGCCCGCCGCACCGTCGAGCAACCGATCGACGAGGCGCGTGCTCGCCGCGACCACACCCTGCAGGCCCGGCCCGCCTGCGGTCGCGCCGGTGAGCCAGAGGTTGTCGAGCGCCGTCCGCTGCGACACGCGCCGCAGGACGCGGTTCTCGAAGTCGAGCCTGGCGCCATACATGCCACCACGCGGCAGGCCGGTGTGCTCGGCCAGATCGACCGGGCTCCAAGCCTCCTTGACCGCGCACTGCTGCCCAAGACCGGGCAGCAGCCGCCGCTCGACGGCGGTGAGGATCTCGGCGGCGACGCGCTCGCGCAGAGCGGCGTGCTCGGCCTCGCCTCGCTCGGCAGCGGCGGCAAAGTGCGCGTAGCTCGCGCCGACGTTGATCTGCACCGTCGTCGAGCCCGGGGGCGCCAGCACGCCCGGATCGGCGCACAGCGACGGCGTCGACAGGAAGAAGAACGGATCGTCGAAGCGATGGTGCACCACCGAGCGCGCCAGCGCCTCATCGAGATCGTCGCTCGGATAGTGCCAGATGTTGCAGCGCCCATAGCCGCGCTCGGCGAGCTCGGCCTCGACGCCGAGGAAGATCGTGAAGCA
This sequence comes from uncultured Polyangiaceae bacterium, assembly GCA_964585665.1. GTDB lineage: Bacteria > Myxococcota_A > Polyangia > Palsa-1104 > Palsa-1104 > CAZPEY01. Next base: position 6,882 of record CAZPEY010000135.1, on the reverse strand, counting down.
CGATCCTGAGAGCTCGTAGCGGGGCACCTCCGCACCCTCGATCATCGCCATCGTCACGGCCGGATCGAGGTTCGAGATCACGCTCCTGGCGACGAGCGGCCCGCGGGTCGTGTCGACCTCGACGATGCGATCACCGTCGCGCCGCAGGCCGAGGACGCGCGTGCCGAGGTGCAGCTCGCCGCCCTGCTGATGGAGACACTCGACGACGCGCTCGACGAAGTGCCCCATCCCGCGGCGTGGGAAGTGCGCCGACGCGCAATAGCCGAACAGGATCGAGTAGAGCGCCATGAACGGCTGCTCGCGCGGCGACAGCCCAACGTCGCCGCACTGGCCCGCGAGCACGGCGCGCAGGCGCGGCGACAGCTCGAAGTGATCGAACACTCGCTCCGTCGGCCAAGGTCCATAGAGCACCGTGGTCTTCGAGCGGAAGGGGTGGCGCAAGAGCCGCTTGGCCTCGAACACCTGGCCGGCGTTCTCTGCGTCGATCGCGAACAGCACGTCGAACAGCCGATCGATGCGCTCGCGCTCCTCGGGAAACGCCAGGTGCAGCGCGTAGAGCAGCCGCTGCGGATCGTTGGGGATGCGAAAGCTGAGGCCCGGCAGCTCGATGCGATCGTGGCCGTCCCGGTCGAACGCGTTGAACTCGATCTCGCGCTCGAGCCCCAGGCGGCGCAGCCAGGTGTCGACGACCCCGCCCGGCCCGCAGCCCATCAGGTACTGCATCTCGGCGCAGAACGAGAAGCCGTCGCGCGTGAAGCTCTGCCCACAACCGCCGGCTCTGTCTTGCGCCTCGACGACCACGACGCGACGCCCCGCCTTGGCGAGCAGCGTCGCCGCCGCCAGGCCACCCCACCCTGCCCCGAGCACCAGGTAGTCGATCGGTTGCTCCATGGCGCGTTCGTACCACGGGAGCACGCGCGATTCTGCGCGACGCTTCGTTCGCTCCTCGCTACGCTGCCTAGATGAGAAGATCGACCACGCTCGCTCGCGTCGCCGCATCGCTGCTCGTAGCGTGCGTGGCCGCCTCCGAGGCCCGCGCCGAGGAGCCGCTGCAGACGCTGGTCGGCAAGCCGCGCAACCACCCAGCGGTGCAGGCCTTCCTCAAGGAGCACCGCGTCGTGATCTCGGCCGACCAGGCGGCGCGCATCGACAGCGGCAAGTGGGAGCCCGTCGGTAGCAACTTTCGCCTCGAGTTCGATCAGGGCGTCGTCACCGAGGTCGCGATCGGTCGCGGCGACATCCCGGCCAGCGGCGCGCCACGCGCCTACTTGAAGCACCCGCTGCCGCTCGCGTACGGCCTGCGCCAGGGCATGCCGAAGCAAGCCGTCTTCGACCTCGCCCACCCGTCGATCGTCGGCCGCGAGGAGAAGCCAGCCGGGTGGAATCGGCTGGTGCTCCACCACGCGCCCGACGTTCCGTACGACACGATCTTCACCTGGGAGGGCGGCACTGACGCGCGGCTCGTCACCGTCGCTGTGTTGATGAAGCTAGAGCTCGTGATGGCAGCGCGGCAGCGCGGCAAGGTCGCCAACCGCATCGACCGAATCCGCAACCCGATCTTCGACGCGCTCTGGAAGCGCTGCGATCGGCCCGAGGTCGCAAGCCTGCTCGCGCTCTACAACCTCTCGCTCAAGCCCGAGCTCTGCGACGCGATGACCAGCCCACGCCGGCTCGACCGCGTCGAGGACATCGGGCAGAAGCCGCTGTCAGCGACCTTTCGCGGCGGCGTGCTCGAGGGCCTGACCGTGAGTGACAAGAGCGCGGGCGCCAACCCGCTGCCGCTCGGGCTCGAGCTCGGTGTGACGACGACGAAGCAACTCGAGGCGCTGCAGCGCGACCGCGCGGTGGAGTCCCTCAACCACACCAGCAGCTACAGCTACACGCTCGGGCTGCGCTTCGACAACCCGTTCGAGATCGTCGCGACCTTCGACGCGGCGAGCAAGCTGCAGTCGGTGCGCATCAACTACAAGCCGACGGCCGAAGACCAGCAGGCGCGCGACCTCCGCAACAAGCAAGAGAAGGACGCGTTCGATCAGCTCCTGGCGCGCGTCGACAAGGAGCTGCGCACGCCGACCCCGCAGCCCGCGGCCCCCGCCCCGTCGTCGTCGCAGGCGACGAGCCCCGGAGCTGCCAGCAACGACGCCGCCAACGCCCCCATCCTGCGCCGCATCGCCGAGCTGCGCGCCCAGCTCGGCAACTTGCAGGTTCAGTACAAGCTCGCCGCCGACGATCAGAGCCTCTACGGATCCGATCGCAGCTACAAGGCGTTCGAGGGCAGCTACGGCCGGCGCGACAGCCTCGGTCGCCCGCTCGGGACCTTCTCCAGCTATTCGTCGCGGCAGTCGGCCAGCGCGATGGTCCTCGAAGGCGCGGCCAAGCAGCGCATGGCGCAGATCCAGGCGCAGTTCAGCGCTGTCCTCGGGGAGATCGAGCGGCTGCAGCGCCAGCTCAAGTAACGATTCGCCCATCGCAATCGCCGGCGACGCGGTAGCATGTCCCATGGGTAGATCTGCGTCGGTGTTTGCTCCCCTGGTGTGGGCGCTCCTCACGGGGCCGTGGCTCGGGTGCGGCGGAAGCGCCGGCTCCTGCCCGTCGGGGACGAGCGGCTTTCAGCTCGTCGGCAGCGACGCCACCGTCGAGGAGTGGTGCAAGAACGCCGCCGGCGTCGCCGACGGGCCGTACACCAAGCGCGACAGCCCCGGCGGGCCGCTCCTGCGACAGGGGGCGTTCGCCGATGGAGACGCCGACGGCGCGTGGACCGAGTGGACCAAGGTCGACGACGGCACGTCGACCCGCTTCGTCAAGACGCTCGAGGCGAGCTACGACCGCGGTCTGCCCGACGGCACCTTCCGGGCCTACTTCTCGCCGAGCGGCGCGCTCAAGTCCGAGTCCACCTACAAAGGTGGCGTCGCCTGCGGGACCTGGAAGGAGCTCGACGAGAGCGGCGCGGTCGTCGCGCAGCCGATGTACACGCCGTGCGACAAGCTGATGAACGTCGACGACGGCCCACCGACGCTACCGAGCGATCCGCTGCTCGGCGCGCCTCCGACCTCCGACTTCGGCTGGGACGGCAAGGCGTGCAGCGGCGGATCGACCCTGCAGAGCGCACCGGCGGATGCGCGCGAGCGCTTCTGCCTCAAGGACGGCCTGCGCGACGGCGACTTCGGCCGCTTCATCGCGGCCCGCACCGGCGAGCGGAAGGTCGACGAGGGCCACTACGCCGCGGGCCTTCGCACCGGCGCGTGGCGAAGCTGGCACGCCAACACGGTCCTCGCTGCGACCGGCAGCTTCGTCGACGATCTGCGCTCCGGCGAGTGGAAGCGCTACTACGCCGACGGCTGGCTCGCCGAGCAGACCCCCTACGACAAGGGGCTTCGCCACGGCGTCGTCCGCAGCTATCACGCCGGCGGCGTGCTCGGCGGCGAGGACACGTTCAACCACGGCGCGCTCGACGGTGTCTCCAAGCACTACACCGCCGACGGCGAGCCCGAGTGGGTCGGCACCTACGCGAACAACTCGCGCGAGGGCAAGTGGACCTACTACGGCCACGACCTCGGCCCGCTGACACGCCGCGAGGGCATGGTCGTCTTCGGCGCCAACCAGGGCGCGTGGGTCGGCACCTACGATCAGAGCGGCCACAAAGAGGCCGAGATGACCTACGTCTACAACCAGCTCTACGGCCCCTTCACTCAGTGGTACGACAACGGCCAGGAGGCCGCGTCGGGCGCCTACCTCCTCGGCGAGCGCAACGGCGTGTGGCTGTTCCACCACGACAACGGCCAGCTCTCGATCCAGGTCACGTACCTCATGGGTCAGCCGACGGGCGCCTATGAAGCCTACTACCCCGACGGCAAGCCCAAGGCCAAGGGCACCTTCGGCGGGAGCTGGACCTCGTGGGACCTCTCCGGATCGCCGACGACGTGCAACGCGCCGCTCGGGCTGGTGTGCCCATGAGAACGCGCGCACTCGCAATCGCGCTCTGCTGCGGCATCGGCCTCTCCGGTGCCGCGCACGCGCAGTCGATCTTCGAGATCCCCGGCGGCGTCAAGCTGACCGCGCTGCCCAAGCGCGACTACCT
>CAZPEY010000135.1:0-2704 GCA_964585665.1 uncultured Polyangiaceae bacterium | reverse complement strand
GAGGCCGAGCTGGCCAACAGCAGCGGCCTGCACGTTCGCCTGGCCGACGGGCGCGCCTGCTACTCGTCGTTCGAGGCCGACAACGGCCAGTGGTCGCTCAACTGGCGCGCGTTCGTAAAGTGCGTCGTCTATCCCGCCTCCGATCCGCAGAACAACCCGGCGACCGTCGAGACGATCGTCGATCTGCAGACGCTCGACGACAAGCTCGGCCTCGTGCCGTACAGCGCGCTCGATCCGGGCCCGGCGCCGCTCGTCTCGTACGGCATGGGCGTCACCCTCGCGGGCGATGAGGGCTGGCAGGTCAAGGCGCTCAACGCGACCGAGGACGGGCGGCTCTTTGTCATGGCGCACCGCCGGACGATCTATCGCGAGTACAGCAACAACCTCGGCGGGTACAGCTACCCGACCTACCTCCTCGAGCGACTCGCCGACGGCAGCATCGCGGTCATCGCCTCGCCGGCGAGCCCGATCCTGCATGGCAAGCACAACGACGCCCTCACCCGCGCGGCCACGCTCTTTTACGACTCGCGGATCCCGGCGCTGTTCTTCCCGGGCTCCCCCCAGTGGGGCACCACCGAGTGGGGCAACTACCTCGTCCCCGTGTCGGGAGTCGGCTACGCGGAGTACGGTCCCGGCGGCTTTGGCCTCGGCGTCGCCTCGCTCGCCGAGGTCGGCAACGGCTACCTGTCGCTCACCGACGCCGTCAACCGCCTCGCTGCCGCCAACAACTCCCTCGGTCCCATCCGCCAGTTTCCCGGCGGGCGCTTTGCCTTTCTGATCGGTGACACCGACTATCAGATCGACTTCGATCCAGACAAGCTCGACCTCGACGGCGACGGCCTCACCGCAGCCGAGGAGAAGCTGCTCGGGACGTCCGACCTGCGCGCCGACTCCGACCGCGGCGGCGTCGACGATCTGTGGGAGGCGCGCATCGCTGGCTCCGATCCCAAGACCGGCAGCGACGATCAGGCGGGCTTCGTCACCGCGACCGGGCTCGGCTATGTGAGCAGCTCGGCGGTTCGCAAGAAGCTCCCGGCCGAGGTGGTCGCCGATCCGCGCGTCATTGTCCCGTCGCTGTCGCCGGACGCGCCGCTGTGCGCCGTCGGCAAGTGCTACGACGTGCGCGGCAACGTCACGGCGACGTACACGCTGCCGGCGTCTGCCTCCAACGCGGTCATCTCGGCGGACGCCACGTACCTCGCATGGCGCGACGGGATCACGATCCACCGCATGAGCTTCGCGACCGGACAGAGCGAAGAGATCGTCGGCGCGGCGGACTTCGCGCTGCACCTCGGCAGCGCCCCGACGCTGCAGGACACGCTCTGGCCGATCGACGCGTCGCTCGTCTATTACGTGCGCAACGACGGCAAGCCGCGCGTCGTCGCCTTTCGAAAGGGGCAGCCGCCCGAGCTCGCGCTCGACTGGGACAAGGCCGGCTGCGACTCGCAGCTCGGCTCGTGCAGCACGCTGACGACCGTGCCCATGCCGTTCATTCCTCCCGATCTGCTGATCCCGACCGCCTACCCGATGGGCTGGGATCGCGAGCTTGGGCGCTTCCTCGTCGGCGCCAAGACCAACTGGCGACAGTTCGTCCTGGGCTTTGCGCCCGGCAAGCCCGTCGAGGTGGTCAAGCGCCGCTATGGCGACCCCTACCTCGTGCGCCAGACGATGGTGCCGAGCGGCCACGGCGACTACTACACCGAGGTTGGCTTCCTGGCGCCCGATCTGCGCTTCCTCTCCGTCGGCGGACGCGCCCGCGTCTTCGACCCGCTGCACGTCATCACCGTCTGGGGCGACACGATGATCGTCAACTCCACCGAGGGAGCCGGCCCCTTCGAGTTCGTGCGCTACAGCCCGAAGGTCGACCCCGGCGAGGTGTTCGGGTTGTACGGTCGCAACCTGGGAGTCGGCGAGCGGCAGGGCGCGCAGCTCCTCCGTCACAACCTGCGCGGCGGCGCCTACACCGCCTGGTTCGGCCAGTTCCCGACGAGCGAGTACAAGCAGATCACCGGCGCCGACGTGACCGCCGAGCTGCGACTCTGCACCGCCGACGTCTCCCTCGGCCTGGTGCGCGAGTACGTGCCGGCCCTGCCCGGCCAGGTGCCCGAGGTCGAGGTCTCGTACCTCGAGGTGCAAGGCGCGCGCGACTGCCTCTATGGCAAGGACGGCACGCTGTGGGTGCTGGTGTCGAACCCGGGCAAGACCGCGCCGGCGCTGAAGAAGCGGCTACCCGGCGCGACGGACTTCGTCACCGACGAGACGTTCACCCTGCCGCCGCTGCCCCGCCGCTTCATCAAGAAGCTCGACGGCAGCTTCGAGTTCCTTGGCGCGACCGACGACACGCTCGGCAAGCTCTACACGCGCTCGGGCCACACCGTCACGCTGATGCGCGGCAGCAACGACGTCTTCTGGGACGGCGCGCCGATCGCCAACGTCAAGGCGGCGCTGCTCCAGGACGGCATCTTGGGCTCGACGGTGTCGAGCGGCTACCCGGGCTCGGCCGCGCTGGCCGAGCGCCCCGACGGCCAGATCGTGATCGCGTGGACGGAGGCGGAGCCGCAGCCCGAGCAGTGGGCCGTGCAGATCCCGCTCGTCGTCGACCCGCGCGACGGCTCGGTCGCGCGCTTCGGCCTCGACGACGCGAGCGCCACCGTCGTCGTCACCGTGCCGGGCGGGATCTCGATCGACCCGTGGTCGGGCGACT
>CAZPEY010000134.1:10651-14084 GCA_964585665.1 uncultured Polyangiaceae bacterium | reverse complement strand
GGCACCCGCCACCGTGCAGTTTCCGCCGCCGCCGCCGCCACCGCCACATCCGATCGCCAGAAGCGCTGACGAGGCAAAGCCAAGAAGTACTTTCTTCATCACGAACCTCATTGAGTTGGGGTTGAACCAGCCGCGTGGTTTTATCCGACGACCATTTCGCTCGCAAGCATTAGTGACCGACGGATAACTTGACTCAGCGCGTCACGCACGGCGCCTCGTCCGTCGTCAAATCGCTCCAAGGCGCGGAGCAAAGTGGCAGCAGCCACACCAATGATTCACCATGGCCAACAGTGACGACGATCCCAGCCTGGCTCCTGCTGCTGTTCGGCCTCGGCGGGGGCGCCTGGCTCACCCACCAGGCGTCGACGCGGCGCCGACCACAAGACCTGCTCGCGGCCATCGCCGCACCGGTCGCGATCGTCGCGGGCCTCATCGGCGCTCTCTGGCTCCTCGTGCCCGGCTTCCTCTGAGTCGACTCGGACGCAGGCGGTGTCAGACGTAGGTGAGCCACTCGGGGTGGAGCGCACGCTCGACGCCCTCTTTGCCTCGCACCGTCTCGAAGTAGCGCTGCTGCAGCCCGATCGTGATCGGCCCCGCAACGCCCGCGCCGATCTTGCGGTCGTCGATCTCGCGCACCGGCGTCACCTCGGCCGCGGTGCCCGTGAAGAAGACCTCGTCCGCGAGATAGAGCTCGTCGCGCGCGATCTGCGCCTCGTGCACCTCGAGGCCCTGCTCGCGCGCCAGCGTCAGGATCGAGTCGCGCGTGATGCCGGCCAGGATCGCCGACGACAGAGGCGGCGTCAGCAGCTTGCCGCGCCGGACCACGAAGATGTTCTCCCCCGACGCTTCGCAGACATGCCCGCTCGGATCGAGGAGGATCGCCTCGGCATAGCCGCCCTTCAGGACCTCGCGCTTGGCGAGCACGCTGTTGACGTACTGGCCACAGATCTTGCCCTTGCTCATCGACGCGTTGAGCGCGCCGCGGGTGAACGAAGAGATCTTGGCGCGGATGCCCTGCTTCAAGCCCTCATCGCCGAGATACGATCCCCACTCGTAGACGGCGATCATCACCCGCACCGGGTTGTCGAGCGAGCCGAGCCCGAGGCCGCCGTCGCCGAGGAAGACCAGCGGGCGGATGTACGCCTCGGCCATCTTGTTGACCCGCATCGTCTCGACCACCGCGTCGCAGAGCTGCTCGCGCGTCCACGGGATCTCGACCATGCAGATGTGGCACGAGTCGAACAGGCGATCGATGTGCTCGCGCAGGCGAAAGATCGCGCCGCGCCCGTCGGGGCGCTTGTAGCAGCGGATGCCCTCGAACGCGCCGACCCCGTAGTGCAGCGTGTGCGTGAGCACATGAACCTGCGTCTCGGTGAACGGCTGAAACTTGCCGTCGAGCCAGATCTTGTCGGTCGGGACCAGCTTCTTCGAAGAGGCGGCGGCCATGGGCGAGTCGTAACCAAACGGCGTGCGCACGGCAATGGTGTTGTGCGCGGACGCCGCACTTAGTAGCCTCGCTGCGTCATGAAGCTCGCCACCGTCATCCTCGCTGCAGGCAAGGGCACGCGCATGAAGTCGTCGCGCGCCAAAGTGTTGTTTCCCGTCGCTGGTCGCGCCATGGTCGAGTACCCGATCGCGCTGTCCCAGGCGCTCTCGGCCGAGCGGATCGTCGCGGTGCTCGGGCATCAGATCGACGAAGTGCGCGCCACGATCGAGCGACGCTTCGGTCAGGGTGCGGTCCAGATCGCCGAGCAAAAGGAGCAGCGCGGCACCGGTCACGCGGTGATGATGGCCGAGGCGGCGCTCGCGGACTTCGACGGCCTCGTGCTGATCCTCTATGGCGACGTGCCGCTGCTCACCGAGGCGCTGCTCCGCGATCTGGTCGACAAGGCGGGCGCCGGCACGCTGTCGCTGGTGACGCTGCGACTCGCGAACCCGAAGGGCTACGGCCGCATCGTGCGCGAGCCGGGCGGCAAGGTGGCGCGCATTGTCGAAGAGAAGGACTGCACCGACGAGCAGCGCGCCATCGACGAGGTCAACGCCGGGATCTACTGCCTGCCGGCACGCTTCCTCTTCGAGGCGCTGCGCACGATCACACCCAACAACGCGCAGGGCGAGCTCTACCTCACCGACGTCGTCGAGCAGGCGTCGCACAAACTGCACATCGTGACGGTGGAAGCCCCCGAGGCGATCGTGCAGGGCTGCAACGATCGCGTCGACGTGGCGCGCGCCGATCGCGTCATGAGGCTACGGCTCGTCGACGAGCTGCAGCGAAGTGGCGTCTCGGTGCGCGATCCGGAGCGCTGCTTCGTCGAGCCGGGGCAGCAGATCGGTCCAGACACCGAGCTCGGCCCGAACGTCGAGCTGCGCGGCAAGGTCACGATCGGCAGCAACTGCCGCATCGAGCAGGGCTGCGTGATCAGCGACTCGGTGCTCGGCGACAACGTCCACGTCAAGGCGCACTGCGTGATCGCCGAGGCGAAGGTCGGAAACGCGGCGATGATCGGTCCGTTCGCGCAGCTCCGCCCCGGCACCGACCTCGCCGACGAGGTCCACATCGGCAACTTCGTCGAGACCAAGAAGACCAAGATGGGCCGCGGCAGCAAGGCCAACCACCTGACCTACCTCGGCGACGCGACGGTCGGGCAGAAGGTCAACGTCGGCTGCGGCACGATCACCTGCAACTACGACGGCTACAACAAGTACGAGACGGTGATCGAGGACGGGGTGTTCCTCGGCTCGGACACCGCGCTCGTCGCGCCGGTCCGCGTCGGCGCGGGAGCGATCACCGCCGCCGGATCGGTGATCGTCGAGGACGTGCCGCCCGACGCGCTCGCCGTCGCCCGCGGCCGCCAGTCGAACAAGCTCGACTACGCTCGGCTCCGTCGCGAGCAGATGCAAAAGAAGAAGTAACCCGCGCCGCGGCAGGGGTTGACGCTCGTCAACCCGCATGCCAAAACGCTGACCGAACAGTCATTCACCACTCAGTCACCAAGGAGCACCCATGGGTCTGCCACAGAACGCCGCCGAGCTCTTCAACACGCAGGTTCCCGCTTCGATCGCCAAGAACCCCGACAAGGCCAAAGAGATTGGCGCTGTCTACCTGTTCAAGGTCAGCGGCGACGGCGGCGGCACCTGGACGGTCGACCTCGCCTCGGCGACGCCGACCTGCGTCGAGGGTGACAAGGGCAACGCGCAGTGCACGATCGACATCGCGCACACCGACTTCATGCAGATGCTCGGCAACCCGGCGCTCGGCATGCAGCTCTACTTCCAGGGCAAGCTCAAGGTCACCGGCGATCCGATGCTCGCGACCAAGCTGCAGAAGCTCTTCCAGCTCTCGGCCTAAGCTCGCGGTTCGCTTTCTCGAAGCGCCCGTTCGTCTTCCGACGAGCGGGCGTTTTGTTTTGCGCCGGTTTTCGGCCGGTTTTCG
>CAZPEY010000134.1:0-10551 GCA_964585665.1 uncultured Polyangiaceae bacterium | reverse complement strand
TTCGTCTTCCGACGAGCGGGCGTTTTGTTTTGCGCCGGTTTTCGGCCGGTTTTCGATCGACGGGCGCGCGCCTCCGCGGTAGCAAGATCGGGTGAGCACCCCGACTCCCCCCCTCGCGAACGTCAAGGTTCTTGACCTTTCTCGCCTGCTGCCCGGGCCGTTCTGCACGCTGATCCTCTCGGACCTCGGCGCCTCGATCGACAAGCTCGAGGATCTGCACGTCGGCGACTACATCCGCGCCTTCCCGCCGCTCAAGCAGGGGCAGGCCGGCCGCTTCAACGCCATCAACCGCGACAAGCGCTCGCTGTGCCTCGATCTCAAGCAGCCCGCGGGCCGCGCGACCTTACTGCGCCTCGTCCCGCAGTACGACGTGATCGTCGAGAGCTTCCGCCCCGGCGTGCTCGATCGCCTCGGCCTCGGCTACGCGGAGCTGGCGCGCGTCAACCCACGCATCGTCTTGTGCTCGATCACGGGCTACGGGCAAACCGGCCCGCTGCGCGACAAGGCGGGCCACGATCTCAACTACGTCGCGCTGGCCGGCGTGCTCGGTCTCTCCGGGCCGCCCGATCGGCCGCCGCCCGTCGGGGGAGTGCAGCTCGCCGACCTCGCAGGCGGCGCGCTCTGGGGCGCGGTCGGGATCTTGTCGGCGCTCTACGCGGTCAAGGAGACGGGGCAGGGTCGCCACCTCGACGTGTCCATGTGCGAAGGCGCGCTCGCGTTCACGCTGCCGGACCTCGGCAACTACGACGCCGATGGACATGTCCCGCAGCGCGGCGCGGAGCTGCTCAACGGGGGGCTGGCCGGCTACAGCGTCTACGAGACCAAGGACGGACGCTACGTCTCCGTCGGCGCGCTCGAGCCGAAGTTCTACGCCGCGTTCAACGCCGTGCTCGGTCGGCCGCTCGATCTGTCCGAGCTGGCGGCGCCGCCCGCCGAACAAGAGAAGCTGCGGGCCGAGCTGCGGGCGATCTTCCTCAGCAAGACGCGCGCCGAGTGGGAGGCCGCGTTCGCCGGTGCGGACGCGTGCGTCGAGCCGGTGCTCTCCCCCGACGAGATCGAGCACCATCCGCAGCACGTCGCGCGGCAGGTGTTCTACGATCTCGACGGGCTCAAGCAGGCGCGCACGCCCTTCGGTCCGCCGTCGGCGCGGCGTCGCCCCCCGGCGCTCGGCGAGCACAGCGCCGAGATCTTGCGCGAAGGCGGTCTGTCGGACGACGAGATCGCGGCGCTGCGCCAGAGCAAGACGATCCGCTGAAGCAGAGCCACCGCGTCCCGCCTCGGCCGTCGCTCTAGCCGGGCTGCCGCGGCACGACGAACTCGCGCGCGCCGACCGTCAACACGAGCTCGCCGTCACGCTCACTCAGGTGCTCGCCGAGCGTCGTCCACGCCGGGTTGGCCAGGCGCGCCGGCAGATCCTTGCGCACCCGCACCTCGGCGCGCTCACCGACGAGGCGCAGCGTGGACAGGTCGATCTCCTGCTCGCTGCCGTCGGAGAGCACGCCGATCGCGCGCTCGCCCTGCCAGCGCAGCGAGCGCACGGCGAGCGGAAGATCGTCGACGTCGAGGTAGACGAAGCGACGGTCGTCGAGCCGCAGCACGTAGCGTCCGTCCGGGTTGCGATCGAGCCAGCGATAGAAGGCCGCGACGAGCCCGCGATGCGTCACTGGCGCACCCTCGTGCCAGAACACGCCGTTGCCGTCGAGGCGAAGGCCGCTCTGCCGCAGGCGCTCGATCTGCTCGGGGGTCAGCTCCATCCATCCTCAGTGTAATGCGCGCCGGCGCCGCGCGTACGGGATGAGCAGCAGCGTCGCCACCCCGCACGCGACGACGAAGCCCGAGAACAGGGCCGACCAGCCGAGCCTCTCGACGACGACGACGGTGACGAGCCCCTGGCAGAGGCCGCCCACCGAGCCGACGCCGTTGATGATCCCGGCGGCGCGCCCGACGCCGCGCGTGCCGCCGATCTCCTGCGCCGCGATCCCCGAGATCAGCGCGTCAGGCCCGAAGAGGAAGAAGCCGCACACCGCGACCATGAAGGTGAAGCCCTCGACCGTCGTCGACACCGACAGCTGCTGCATCGCGAGCGTCAGGCCGGCGACCATCACGAGCGCGAGCAGGCCGCGCCGCGACACCCGATCCGAGAGCGCGCCGATCGCGTACGCACCGAGGATGCCGCCCGCCTCGAAGGCGATCGAGTAGTTGCCGGCCGCGCCCTTGTCGACGCCGAGACGGGTCGTCAGGACGTACGGCAGCCAGAACAGCAACGTGTAGCGCACCAGCTTGAGCACGAAGTACGCGCCGCCGAGCGTCCACAGCAGCGGCTCGCTCCAGAGGCGCGGTGGCGGCTCCGCCTCGCGCGTCCCGCCGGACGCTGGTTCCGCGGCGCGCTCCGCGGGCGGCTCCGGCAGCCCGAGCCACACCGCCGCAGCGACGACCAGGGTCAGGGCGACCGGCACGAAGAAGGTGGCGCGCCAGCCGAGCCGCACGAGCACGAAGCTCGCAAGCGCCGTCGCGAGCAGCCCGCCGAGCTGATAGCAGGTCGACCACGGCCCCATCACCCGACCGCGCTCCGCCGTCGAGAACCACGGGGTCATCGCGCGCACGGTCCCCGGCCAGCCGGTCGCCTGCACGAGCCCGAGCAGCGCGAACGCCAGGCCAAACGCCACCGCCGTCGATGAGACGCCGAAGAGGAGCGCGAACGCGCTGACGAGCACCATGCCGCCGCCGATGAGCCGGCGCGCGCCGACCCGATCCGCGACGACGCCCCAGACGAGCTGCCCGACCGCGTAGAGCGCCAGATAGGCGGTGTCGATCGCCGACAGCTCGCCCATGGTGACGCCGAGCGTCTCGGTGATCGTCGTCTTGTCGACGGAGAACGGCTTGCGCGTCAGGTAGTACGTCGCGTACGCCAGGTAGGTCAGCGCGAAGACGCGCCAGCGCGGCGCGAGCGCGATCATGGGGCGACAGGCGCGGCGCGGGCGAGCATCGCGCGCCACGCCGGGTGCCGGCCGAGAAGGTCAAGCGCCTTGACCAATAGGGTCTTGCCGGGCTCCATGCGATGCCAGGTCGAGGCGCCCGACGGATGCGGCAGCGGCAACACGTCGTACCCGCGACCATCGAGCTCGATCTGATGCACGGCGCCGATCACCTCGACGAGCGGCCGCGCCTCGCCGAGCACCTCCGCGATCGCCAGCTTGCCGATCGGCACGAGGAGCTGCGGCCGCACGAGCGCCAGCTCGGCGTGTAGCCACGGCCGGCAGCGCGCGATCTCCTCGTCGGACGGCACGCGATCGCCGCCCTTGGGGTTCTTGCCCGGAAAGCAGCGGCAGACGGCGGCCATGTAGACCTTGCGGCGGAAGCTGTCCTCGTCGATGCCGAGGCTGGCGAACCACTTGAAGAGGGTCTTGCCGGCGGTCCAGGCGAACGGCCGGCCGAGCTTTGGCTCCTTGTCGCCGGGCGCCTGGCCGATCGTGATCAACTCGGACACCGCGGGCTGCCCGACGACGACCGGCCCGATCATGTCCGGGCAGCGCGTGCAGGCGCGCAGCGCGTGCAGGTGCGCGGCGAGAGGAGCCAGGGCGAGCTTGGTCGAGCGAACAGGCACGAGGCGAAAACCTACCAAGGTCGCCGCGCGCGTGGCGACATTTGTGGCGGGCGCCGCACAGAGCCGGCAAGATCGAGGCGCTTGTCGACGGTCGAATCCTCCCCCCCTCCGTACTCCGCGCGCCGCACCTGGCTCGCCGCGCTCCTCGCGTTCGCCGTCACGTTCCCCATCGTGCTGTGGGACACGTCGGGCGATCCGATCGCCAACGGCGACGAGGCGATCTACGCGCAGGTTGGCCGCGAGATGTACGACAGCGGCGCGTGGGAGGTGCCGATCTGGCAAGGCACGCCCATCCTGCCGCGACCGCCGCTGTCGTTCTGGGTCCTGGCGGTGGGCCGCGCGCTCGGTGCGCACGAGGCGAGCGTACGGCTGCCACTCGGTGCGCTGGTCGCCGTCGAGTGCGGCCTCGTGGTGCTCCTGGGCGCCCGGCTGTTCTCCCTCGGTGTCGGCGTGCTCGCCGCTGCCCTGCTGCTGTCGACCCAGCTCGTGCTGCGCTACGGCCGGTACTACGAGAGCGAGCCGCTGCTGTGCATCGGCGTGCTCCTCGCCTTCCTCGGCTACGAGCGCATGCGCCGCGAACGCTCGGGCGTCGCGCTGTTTGCCGTTGGGCTCGCGGCGGCGCTGCTCACCAAGCAGATCATCGGCCTCCTGCCGCTCGGGGCGATCGTCGTCGATCGGCTGGTGCGCAGGGACTCGTCGGCGCCGCCCGTGACCCTGCGACGCATCGCCGTCGGCGTTGGCGCCGCCCTGCTCCTCGTCTTGCCGTGGTACGCGCGCATGCTGGCGCGGTTCCCCGAGTTCCTGTCGGTTCACTTCGTCGCCAACGTGATCAAGCGATCGAAGGGTCAGGTGCTGCGCGAGACGACGTGGACGTACTACGGCGAGCAGCTCCTGCGCGAGCGCGTCCTCGGCGTCGTGTTCGTCCTCGCCTGCCTGATCGGGCTCGTCGTCGCGTGGCGGAAGCAATCGCGCGGCGCGCTGCTCGTCTCCGGCTGGGGCCTCGCCGTCCTCATGCTCTATTCGCTGGCGCGCTCGCGCTACGACTACTACCTGCTGCTCGCCTACCCGGCGTTCGCGCTGGCGACGGCGGCGCTGGTGCTCGACTGGTTGCCCTTGCGCGGCTCGATCAAGGTGCTCTGTGGCGCGGGCCTCGTCGTCGCCAACCTGCTGACCACCTGGCCCGAGGTCTACGGCACCAAGTTCGGCGATCTCGATTTTCGCGCCCTCATCCGTGAAGGCGAGAAGCGCGCCCCCGACACGACCGAGATCCTCATCGTCGAGCAGGTGCCGTATACGGCGCGCTACTACGCCGACATGCGGCGCAAGGTGACGATGCTGCTGCGCAGCAAGAACGACTACGAGGGCGCGATCTGGCATCAGGAGAAGGCCGGGATGCCGACGGCGCCCGAACTGGCGCCCGATCTGCCCGCGGCGCTGCAGCGTCACGGACCGTCGCTGTTGATCGTGCCGTCCGTGCTCCAGCCGATCTTCTACAACACGCCGCTCCAGCTCCTCGCGAAGACACCGACCTATTCGCTGTTTCGCTGGCGCTGATCGCCGGTCAGCCGGCAGGGGTGCGACCCGCCTCGGTTGGCGACAGCGTGGCCGCGTACCCGAGGGCGGCACGCTGACGGACCGCGCGTCCCCGACGAGCCGACGGCAGCTCGCCCTTTGCGGCGAGCCGCAGATCGAGGACGAATGCAGCCGCGCTGGCGTAGCGCTCGTTGATCTGCTTCGCCATCGCCCACGCCAGCACGTCGTCGAAGTCCGGCGGCAGGTCGCGGCGCAGCTCGGACGGCGGCTGCGGCTCGACGGTGCAGACCTGCTCAATCGCCGAGAGAAGATCGCCAGCCGGAAACGGCAGCACGCCGGTCAACGCTCGATAGAGGATCACGCCGAGCGCGAAGACGTCCGAGGCGGGGCCAACCAGATCACCCCGCCCCTGCGCCTGCTCGGGCGCCAGAAACCCCGGCGTGCCGACGATGGCGGACTGCTGCGTGACCGACGCGCCCGGCGAACGCAGCTTGCAGATGCCGAGGTCGAGCAGCTTCACTCTCGGCCCGTCGGTCTCGACGTGATCGGCGAGCAGGAAGATGTTGGCCGGCGTGAGGTCACGGTGGACGATGCCCACCGAGTGGATCGCTTCGAGGGCCGCCGCCAGCGACTCGGCGAGGTTGATCACTTCCTCGAGCGGCAGCGGCCCGCGGCGGCGAAAGTGCGCCGCGAGATCTTCGCCCTCGAGCAGCTCCATGGCGATGTAGGGATACGGTTCGCTGGCGGCCCGCAAGATGCGCGGGCAGTACCCGCCCGCGACGCGCGCCGCTGCCTCCGCCTCACGCCGAAAGCGCGCGAACAGCCGCTCGTCGCCGACGAGGTGCGGGTGCAACACCTTGACGGCGATGAGATCCCCTCCGAGCTTGCCCTTGTAGACCTCGCCCATCCCACCGCGCCCGAGGAGCTCGCCGATCTCGACGTCGGCCAGCTGCATGCCGGTGAGGCGCCCATGGCGCGCGCCCTCCGCGGCCAGCACCAGTCGCCGCTCGGCGCTGGCCAGCTCGCGCTCGTTGCGGCGCAGCTTGTTCACCGCCAGGTTGGCGCCGATGAACGTCAGGCCGTAGGTCCACAGGATGGAGCTCATCGCGGTCCAGCGAAACTGCGTCCACGCATACAGCCCGGTCGGCGGCTCGACGAAGAGCGACTGGCTCCGCAGCACCCCGAGCTCCTCGAGCCCGAACGCGCCGAGGTGGAGCGCGATGAACGTCAGGAGCGCGTACAGACCGAACGCGTGCGAGTAGTACGCACGGTAGACGACGAACACGAGGGGACCGACGATGATGAAGTAGCTCGAGACGACGCCCGTGACCTGAATCCAGATCATCACGGCGAGGAGCTCGGTCGGGATCGCCACCCAGCTCAACCACGTCTGCGGGCGTGTCGCCTTGGCGATCCCAAGGTAGCTGCTCAGACCGGCAAAAGAGAGGAGCGCGACGTTGGCGATGAAGAAGAACCGGAGGACCGACTGACTGATGAGGGGGCTCGATGCAAACGTCGCGTAGATGCCTAGGTCGATGAGGATCGCGGTCGCGCAGAGCAGGGCGCGGGCGGTGGCGCCGCGCCGATGTTGATCCTCGGTGACGGTCTCGGCATGAACCGATCCCAGCCACTCCCGCCACGCAACCACCCGCCGTACCTACCTACTTCGACTTCTTCTTCGCCGGCTTCTTCTTCGAGTCGTCGGCCTTCTTCGGCTCATCGGCCTTCTTCGCGTCGTCGGCCTTCTTCGCGTCGGCTGGCTTGGCGTCGGCGGCCTTGCCATCGGCTGGCTTGGCCGCTGCGTCCTTCTTGGCGTCTCCCGTCGGCGCCGCGGCAGGAGCCGCCGGGGCCTGCGCCGGGCCCGGCTCGGTCGGCGTGGCAGCGGGCGCCGGCGGCAGCGCCGCGATCTGCGTCGCGTACTCTCCCTCGATCGACGCGTCGATGCGGAACTGCGCCCCGTGCTTCGGGAAGCGCGCGATCAGCTTCTTCTTGATCTCGGCCAGATCGGCCGCCGCGATCTTGGCGGGCGCGCCGGGCTTGGCCTTCTCCTTGATCGCCTCGCTGAAGAACGCCAAGTACTCGAGCGTCTGGTTGATCAGCTCCGGACCGCCCGGGGCTCCGTGTCCCGGGTAGATGTGCCGGGCCTCGATGTTGCGCAGGTCGAGGAGCTTCTGCGTCCACTGCGCGGCGCGGCCGGCTGAAAGATCGAGGTGCTCGTCCGTGTTCACCAGCTCGCCCAGGATGAGCTCGCGCGACTTGATGAGGTAGAGACCAAGCGACGCGTCCGAGCGCGCCGGGCCGATCGGCAGGAACTCGACCTCGACCTCGCCCACCATGTCCGAGGTGCGCTCCTCGACGGCAGGGACCGGAGGATCGACGTGCGTCGCCACGTCGGCGCCGTACTTCTTGTGCGCAGCCGCGAGGCGCTCGTCGCCCTTGTCCTTGATCTCCGAGGCGATGGCCGGCGTCGAGTAGGCCGGCACGTCACCGTCGCGCAGCGCCGCGAGGCCCGCGAACCGCTCGGGGCGCGCCGAGGTGACGTAGATGCGATACGGCTTGACCAGCGAGCCGCGCAGCTTCTTGGCCTCCGACGTCAAGAGCGGCGCATCGATCACCACCGGCCCCGAAGGAGTGTCGAACCAGAACAGGTTGGTCGACTCGCCCTTGGCCGACTGGACGTACGTGCTGACCCGACCGCCTGACGGCGGACCGAGCTTTGCGGTGGTCGCGCAGCCGCCGCCGAGCAGCGCCGCAACAGGGAGGAGTCGATAGGAGTAGTCGCGCAGTCTTCGCATGGACCGCGAATCTAGCGCCAAGTGCGGTCGCTAGTCGAGCGTGCCGCTACCGGGCTTGCCGGCGTCGAGCCTGGTGCTCCGCCAGGCAGCGATCTCGTCGAGCTGCCCCTGCTGGCGGCGCTCCCGGGCTTGCATCTCTCTCGCGCGCAGCGTGCGCAGCAGCGCGTCGATCGCCTGCTGACGACGGAGCGCCTCGACGACGCGCTGGCGCTGCTCATCGACCGCGGCCTCGCACTGCGCCAGCTTGCGGCGCGCCAGCCCAGCGAGCTCCTCGAGCGCCTCGACCTCCGCGGTGCGGCGCGCCAGCCACGCCTCGCGACGAACCGCGTCGCCGGCGAGCGCCGGACGCGGCCCCTCCCGCAGCGCCGTCAGCTCGGCCCGCAGCGCTCGACACTCCGCCAGCTGCTGAGCGAGCAGCCGCGCCTGCTCCTCCTGCGCAGCCTGCGCCTGCAAGAGGCCGAACCGCGCCTGGTTGCCGACGAGTCGCGCCTCGCGCTTGAGCACGGCAAGAGTGCTCGCCTTCATGCCCATCCATCATACACGACGGCAGCGTGACGGCGCGAGGCGCGCGCGGAGGGGTCGCCTTTGGGCCGTCGCTCGTTTATGCTCACCGGGACCATGGAGCGCGAGCTCGTCGCATCCCCCAAAGACCGCTACATCATCGAGCGCTACCTCGCAGAAGGTGGCATGGGGGCGGTGTTCCTCGGGCGCAAGCAGGGCGTCGGCGGCTTCGAGAAGCAGGTCGTCTTGAAGCAGCTGCTCCCCGAGTTCACCAAGCGCGAGGAGTTCATCGAGCTGTTCCTGCGCGAGGCACGGGTCTCGGCCTCGCTCGATCACGCCAACATCGTCCACACGATCGATCTGCTGCAGTCGGGCGACACGTACTACATGGTGATGGAGTACGTGCGTGGCGCCGATCTGCAGACGCTGCTGCGCCGCGCCCGCAAGCGCGACGAGCTCTACAAGCCGGGCTTCGCGGTCAGCGTCGCGCGCTCGCTCCTCGATGCCCTCGTCTATGCGAGCAACAAGACCGGCGAGGATGGCCGCCCGCTGCGGCTGATTCACCGGGATATCTCACCGTCGAACGTCCTCGTCTCCGAGTCGGGCGAGATGAAGCTCACCGACTTCGGCATCGCCAAGGTTGCGACGCACACCTCGGTCTTCCAGCGGGTCAAGGGCAAGTTCGGGTACATGTCCCCGGAGCAGGCCACGGGCCAGCTCATCGACCAGCGCTCGGACCTGTTCGCCGTCGGGGTCGTCCTCTACGAGTCGCTCGTCGGTGAGCGGCTTTTCGTCGCGGAGATGACCACCAGCCCGGCCGAGATCTTCGCGCAGCCGATCGTGCCTCCGTCGGCGCGACGCCCCGGGCTCCCGCCGCAGCTCGACGAGGTGGTGCTCAAGGCGCTGCGCCTCGATCGCAACGAGCGGTACCAGTCTGCCGAGGAGTTCCAGAGCGCCTTGTCCGATGTGACGCGACGCTTCGGGCTGTTCGCAGGGCCGTCCGATGTCATGCAGGACCTGCGGCGGGTGTGCGGCGATCCGTCGACCTGGCTCAACCCGGAGGAGGACGCGGCGCCGGCGGGAGGGACCGCGCGCGTCACCGCGGCCCCGGCGAGCGAGCTCCCCGAGCCGGTCGCGCTGCAGTCGATCCTGATGAACCCGGGCAGCGAGGTGCAGATGGCACCGATGGCGTTCTTCGAGCACGCGCTGTCGATGCAGGACGACCGCGATCAGGCGCTGGCCAAGCCGTCGATCTTCAAGTGGGTGCTGCTGGCGATCGTCGTCGCTGCCGCTGTCGCGCTCGGCATCACGCTGTCCGGCCCAGGCCTCCACGTCCCGGCCGCCTCGCCGGGCGGCGGGAAGTGACGTCATGGCCATCGGCCCCGTCACGACGGTCCTCGAGGAAGCCCCGGCCTACGTTCGTCAGCGTCCGGGCGGGCGCTTCCTCGTCATCAAAGGACCGGATCGCGGTGAACAGGTCTCGCTCTTCACCGGTCAGATCACGATCGGCTCGGCCCCGTCCTGTGAGCTCGTGCTCTCGGACAAGGCGGTTTCCCGTCGCCACGCCACGGCCACGCTCGAAGGCGAGTCGGTCGTCGTGCGCGATCTCGGCTCGACCAACGGCAGCTTCATCCATGGCTCGCGCTTTCGCGAGATCGAGATCTCCTTCGGCACGGAGCTGACGCTCGGCAAGACGGTGATCAAGTTCCTCCCCGACGAGGAGGTGCTCGAGCCCGAGGAGCTGCAGGTCGACTCCTACGGCCAGCTCGTCGGCGGCGACACCCGGATGCGGCGCCTGTTCACGCTGCTCAACGACGTCGCGCCGAGTGATGCAACCGTGCTCATCGAGGGAGAGACGGGCACCGGCAAGGAGCTGATCGCCGAGGAGCTGCACTATCACTCGCGGCGCGCGACCGGCCCGTACATCGTGTTCGACTGCGGCGCCGTGCCAGGCGATCTCATCGAGAGCGAGCTGTTCGGCCACGTCAAGGGCGCCTTCACCGGTGCGGTCGCCGATCGCAAGGGCGCGTTCGCCGAGGCGCACGGCGGCCCGATCGTCCTCGACGAGAGCGGCGAGCTGCCGCTCGAGATGCAGCCCTCGCGGCAGCGCGCCCTCGA
>CAZPEY010000133.1:293-14146 GCA_964585665.1 uncultured Polyangiaceae bacterium | reverse complement strand
AACACCACCGAGCTCTACGTCTCGCTCGGGCGCCGCCTCGGCCGCCTGCTCTACGAGGGCAAGTGGTTCGATCCCGAGGCGCTGGTCCTCAAGGAGGCGCTGACCCGCGGCGTGGGTCGCGCGATCACCGGCGAGGTGGTGATCGAGCTGCGGCGCGGCGACGACTACACGATCGTCGATACACGCGCGCCCGCGATGGCCTACGATCCCCACAAGCTGTCGATGGAGAAGGTCGAGAGCGCCTTCACGCCCGAGGATCGCATCGGCGCGCTCGAGCTGCAGAACCTGTCCGTGGCGGACAACCGGGCGCTGCTCCTGCGCCAGCTCGGGCTGCAAGAGGCGACGCTGCCGGCGCTGCTGCCCGAGGCGCTGCACGAATAGAGGGGGCAGGACGGAAGCGTGCGCGCGCTCGTCGTTCAGCAGGCCGCGACGGAAGGGCCGGGGCACCTCGCCGCGGCGCTCGCCGAGCGGGGCGCGACGCTCGACGTGCGCCATCCCTATCGCGGCGACGCGCTCCCGCCCTCGCTCGTCGACCACGAGCTGCTGGTCGTGCTCGGAGGCCCGCAGCACGCCTGGGACACCGATCGCTGGCCCTACCTACGAGACGAGCTCGCGCTGCTCGCGGAAGCGGCGCGGCGGGATCTGCCGACGATCGCGATCTGTCTCGGCGCGCAGCTCCTTGCCTACGCGCTCGGCGCCAAGGTGGCGCGCGGCCCCGCACCCGAGATCGGCCTGACGGTGCTGCACGCGACGGCGGCTGGCAAGCAGCGCCAGAGCATCGCGCTCCTCGACGACAGCGAGGTCGTGCAGTGGCACGAGGACGCCTTCGAGCTGCCCCCCGACGCGACGCTGCTCGGCTCGACGAAGCAGTATCCGAACCAGGCCTTCTCGCTCGGGCACAACCTCATCGCGGTGCAGTTCCATCCCGAGGTCGATCACGCGATCCGCGCGCAGTGGCTGATCGAGGGCACCGAGGAGCTGGCGCACGTCGAGCCGGCGCGGTTCCTCGATCCGGCGATCGACGCGCGCCACGCGGCGTTCGCGCGGGCCTTGGTCGAGGAGCTTTGCCCCCGATGAGCGCCGGCGTCGCGACGAGGCAGGCCGCGCCGATCGCTGCGCTGAGCGGCGCGACCGGCTATCTCGGCAAGCACCTCTGCCGCGCCTTCTCCGACGCTGGCTACCGGGTCCGCGCGCTCTGCCGCGACGAGTCGCGCCTCGGCTGGGCGCGGCCGTTCTGTGCCGAGGTCGTGACCGGCGCGATCGAAGACGACGCGGTGCTGACGCGCTTCCTCGACGGCGCGCGCGTCGTCTACAGCGGCGTCGGCATCCGGGAGCCGCGGCGGAAGCCGAGCGTCTGGGACGTCGACTACGCGATCAATGCCAGGATTTTTGCTGCGGCGCAGCATGGCTCCGCGGAGCGCCTGCTCTTCGTCTGCGCCATCGCCGCCGATCGCCTCAAGAACGCCGACCCTGCGGCGGCGCGGGAGCGGGTGATCGCCGAGCTCCTCGCCGGCCAGCGCCCGTACACGGTCGTGCGCTCGACCAACTACTTCTCCGACATGGCCGGCGTGTGGCGGCTGGTGCAGCGCGGCTGCGGCGTCGTCGTCGGAGCGGACACCCTCCTGACCAACCCGGTGCACGGCGCCGACCTGGCCGCCGAGATGGTCCGGCTCGCCGGCGCAGAGGAGGGGCGCAACCAGGTCGTCTCGCGCGGCGGCCCCGAGCCGCTGTCGATTCGCCAGATCATGACGATGGCGCTCTCGCACGCCGGCCACCCGCCGCGCCTGCTGCGCCTGCCGGTGCCGCTCTTGTCCGCGGCGCGCGTCGTCTCGTCCCCCTTCAACCCGACCGTCGCGGGGTACCTCTCTGCGGTGACCCAGTACCTGCGCATGCCCGATCTGCTCGCGCCCGCGTGCGGCACGCGCCGCCTCGACGACTTCTTCGCTGCGCTCGCTCGCGGCGAGGATCCCGAGCAGGCGTAGCGAGCGAGCGCGCACCGTGCCCGAGCTCCCCGACATCACGCTCTACGTCGAATCGCTCGCCGCGCGCCTCGTCGGCAAGCCCCTCGTCAAGCTGCGGCTGGGCAGCCCGTTCTTGCTGCGCACCGCGGTCCCCCCGATCGCCGACTTTCACGGTCAGCGCGTCCTCGGCGTCGAGCGGCTCGGCAAGCGCATCGTCTTCGTGTTCGAGGGCGAGCGCCTGCTCGTCTTGCACCTCATGATCGCCGGCCGGCTGCGCTGGCGGCCGCCGGGCGAGAAGCTCCCTGGCAAGCTCGGCCTCGCCGCCTTCGACTTCCCCGACGGGACGCTCTTGCTCACCGAGGCGGGGAGCAAGCGCCGCGCGTCGCTGCACGCCGTGCTCGGCCGCGCTGGCCTCGCCGCGTTCGATCGCGGCGGTCTGTCCGTGCTGCAGTGCACCGACGAGGAGTTTGCGCGGCGCGTGCGGCGCACCAACCACACCCTCAAGCGCGCCCTGACCGACCCGACGATCCTCGACGGCATCGGCAACGCCTACTCCGACGAGATCCTGTGGGAGGCGCAGCTCTCGCCCGTGCGCCTGACCGACAAGCTCGACGACGCGGCGTGCGCCCGCTTGCGCCGCGCCTGTCAGACGACGCTCCTCCGCTTCACCGAGGCGATGCGGCGCGAGCTCGGCGGCGAGTTCCCCGAGAAGGTCACGGCGTTCCGCGACGACATGGCGGTGCACGGACGCTTCGGCAAGCCCTGTCCGCGCTGCCAGACCAAGGTGCAGCGCATCCGCTACGCCGACAACGAGACCAACTACTGCCCGACCTGCCAGACCGACGGCAAGCTGCTGGCCGATCGCGCGCTCTCGCGCCTGCTCGGCAAGGACTGGCCGCGCTCGCTCGACGAGCTCGAGGAGCACAAGGCGTCCCGCCGCCAATAGCCGCCGGCTCGTGGTAGCGTGCCGGCGCATGGCCAAGCTCTACTTCCGCTACGGCGCCGTCGGCAGCGCCAAGACGATGAACCTCATCGCCGTCGCCCACAACTACCAGCAGCAGAAGAAGCGCGTCTTCCTCATCAAGCCGGCGCTCGACGACCGCTTCGGCAAGGAGCAGATCCGCTCGCGCGCCGGCCTCGAGAAGCAGGCCGATCTCCTGCTCGCTGCCGACCAGCGCATCGATCGGGCGATGGTCGCGGGCATGAACTGCGTCCTCGTCGACGAGGTGCAGTTCCTGACGCCGACGCAGATCGACGAGCTGCGCGACATCGCGACGACGCTCGACGTGCCGGTGATCTGCTACGGGCTGCGCGCCGACTTTCGCACCCGGCTGTTTCCCGGGGCGCGCCGGCTGCTCGAGCTGGCCGACTCGATCGAAGAGGTCAAGACGACCTGCGCGTTCTGCAACCGCAAGGGCATCTTCAATCTGCGCCTGCGCGACGGCCAGCCGTCCCTCGATGGGCCGGTGGTCGAGCTCGGCACCGAGGACAAGTATCAGCCGGCGTGCCCGCGCTGCTACCACGAGCGGCTCGGCCGCTGGGGCGATCCGGGCGCGCCCGCCGCATGAGCGAGCCGACCTCAGCCACGCCTCCGTCGAGCGGCAAGCTGCCGCAGGGGCTCGCCTACGCCACCTTGGGAGGCGGCTGCCTGACCACGCTGTTCCTCGCCGTCGTCTCGGTGAGCGCCGGCGCGCTGTCGTTGATGGGCGTCTCGCTGTTCGTGCGTCCGATCGCGATCCTGTTTGCGCTGCTGCACGGCGTGCAGCTGGCGGTGGCGATGCGCGCCTCTGCGACGGACGAGTCGGTCCACCCGCTCGCGGGAGATCCAGCGCGGCGTGCTGCGCTCGGCCGTCGGCAGCGGAGCAAGGTGGTCAACGCGATCGGCCTCTGCTTCGCGATCGCGTTCGCCTGGTTCATGCCTGGCTGGCTCGAGGCGGCGGCCAAGGCGGCCCTGCCCAACGGAGGTGCGCGATGACGAAGACGATCTGGATGCCACTGCCCGACACCGACTTCGACACGACGGAGGTCGCGGTGCCGTGGAAGCTGCTCACCGAGGCGGGACACCGGGTCGTCTTCACCACCGAGCGGGGCGATCGGACGCCGGAG
Source organism: uncultured Polyangiaceae bacterium (assembly GCA_964585665.1). Taxonomy (GTDB): domain Bacteria; phylum Myxococcota_A; class Polyangia; order Palsa-1104; family Palsa-1104; genus CAZPEY01. The sequence goes on along the minus strand of CAZPEY010000133.1, from coordinate 10,079 downwards.
TGTGATCCGCTGCTGCTGCGCGGCGTGCTCTTCGGCCAGCTCGGCGCCGAGCCCGAGCCGATCGAGTTCTATCGCGAGCTCCTCGATACGACCGCGTACCGGCAGCCGCTGGCTTGGACCGCCTTCGAGCCGCGCGACGCCGACGCCCTCGTCCTGCCCGGCGGTCACGCTCCGGGGATGAAGCAGTACCTCGGCTCGTCGGAGCTCCAGTCCAAGGTGGCGAGCTTCTTCGTCACCGGTCGCCCCGTCGCTGCGATCTGCCACGGGGTGCTCGTCCTGGCGCGCGCGCAGCACGACGGCCACTCGGTGCTGCGCGACTTCCGCACGACCTGCCTCCCCAAGTACATGGAGCGCTCCGCCTATCTGCTGACGGCGTGGAAGCTGGGTCGCTACTACCGAACCTACGACGCGTACGTCGAGGACGAGGTCCGCGGGGCGCTGGCCAACCCGACGGAGCAGTTCGTGCGCGGCCCCCGCTCGTTGGTGAGGCGCGGCACCCGGCAAGACGACCGTCCGGCCTTCGTCGTCGAGGATCGGCACTACCTGTCGGCGCGCTGGCCGGGCGACGCCTACCTGTTCGCCAAGCGGCTCGTCGAGCGGCTCGGCTAGGCCGACGACAGCTCCGGCCGTGCACGAGGACGGCGGATCGGTTGTAGGAGGGGCTCCCTGCTGTCCCGGCCGTCCGCCGTCCCTTCGCTCCCCCCAAGTCTTTACTCGAACGGCGCCGGCGACTCGACGACGAGCGGCGCGCCCGTGCGTGGGTGCTCGAACGCCAGGCGATCGGCGTGCAGCGCCAGCCGCTCGTCGGCGTGCACGACGCGGCGGCCGTACAGCCGATCGCCCAGGATCGGGGCGCCGAGACCCGCCGCGTGGGCGGCCGCGACGCGGAGCTGATGCGTCCTGCCAGTGCGTGGCCACAGCGCGACCCGCGCGCGGCCGTCGCGCACGTCTGCGACCCGCCACTCGGTGACGGTGGGCCGGCCGTGCAGCGGCTCGACGATCTGGCGCGGGCGATCGTCGAGATCGACGCGCATCGGCAGGTGGATCGTGCCCGCCTCGCCGCGCGGCACACCGTCGACGATCGCGGCGTAGCGCTTGTCGATCCGGCGCTCCGCGAGCGCCCGCTGCAGCACCGCCTGCGCCTCGCGATTGCGCGCGAAGATCACCAGGCCTGACGTGTCGAGATCGAGGCGATGCACGACGCGGCACTCCGGGTACGCCCCGGACAGCCGCGCGAGCAGCGAGTCGGCGAGCTCGGGCGTGCGGCCGGGCACGGAGAGGAGGCCGGCCGGCTTGTCGACGACGATCAGCCAGTCGTCGAGATGCACGATCACGGACGCGCCGAGCGCTGTGCTCGCGAACGTCGGCGGCGGCTCCACGTCGAGCCCCTCGAGCTGGAAGGGCAACAGGCGGGCGCACCGACCACGGCAGGCGGGATAGAACACGCCGGGATGGCGCCCGCCCTCGGGCGGCGCGGGGCCGAGCCACAGCTCGCGCAGCTCGAGCGGTCGCAGGCCGGCCCGCCGCGCGGCTGCCACGAGACGGGGCGCGGCGCACTCGTCGCCGGACGCGACGGGCGAGGGCGGCGCGTCGAGCAACTCGGCGACGGCGCGGCGCTCCCCGCGGTAGCTCTCGAGCTCGCCTCCGAGCGGGCCCACCAGATCGCGCGGCAGCTCGCGCGACGAAAGCTCGCCCGCGCAGCCGCGCAGCAGACGCTCGTTCCCGTCGCTGTCGAGCGCGCGCAGCAGCCCGAACATCCGTCCGCGCTCGAGCATCACCTCGCGGGCGAGCGCCGCCGCAGCGGCCTGCAGCGCCGGCGAAGGAGGCTGCGTGGCGAACGGGCTCGGCAGCCGCGAGCTCAGTCGCGCACCTCATAGAGGCCGACGCCGGGCTGGTCCATCTCGAGGAAATCGACCGTCCCCTCCGTCTTGTTCCAGCTCAGCAGGAGCCGTCGACCGTCCGGCGAGAAGCGCGACCAGTCCCAAGAGTAGCGCGTCTTACCGGGCAGGAACTTGCTCACCGGCAGATCGGGGAGAGCCTTCCACGGATCGATCGCGAAGCGCGAGATCACCGCGCCGCGGCGCATCACCAGGACGCTCTTGCCGCTCGGCGCGACCTCGATGTGCTGGAGGCCGCGCAGGCCCTTGGCCAGCAGCGTCGAGCTGCGCTTCTCGAGGTCGAAGCGCTCGATGGTGCCGAGCTCGTTCGAGCCGACGAGCAAGCTCTTGCCGTCGGGGAGGAAGGCGATGCCGTAGGAGGTCACTGGCGTCGGCATCGAGAAGGACTCTCCTGTCTGCGCGTCGATCACGAAGAGCCGCGCCGGCGGACTGAGCGGCGCGCTCTTCTCGGAGTACTCGACGAACACGAAGCGCTTGCGGTCGCCGGCAGGCCACCAGGTTCCGCCGCGCGCCTCCGACGAGCGCCAGATCTCGACGCGCTTCTGCGTCGCGTGCTCGATCGCGGCCAGCACGGTCAGCGGCTTGCCGTCGACCTTGCTCGTCTCTTCGAAGTACCAGCGATCGTCGGACCACACGACGCTGCGCAGCCCGGCACCGTCGTTCGTCTCGTCGATCTTGGTTGCCTCGCCGCCGGGCCAGCGCACGAGGAAGTGCGCCCTGCGCCTACGAGCGTCGAGGAAGCCATTGAAGTTGCTGACCAGCAGCGACGCGACGCCGCTCTTGCGATCGATATGCAGCACGTCGCTGCAGTCAACCGCCCAGATCTCGCGCCCGGTCTGCGCCACGACCGTCGGCTTGCCGCCGTAGAACAACTCGGCGTGCTCCCGCGCCCAGGCGCCAAGCGGGAACGTCTGCTCACGACGCTCCTTGGTCTCCGCATCGATCGTAACCGTGGCGCAAGACCCCGCCGGCTCGCCGGCCGCCGCGCGCCGCCAGATCATCTCGAGCAGGAAGAGCCGATCGTCGAACCACATGTACTTGCCAAGCCTGTTGCTGTTCGCCCACTCGGCGACCTTGGCGATCTCGACCGGCGCGACCATCGGGATCGCGGCGGCGGGTGCAGCGAGGAGCGACGCGGCGAGCGACAGGACGGAGAGCCACATCCCGCCATCGTAGCCGAAGTGCTACTTGCCGTCGCCGCCGACCAGCCCAGCCCAGGTGTTGAGGGTGTGCTTGTCCGCGTCGCTCAGGCGCGCCTCCTGGTGCAGCGGCAGGTAGAACCAGAGCGGCATCGCCCCCTTCTGAGCGAGCTTGGCCGAGCCGCGCGTCTTCTTGGCCTGCTTCTCCGCGGGCAGCTTCGTCCACTCGGAGAAGTTGAGGTGCTCGCGGCCCTCGACCACGTCGCGGTAGACCAACCACGACATCGGCGCGACGCGGCTGTACCAGGGCCACACCGTCTGGTTGGAGTGGCAGTCGTAGCAGCTCCGCTTGAGGATGCTCATCACCTCCGGCGGCGCCGAGATCTCTCCGGTCACCGGCGGATTGTCGTGCGGCAGCGGCACGAGCTGAATCGCCCCCAGCACCCCCGCAGTCGCCAGACCAATCTTCGTCCATCGCTTCATCTTCGTCCTCGTCGCGGAGTCGTTGGTCACTTCCAGCGAGACAAGATCGTCTCGCGCTCGAACACCGAGATACAGAGTAGCAGCGCGCCGCCGTCGAGCACGAGCAGCACCAGCGCCTTGACCAGCGCCGCGGTCACCGAGACGGAGAGCGCGCCGAACATCTGCGCCATGCCGATGCCGATCACCGGCAGCACGATCAGCCCCGCGAGGCCCTGCGCCGACTGCAGATCGGCCGAGCGCGCCGAGACCATCATGCCGAACGTGACGGCGAGGACCGCGGCGAGCGGCCCCACCAGCACGATGGTGAGCACGAAGGGCGGCGAGGTGACGAGCGCGACGACGCTGGGCGGCGCCGCCGCGACCGCCACGCCGACGTAGATCGCGTAGCCGAGCAGCGACGGTACCAGGCTCGGCGCCAGGATCGCGATGAGCTTGCCGACCAGCAGCTCCCAGGTGGCGAGCGGCGTCGCGAGCAGAGGCTCCAAGCTGCGCGCCAGCTTCTCCCCGACGATCGAGTGCGCCGCCATGATCGACGGCAACAGCACTGGCACCATCGAGAACATCATCAGCGCCGTGTGAGCAAGCATGAGCAGCGCCGCCTGGCGCGGATCGTCGGTGAGGTGGCGCAGGAACTCCGGCACCTTGGCCGCGGCGTTCGGGCCGGGCGGCGCCGCGCTGGCGAGCGAGCGGGCCGCCGCGAGCAGCATCCCCGTCGACACCAAGGTCAGCAACATCGGCAGAAACAGCAGCGTCCCGAGGACGGTCCGGTTCCGACGCAGATCGAGCCACTCCTTGCGGACGATCGCCCGGAGGCGCTGACGACTCTGCGCGGCGGCCGAGCTCATGCCCCCTGCTCCTTCGGTTCGTTGCCGAGCAGCCCAAGGTAGATCTCCTCGAGCGAGTGCGGCGCCTCGGCGACTCCCACGAGCGGCAGCCCGTGCTCGACGAAGAGGCGAACCAGCTCGGGGGTGTCGCGCTCGCGATCCTCGACCGGGACCTCGAGCGCCCCCGCGTGCCAGCGCGCCTCGGCGAGGCGGGGCGCGTCGCGCAGCGCCTCGGGGAGCGTCGTGCTGCCGCCGGCGAAACGAAACTGCATCGCCTGCCCGAACGTCTTGCGCTTGAGCTCCCGGACCGAGTCGAGCACGAGCAGCCTCGACTTGACGATCGCGACCAGATCGGCGAGCGCCTCGGCCTCGGCGAGGCGATGGGTGGTGAGGAGGATCGTGCGGCCGGCGGCCTTGAGCCGCAGCACCATGTCCTGCACCTCGCGCGAGGCGACCGGGTCGAGGCCCGAGGTCGGCTCGTCGAGGAACACCACGGCTGGCTCGTGCAGCAACGCCCGCACGATGGCGATCTTCTGCTTCATCCCCTTCGAGAAGCCCGAGACCGCGTCGTCGCGCCGCTCCCAGAGATCGAAGGCGCGGAGGTGCTGCTCGATGCGGGCGGCGCGCGTCGCTGCATCGAGCCCATGCAGGGTGCCGAAGAGGTCGAGGTTTTCGTACGCGGTCAGGCGCTCGTAGAGTCCAGGGGTCTCGGTGAGGATCCCGACCTGCTGGCGGAGCGCCTCCGCCTCGCTGACCACCAGCGCGCCGCCGACCTGCGCGGTGCCGCGCGTCGGCGGGATGAGCGCGCAGAGCATGCGCACCGTCGTCGTCTTGCCTGCGCCGTTGGGGCCCAGCAGCGCGACGACCCGACCTGGCTCGACGTCGAGCGTCAGGCCATCGACAGCGACGCGCTCCTCGAACTCCTTGGTGAGCGCGCGCGTCGAGACGGCGCAGTCGCGACGCGGCGCCTCGCCATGATCGACGACGAGGTGGGCAGCGCGGCGCGCGCGCTCCGCGTCCGCCCGCACGAACAGGATCACGAACAGCGCCAGCAGCGCCGCGGCGAGCCCGACTCCCTCGGCCGCGAGCATCCCGGACTGCTTCATCGCTGCGACGGCGAGCCCGTCGAACAGCGCGTGCAGGACGATGGCCAGCAGCAGCCCGGTGATCCGACGCCGCCGCGCCGCCGCGAGGACGACCAGCGACATCGCGACGTGAAAGGTCATCGCGAACGCGCGATCGGCGACGGCGAGCAGCCGATCGAACGGCGCCGCATCGATCGTCGCCGCTGCCGCGACGCGCGTCGCCGCCGGTGCGTCCGACGGGATGGACAGCGCGCCGAGCAGCCCCATGCCGACGAGGAGCCCGAAGATCACCGCCTCGACGCCACCGTGGCCGAGACCGAGGAAGATCCCCTCCTCGGGCGTGCTCACCTTCTTCAGCCAGCGGGTCAAGACGAGGTAGCGCGCGGGCTCCTCGCACAGGCCCGCGAGCAGGCCGACGATGGCGCACTGCCAGCCGAGCGACTTCGGCATCACCGGCCCAGTGGCCCACAGCAGCGGCAGGTGGACGAGCTGGCTGCCCACGAACGCCAGCGCGCCCGCGCTCCACAGGCTCCACGGCAGGCGCCAGCGGTGCCGCAGCCAGGCCGCGACGGCGAGCGGGCCGGCGATCATGCAGACCACCTGCACGACCCCGAGCATCAGGCGCATGGGCTCACGCCGCGGCGCTCATCGCTGGAGGTGCTCGCGCCGTCGCTGCCAGCGCGCGCGCGCCTTCTGCTGCTCCCCTTCGCGGGTGCGAGGCTCGCCGCGCTCGTGCAGCGCGCCGAGCAGACGATCCGTCGCCTCGGCGACGGCGTCGATGGCCCGCATGAACGCCTCCTCGTCGACCTGGGGCGGCTTCTGCAGCCCGCTGACCTTGCGCACATACTGCAGCGCCGCGGCGCGGATCTCCTCCGGTGTCGTCGGTGGTCTGAAGTGATGCAGCACGCGGATGTTGCGACACATGGCGGGCAGCGTAGCCCGGGGGTCGGCGAACTACCAGGCGTCGAAGGCGGGATCGAGGCACTCGTCCTTCGACGCGGTCGCGCCCTCGCACTCGTTGACGGTGTTCGAGGTGCTCGGGATGCAGCCGAACAGGCCGGCGCCGTCGCCGCGGCAGCTATCGGCCTCGGGCACGCCGTCCCAGTTGGTGCCGCCGTTGAGGTTGTCCTCGCCGCAGCCGCCGCACAGCCGATCGGAGCCATGCGCGCCGTAGAGGATGTCGGCGCCCTCGCCGCCCATCAGGAAGTCGTCGCCGTCCTCTCCGTGCAGCACGTCGTCGCCCATCTGCCCGTCGAGCTTGTCGCGCCCCGGGCCGCCGTACATGATGTCCCTGCCCTCGCCGCCGTACATCGTGTCGTTGTCCTCGTCGCCGCTCATGATGTCGTTGCCGAAGTCGCCATACATCCGATCGTTGCCCGGCCCGCCGTAGAGGAAGTCGAAGCTGCCGTTGCCGTGCATGGTGTCGTTGCCCGGCCCGCCATAGAGCACGTCCGTCGAGGGTCCGCCGGACATGTCGTCGTCGCCCGCCTCGCCGTAGAGCACGTCCGGATCGCCGTCGACGTCGGTCATGCTGCAGCCCTCGCCGCACAGCGTGTCGTTGCCGTCGCCGCCCCAGAGCTCGTCGCGCCCGGCGCCGCCCTCGAGGACGTCGTCGCCGCCAAAGCCCATCAAGCAGTCGGCGCCACCGTAGGCGGCAAAGGTGTCGGGGCCCGGCGAGCCGATGAACAGGTCGTCGTAGTTGGTGCCCTCGGTCGCCGCCTCGGCGACGCAGGGCTTGCTACCCTCGCAGCGCAGCCGGACGCCGGGGAAGTGAATGTACACCTTGCCGTGGTACGCGGCGTCGAGCCAGCCGGCGAAGGGTCGCCCGCAGAACATCTTGTCGAAGTCGGCGCGGTTGCACTCGCTCCACGGATCGTAGGTGTCACCCGGTTGCGGCGGCGTCGTCATCCACTTGGCCAACGTTCCTTCGGTGCCGCTGCAGCTCGTCGGTGCCGGCGTCCACTGCACCTGCGTCTTGCCGGCCTTGGCGATGACGTAGAGGTTGTGCAGCACCATGTAGTCGAGACCGGTGAACTCTCCATCGAGGCCGCGCCGACTGCCGGAGCGCTCCTCGGGGCTCTTCCAGCGGTGCTCGCCCTGCCAGCCCGCGTGCTCTTCGCACCCGGCGGTGTTGTGACAGGGCCCCTTGCACGGAGCGCTCGACAGCATCGACTCGACCTCGGTCTCGCTCACCCCCGTCGGAAAGCCGTGGCCATACAGGACCGCGTTGAGCAGCGGATAGTACGGCGCGTTCCAGTCGGCGGCGCGCTGCGCCAGCTTGTCGCCGCCCCACTCGTCGCTCACGGTGACCAGCGCCAGCACCATCGCCTGGTTGTTGAGCGTCTGCAGCTCCCAGCCCACGTCGACGGCGCCGGTCAGCGTGGCGCCGACGGTCTCCGACAGTGTGTTGCGATAGTCGGAGATGCCGAACGCGTTGCCGGTGATGAAGTTGGCGCCCTTGGCGATCTGGTTGCTGTAGGGCAGCGCGGTGCCGCCCCACTGATTGGGTGGGCTCTCGCCGGTCGGATCCTTGATCACCCAGTCGCGATCGCGCAGGAACTTGGTGACGCGGTGGGTGATCTCCTGCGCCTCGTGCGCCAGGTTCATACCGTCCACCTCGACGGTCGGATCGACCAGCTTGGCGACCGCGGCGAGGCCAGGCAGCATCTCGATCACCTGATCCTGGCTCATGAAGTACCCGTCGGCGGTCGTGGTCACCACCGCGCAGGTCGTGCCGCTCGACAGACACTGGTAGCCATCGAAGCCGTCCTTGCGCGGGAAGCGCAGCCCGTCCGACGGGTTGTCCTTCCAGATCATGCCGACCGGCACGTCGTCGCGCTTGAAGAAGCCGTCGCGCGCCGGCGCGTAGCCGGAGAAGTAGGTCTCGGCGACCTCATCGAGTCGATTGAACGCCGACAGCGCGTAGTAGAGGTCGCGCTCGGTCTCGGTGGTGTCGATGCCGAGGAGCTTGAAGGCGCGGTGCTCGGTGCCGAGCGTCGACAGGTACCAGCCGAGCCAGATCGTCGTGTCGCCGAAGTGAAGGTTGCCGCGCGCGTTCGGGATCGTGTCCTGCTGGCAGCCGGAGGTCAGCCAGTGCGTCTTGCAATCGACGGTGGGGATGCGGACGCCAGCGGGTAGGCTGCGGCCCGGGCCGAGGCCGATCGCGAGGAAGCCCGGGTTGTCCGCCGTCCCGTCGCCGCGATAGCGACGACGATAGACGAAGTACTTGGCGAGCCAGTCCGCGTCGCTGCACGCTGGCGCGGCGCTGAACCAATCGTCGGGCGCGGGAGGCGGCCCGTAGGTCCAGGGGTACTCGACGGGCGGGCCGAGATCCCCCGCGTCGATCACCGCGCCGTCGCCGATCGCGCCGTCGGCGGGCGCCGACGCGAGATCGCCTCCACCGTCCCCCGGGGGACTGGCGCCATCGGCCTTGCCGCCGAGGCCGCCAGCGTTGTGACCACAGCCTTGCAGGCACGCCGCCGCCACCACCAGAGAGACGAGCCGCTTCATGCGTGGCGCTCCGTCGAGATCCCTCGACCAAAGACTTCATGATAGCGGATCTGGTGGGGCGTTTGGCGAGGGGAAGGGAAGCGGGAGGCCTAGAACCGGCCGAAGCGGCCGAAGCGGCCGAAGCGGTGGTGGCGATACCTCCACTCCTCGGCGCGGAGCTGCCGCATGCGCTCGAAGCGACGCAGCCGCTCGCGGTCGCGCCACTCGTCGCGACGATCGTAGACCTGCACCGGCGTGTAGGCCTGTTCGTACACCTGGTCATACACGGGCTGAACCACGGTGACCTCATCGTCGCAGGGCTCGTGCGCGAGGGCGGTCCCCGACAGGCCCGCCACCGTCGCCAGGCCGACCAGTCCCAGGAGAGCAGTTCCGAGCAGCTTCTTGATGTTCATGTTCATCCTCCTCACGACTCGGACGCTCGCCGTGCGGGGGTATTTTCGCCTTCGCGTTTCTTAACGTACGCTGCCGTGCATGCCCATCGTCGACGCCTGGATCCAGCACCCGACGCCCGGCTTCGTCGGGCAGCCGATGTTCGAGTCGCTGCGCCGCTGGCTCGGCGTCGTCGAGGTCCCCGCCGAGATCCCGCTCGGCCTCACGCTCGGGGCGCTCGACGCCGCCAAGGTCGATCGGGCGCTCGTCACCGCCTGGCATGGCCCACGCGGGCCGCTCATCAGCAACGACGAGGTCGCGAGCTTCGTCGCCGCCGCACCGACGCGCTTGGTGGGCATCGCCGCCGTCGACCTGCTCGCTCCGATGGCCGCCGTACGCGAGCTGCGACGCGCGGTGCGAACGCTGGGTCTGCGCGGCCTGCGCCTCCTGCCCTGGCTGTGGAACCTGCCGCCGAACG
>CAZPEY010000133.1:0-283 GCA_964585665.1 uncultured Polyangiaceae bacterium | reverse complement strand
CTGGTGTCGGCGTGGTGGGGGCCGCGCGGACCGCTCCTCTCCAACGAGCACGTGGCCGCGCTGGTGAAGGCCCACCCCGACCGGTTCGTGGGCATCGCGTCGGTCGATCTCCTGCGGCCGATGGAGGGGATCCGCGAGCTGCGGCGGGCGGTGAGGACGCTGGGGATGAAGGGCCTGCGGATCCTGCCCTGGCTCTACGAGCTGCCGCCCGACGATCGACGCTACTACCCGCTCTACGCCGAGTGCGTCGAGCTCGGCATCCCGTTCTGCCTGCAGGTCGGGC
>CAZPEY010000132.1:0-14164 GCA_964585665.1 uncultured Polyangiaceae bacterium | reverse complement strand
GTCCGGCCGCGGCGGCGACACCGACGGCGACGCGCGCCAGGATCCGCCGGCGCTCGAGGCCAGCGATCGCGGCCTTCAGCTCGGCGGAGTCGGGCTGGTAGGCCAGAGCGCGACTCCAGAGCTGGAGCGCCTTGGCGCGCCGGCCCGCCGCCGAGTGCTCGCGGCCGCGCTCGGTCAGCGCCTTGCACAGCCTGGGCACACGCTGCTTCTCGTACGCCTCGGGGGCGGTGAAGAACTCATGCAGCTCCCGGCGCACGTCCGTGATCCCGGCCTCGGCGAGCTCCTCGAGCAGCTCCTTGCGGAACCTGCCGATGTCGGCGAAGCGCTCCTGCGGATCGCGGCGCAGCGCCCGCCCGATCGTCGCCTCGAGCGCCGTCGAGACGCGCGGGTTCACCGTCGCCGCCGGGGTGAAGCGACAGTCGGCGATGCGGCGCAGCACCTCGTGCGGGTTCTTGCCGCGAAACGGCAGCTGCCCGACGACGAGCTGGTACGTCAGGATGCCGAGCGCGAAGATGTCGGTGCGGAAGTCGAGGCCCTTGCCGTCGATGTGCTCCGGCGCCATGTACGCCGGCGAGCCCATCAGCTGGCCGGTCATCGTCATGCGCTCCTTGTCGACGATCTGGGCGATGCCGAAGTCCATGAGCTTGCAGCGCCCGTCCTCGCGCCGGATCATGACGTTCTCGGGCTTGATGTCGCGATGGATGACGCCGTGCGCGTGGGCGTGCTCGAGCGCCAGCGCGATCTCGGACGCGATCATGACCCCGACCTCGGGCATCGTCAGCGGGTGCTGGTTGAGGAAGGCCCGCAGCGTCTGCCCGTGGATGAACTCGGTGACCAGGAAGCTCTCGGTGGTCTGGTCGTCCTTGCCCGCCGCCGAGTAGTCGAAGATCTCGAGGATGTTGTCGTGCCGGAGCTTGGCGACGGCGTGCGCCTCCCGCTCGAGGCGGGCGCGGGACTCGTCTTGATCCGCCAGGTGCGGGTGCAGGACCTTGACCGCGACCTCGCGCCCGAGCCCCGTGTCCTCGGCGCGCCAGACGATCGCCATGCCGCCCTGACCGACCTCCTCGATCAGGCGATAGCGCGCCAGCAGCGCGCCGCGCGAAGGCCGGGGCGGGCGCGCCGCCGTCGCGGCGGCAGCCGGGCCTGATCCGGCTGCCGAGCCGGAAGCTGGAGCGCCATCGGACACGGGCTAAGGATACAAGACCTTTCCACCCTTGACACGCGCCAACTGGGGCACGAGCCTTCCCCGATGGCCACCGCCAGCGATCGCCCCCTCCCGATGATCTCGGTCCCGAACGCCATCGAGCTGTTCGTCAATCGCGTCGAGCAGTCGTCTCAGCGCGTCGCGCTGCGCTGGAAGTCCGGCGCGGTGTGGCAGCAGGCCACCTACGCGGACTGGGACCGAACGGCCCGCGAGATCGCGGGCGGCCTCCTGGCGCTCGGGACGCAGCCGGGCGACCGCATCTGCCTGCTCGCCAACACCCGCCCCGAGTGGCTGTACAGCGACGTCGGCATCGTGATGTGCGGCGCCGCGACCGTGCCGATCTATCAGTCCAACCTGTCGAGCGAGTGCGAGTACATCGTCAACGACGCGGGCGCGACCTTGATCTTCGTCGAGAACCCGCTGCAGCTCGAGAAGATCGTCGCCGAGCGCAGCAAGCTCCCCGGCCTCCGCAAGGTCATCGCGTTCGACCAGGTCGCGCGCCTCGAGAAGCCCGATGGCAAGGGGCGGATCGAGGTGCGTCAGAGCGACGTGCACGCCGAGGGCGACGACTGGGTGTGGACCCTCGACCAGCTCCGCGAGGCGGGGCGCAAGCTGCTCGGGGAGCAGCCCGACGCGCTGCAGAAGCGCCAGGCCGCGACCACGCCGGAGTCGATCTTCACGATCGTCTACACGTCGGGCACGACCGGTCCGCCCAAGGGCGCCGTGCTCACCCACCGCAACCTCGTCTGGGAGGCCGATGCGATGCGCAACGTGCTGCCGCTCGACGAGGACGACGAGCAGCTCCTGTTCCTGCCGATGGCGCACATCTTCGCCAAGGTCATGGCGTGGACCTCGATCGTCAAGGGCTGCCGGATCGCGTTCGCCGAGAGCGTCGCCAAGGTGCGCGACAACCTCGCCGAGGTCCGGCCGACCTTTCTCGGCTCGGTGCCGCGCGTCCTCGAGAAGGTCTACATCGCGATCCTCGCCAACCGCGCCGCCCAGCCGCCCACCAAGCAGAAGCTGTTCGACTGGGCGTTCTCCGTCGGTGCCAAGGTCGGTCGCCTCAAGCAGCGCGGCGAGCCGATCCCGCTCCTGCTGCGCGCCTCGTACGAGATCGCCGATCGCCTGGTGCTTCAGAAGGTGCGCGGCATCCTCGGTGGGCGGATCCGCTTCGTCATCTCGGGCGGTGCGCCGCTCTCGGCCAAGATCGCCGAGTTCTTCCACGCCGCGGGGGTGCTCGTCCTCGAGGCGTGGGGGCTGACCGAGACGACGGCGGGGACGACGATCAATCGGGTCGACCGCTACGACTTCGGCGTCGTCGGCCAGGCGGTGCCGGGCACCGAGCTGCGGATCGCGGCGGACGGCGAGATCCTGGTGCGCTCCGGGGCGGTCATGCGCGAGTACTGGCGCAAGCCCGAGGCGACCGCCGAGGCGATCGACGCCGACGGCTGGTTCCACACCGGCGACATCGGGGTGCTCGACGACGGCGTGCTGCGGATCACCGATCGCAAGAAGGACATCATCGTCAACGCCGGCGGCAAGAACATAGCCCCGCAGAACCTCGAGAACAAGCTGAAGGCGACCCCCTTCATCTCGCAGGCGATGGTCGTCGGTGACCGCCGGCCCTACCTGGTCGCGCTGATCACGCTCAACGAAGAGGCGGTCCAGAAGTGGGCGGCGCAGGGCGGCTTCGGTGGCAAGACGATCGCCGAGCTCTCGCAGCTGCCCGAGACTCGCCAGCTGATCGGTCGTGCCGTCGATGAGGTCAATCGAAGCGAGCCGTCCTACGCGTCGATCAAGAAGTTTCACATCCTGCCGCAGGACTTCAGCCAGGAGACGGGCGAGCTGACCCCGACGCTCAAGGTGCGGCGCAAGGCGGCGAGCGAGAAGTACGCGGCGATCCTCGAGCAGCTCTACGGCAAGGGGGGGGAGGGATAGCGGGGGATGGAGGAGGTCGAGGAGCCAAGGACGGAGGCGGTCGGGTTCGCGGTCGGTCCGGAGTGGGACTTCGTGCTCGCGGCGCCGCTGCCAGCGGCGGTGCTCACCGACGGTGGGCGCATCGTGGCGTGCAACGGTCTGCTGCTCTCGCTGCTGCGGCTCGGCACCGGCGCGGCGCACCGCGACAACGCGCTGTCGGCGCTGGTGCCGAACGTGCGGGCGGCGCTCGACGTCATGCTGCCGGGCTCGGTCTTCGAGCGGCGGCTGGAGCTGGGGGCGCAGCCGGGCATGATGGCGCTCGAGGTCGCGCACATGGAGGTGCCGCTCGGTCACGGCCAGCGTGGTATGGCGGTCGTCGCAGCGGAGACGATCCCGGCGCGGCGATCGGTGCTGCAGCGCGAGCGCGGCGCGCGCGATCTCGTCGAGGACGCGCCCTTCGTCGTGCTGCGGCTCGACGCCCTGTCGCTGGCGCCGCTCTATGTGAGCCGCACCATCGAGGCTTGGCTCGGCATCCCAGGCGAGGCGTTCGCCGCCGATCCGGTGCTGCTCGCTTCCCTCTACGAGGGCAAGGACCATCAACACTGGGAGCAGCTCTGCGAGACGGCGCGCGCCGGCACCCCGTCTTCGGCGGTGCTGCGCGTCAAGCTATCGACAGGCGAGCGGCGCTTCGTGCGCCACCACATGTGGCCGGTGCTCGACGGCAGCGGTCGGGTCCGCTTCATCGAGGGGACGATGCGCGACGTCACCGTGCGCCGCCTGGTGCGCCGCCTGCGCGACCGGATCGTCGACCGCATGTCCGGCGAGGCGAGCCGGCGTCAGCTGCTCGCCAACGTCTCGCACGAGCTGCGCACGCCGCTGGTCAGCATCAACGGGTACGCCGAGCTGCTGCTCACGGAGGCCCTCGGGCCGCTGACCAGCAAGCAGCGCACCGCGCTCGAGGTGCTCGAGAGCAACGGCCAGCGCCTGTCGGAGCTGATCGAGCGACTGCTCCTGTTCCGCGAGGTCGAGGAGGGGCGCCTCGAGCTGCGCCGGACCCTGTTCGATCTGCGCCTCGAGGTCGGGCAGGCCGTGGCGCGCAAGGGCGACGCCATCGCGCACAAGCAGCTGCGGGTCACCGTCGACCTCGGGGAAGAGCCGGCGCTGGTCCGCGGCGACGCGGAGCGGCTGCGCGAGGTCTTCCTGGCGCTGCTCGACAACGCCGTCAAGTTCAGCGACTCCGGGGGCGCGATCGAGGTGACGCTCCGTCGCCTGGCGACCGTCGTCGAGGTGACGGTGCGCGATCACGGCATCGGCATCCCGCCGGATCAGCGGCAGCGTGTCTTCGAGCGCTTCTACCAGGTCGACGCCTCGCCGACCCGCCGCTTCTCCGGCGCCGGGCTCGGCCTGGCGCTGGCCCGCGACCTGGTGACCCGACACGGCGGGGTCGTCTCGGTCGACGAGGCGCTCGGCAACGGGACGCGCTTCTCGGTTCGCCTGCCGCTCGACACCGCCTCCGAGCGCGATCTCGCCGAGCCGAGCCGCGGCGGGCAGCGGCAGCTCCTGCTCGTCGCCGCAGACGCCGACGTCCTCTTGCGCCTCGGCCTGTCCGAGCGCGGGATCGCGGAGCTCCCGACCGTCGATCTGGTGTTCGCGACCAGCGAGGGCGACGCGGTGCGCCGCGCCCGTCGCTACCGGCCCGACGCGATCGTGCTCCTGCTCAAGGCGTCGACGCGCGCGCTCGTCGAGCTCGACACCGATCCGCAGCCGCTCGGCGTGCCGGTGTTCGTCTCCGAGCGCTCGGACGCGGCGATGCTGGTGCCACCCGAACGGCGTGTCTCCGTCGAGGATCGCCCGCACTTCCTGGCCGACCTCGAGCGCATCGTCCGTCCGCAGAGCCTGCCCAAGCAGCACGTCGTGGTGGTCGAGGACGAGCTCGAGATCCTCGACTTCGCGCGCTTCCTGCTCGAGCGCGAGGGGTATCGCGTCACCTGCTATCAGTCGGGCGCGGAGGCGCTGCGCGGCATCGATCGGGACACCGATCTCGTGCTGCTCGACCTCGCCCTCTACGACATGGACGGCATCGACTTCTGCCGGAGGATCAAGCGCTCGATCGAGCTCTACGATGTCCCAATCGTCGTCATGACGGCGATGTCCGGCGAGGAGGTCCGGCGGATGGCGCTCGACGCCGGCGCGACCGGCTTCCTCAGCAAGCCGTTCTCCGTCGAGCAGTTCGCCTCGCAGGTGCGCCTGCACATCGGGCGCGGCGGCCGGCGGGCCGAATCTTCTTGACCGGCAGCGCGAAAGGCTCTACTCAACTGGGCCTCGACCCGAAGGCGCGTAGCTCAGTGGTAGAGCATCACCTTGACACGGTGAGGGTCGGCGGTTCAATCCCGCCCGCGCCTACCACCTCTCCTGGGAGCTGACCGGCTCCCCTTACCCCCTCAGCCTCTGATCTTGGAAGTCGCCTCCGCGCGACCGTAGCGGCGCGTGCACGAGTTGGCGACGGGCCAGCGTGCGTGGTAAGAGCGCCGCATGGCAAAGCTACGTGCGGCAGTTCTCGGTGCCACCGGCATCGCAGGTCAGGAGTTCCTGGTGGCGCTCGATGGGCACCCGCTCTTCGAGGTCGTGCGCGTCGGCGCCTCGGAGCGCTCGGCGGGCAAGCGCTACGGAGAGGCGCTCCGCGATCCGTCCGGCAAGCTGAACTGGTACCTGCCCGAGCGCCTGCCGCCGGCGGTCCGCGACCTGACGGTCGAGAACTGCGCGGCGATGGCGAGCGATGACGAGGTCGGTGGGATCGACGTCGTGTTCGCGGCGCTCGAGAGCGACGCCGCCAAGGAGCTCGAGCCTCGCTTCGCCAAGCACGTGCCGGTCCTCTCGACAGCCAGCGCGTTCCGCTACGAGCCGGACGTGCCGATCCTCCTGCCCGGCGTCAACCTCGAGCACGCCAAGATCCTCGCCGCCCAGCGACAGCGCCGCGGCTGGAAGGGCTTCATCACGCCTGGGCCGAACTGCACCACCACGGGCCTGGCGATCTCGCTGGCGCCGCTCCAGCGCGCGTTCGGCGTCAGCCGCGTGGTCATGACCTCGCTGCAGGCGGTCTCGGGCGCGGGGCGCTCCCCCGGCGTCCTGGCCCTCGACATCATCGACAACGTCGTGCCGCACATCAGCAAGGAGGAGGAGAAGGTCGAGAAGGAGACGCAGAAGATCTTCGGTCACGTCGAGGGGACGCAGATCGTCGACCATCCGATCCTCGTCTCGTCGACCTGCACGCGCGTCCCCGTGCTCGAGGGCCACACCGAGGCGGTCACCGTCGGGCTCGACCGACCCGCGTCGCCTGCCGAGGTGGCCAGCGCGATGCGCGAGTTCGGCGCCGACTTCTGTCGACTGGGCCTGCCGAGCGCCCCGGAGAGCCTGATCACGGTGCTCGAGGATCCGTTCCGGCCGCAGCCCCGGCTCGATCGCGACAACCAGCACGGCATGACCACCACCGTCGGGCGGATCCGGCCCGATCGCGTGCTGCCGGGCATCAAGTACGTGCTCGTGTCGCACAACACGCGCATGGGCGCCGCCGCTGGCTCGGTGCTCGTCGCCGAGTACCTGCAGCACCTCGGCGAGATCCGCTAGCGGCCGCGCCCGCTGCGACTACAGGACCGAGGCAGAGATCACGCGATCGACCGCCGCGGCGAGCGTCTCGCCGACGAGCGGTAGCTCGACCTCGAGGCTCGCCTCCTGGCCCTTGCCGCGCAGGGTGAGCGTCGCCGAGCGCCCGTCGCCCCCGCGCGGCTCGTCGTAGACCGCGGTCACGTCGGGGGCCAGATCACTCGGCGGCTCGCGCCCGATCGCCACGACCACGCGGTAGCCGGCGCGCTCGAGCTCGTGCCGCAGCAAGAGCGCCGAGGCGCGCTGGGACGACTGCACGGCGACGAGGCGATGGCTGCCGGTGAAGCGCCCTTCGATCGGGCGGGGCAGCGGGCGCCCCGCCGCCGGCAGCGCAAACACGAAGCGCGCCCCCTCGTTCTCCGGCTCGACCCAGATCCGCCCGCCGTGCGCGTCGACGATGCTGCGGCAGATCGCGAGGCCCAGGCCCGCCCCTTCGGTGCGCCGGGTCGCAGCGACCTCGACCTGCTCGAACTTGTCGAAGATCCGCTCGTGAAACTCCGGCGGGATCGCCCGCCCCGAGTTGTAGACGCTGCACAAGACGAAGCCAGGCAGCGACGGGTTCGCGAACACCTCGACGTCGACGCGCCCCCGCTCAGGGGTGTGCTTGATCGCGTTCTGCAGCAGGTTGGCGAGCACCTGGCTGAGCCGATCGGCGTCGCACTGCACGCGCGCCCGCTGCCAGGTGCGCAGCCGCAGCTCGATCTGGCGCGACTCGAGCACGGGGCGCAGGGGATCGACGAGGCCGTGCACGAGCGGGCCGAGCTCGTGCTCGGTCAGATCGACCTTGAGCTTGTCTTCCTTGGCGCGAGCGAGCGCGAACAGATCCTGGACGATCCGCTCGAGGCGACGGCTCGACTCGTAGGCGACCTCGATGTAGCGATGCTGCTTGGCGTTGAGATCGCCCGCGAAGCGCTGCAGCAGCAGCTCGAGCGACCCCGACAGCGACTGCAGCGGCGTGCGCAGCTCGTGCGAGACGACGGTGATGAACTCGTCCTTGCGCTCCTCGATGCGCCGCTCGCGCGTCCGATCGTGGATGACGAGGACGTTGCCGAGCGGTCGCCCGTCTTCGCCCGGGGCCGAGGTGACGAGCACATCGACCGCGCTCTCTCCGACGGTGAGGCGGCGTTGCAGCGGCACCGTACCGCGAAACGCCCCAGGGATGAACGGATCGAAGCCGAGCCGCTGCGCGACGAGCGGACCCAGCTCGCCCGAAGGGGTCGCGCCGAGGCGCAGAACGCGCCGCGCCGTCGGGTTGCACAGCAAGATGCGGCCGTGGCTGTCGCTCATCACGAGGCCGTCTGGGATGGCGTCGACCAGGCGCCCGAGCCGCCGGCGCTCGTCGTCGACTCGCGCCGCCAAGTGGCTCTCGGCGAGGCCGATCTCGTCGGCGCAGAGCTGCAGGAGCTCCGCCTCGATCGTCAGCGCCTCGGTCGGCTCCGCCCACGCGAGCAGGCCGATGGGCGTCGCCTCTCCGGCGATCTTGGCGACCTTGCCGATCGGCGCGGTCGTCAGCAGGAACTCGTCGGCGCTCGGCTCTCCCGCCTGGCGCGGCGGTCCGAGGTGCATGACCAGATCGGCCTCGGCGGGCGGGGACGGCAGGCGCTGCGCCGCCATGCGCAGGAGCTGATCGCGGATGCCGACGATGGCGCTGCGCGACATGGCGCGACGCGGGCGCACGTGGAGCAGCGGGTCGTGTCCCGGCGAGGCGAGCAGCACAGCGACCAGCTCGACCTCGACGAGGCCGTAGAGTCCGTCGAGCGCCGCATCGAGGAGCTGGATGCGTGACGTCGCGCGCTGCAGGCCGAGCGTGAAGGCCGACCAGCGACGGAGCAGCGACAGTTCCTGGCTCACGCCTCTTGCATACCACGCCGCCCCCGAGCCGCCCCAGTTTTGTGATACGGTGCACCACCCAAAAAGGAGTCGACCTTGGCGACGGATCCCCAGACCAACCCCCTGCGCGAAGGCCTGACGCAGGATCGCATCGCACCCTCCTGCACCATGGTGATCTTCGGCGCCTCGGGCGACCTGACCAAGCGAAAGCTCGTTCCCGCGCTCTACTCGCTGGCGCGCGATCGCCTCCTGCCGCAGCCGTTCTCCGTCGTCGGTGTGGCCCGGCGCGACATCGGCGACGAGGCCTTCCGGGAGCAGATGCGGGAGGGCGTGGACAAGTTCGCGCGCCGCCGCCCCGTCGAAGAAGCGCTGTGGGAGAGCTTCGGCCGCAGCCTCTACTACGTGCCGGGGACCTTCGACGACCCGGAGACCTATCGCAAGCTGAAGGCGCGCCTCGACGCGCTCGACAAGCAGCGCGGCACCAGCCCCAACCGCATCTTCTACCTCTCCACGCCGCCGTCCGAGTACGCCAACATCATCCCGCGCCTCGCCGAGGCGGGCCTCATCAACGCGGAGAGCGAGTCGCCGTTTACGCGCGTCATCATCGAGAAGCCCTTCGGCACCTCGCTGCCGACCGCGCGCGCGCTCAACCAGGTCGTACTCGGCAGCCTGCGCGAGGATCAGACCTATCGAATCGATCACTACCTCGGCAAGGAGACGGTCCAGAACATCTTGGCCTTCCGCTTCGCCAACGGGATCTTCGAGCCGCTGTGGAACGGGCGCTACGTCGATCATGTCCAGCTCACGGTCGCCGAGTCGATCGGCGTCGAGGGGCGCGGCGGCTACTTCGAGGGCGCCGGCATGATCCGCGACATGGTGCAGAACCACATGTTGCAGTTCCTCTGCCTGATGGCGATGGAGCCGCCCGCGGCCTTCTCCGCCAAGAGCGTGCGCGATGAGAAGTTGAAAGTATTGCAGTCTCTTAGGCCGTTTTCCAAGAATCCAGATGAGCTTTCTCGGCAGGTGGTTCGCGGCCAGTATGGGCGCGGCTTCGTCGCCGGTCAGGAGCGCATCGCCTACCGCGAGGAGACTGGCGTCGCGCCCGACTCCGTCGTCGAGACCTACGTGGCGATGAAGATGTTCATCGACAACTGGCGCTGGGCGGGCGTGCCGTTCTACCTCCGCGCTGGCAAGGGCCTGCCCAAGAAGGTCACCGAGATCGCGATCCACTTCCGCCACGCGCCGCACCGTCTCTTCCCCCAGGTGGCCAGCGCGCTCGCCGAAGAGCCCAACGTGCTGTCGCTGCGCATCCAGCCCGATGAGGGGATCAGCCTGCGCTTCTTCGCCAAGGTGCCCGGTCCGGCGATGCAGGTGCGCTCGGTGCCGATGGACTTCCGCTACGGGACCTCGTTCGGGCACGAGCCGCCTGAGGCGTACGAGCGCCTGCTCCTCGATTGCATGGTCGGCGACTCGACCCTGTTCACGCGCGGCGACGAGGTCGAGGCCTCGTGGGCCTGGATCGATCCGATCTTTGCCGGCTGGAGCCAGGGGCCGCGGCCCGAGTTCCCGAACTACGAGTCGGGGCAGTGGGGCCCCGCGGCCTCGGACGCGCTCCTGGCGCAGGACGGTCGTGCGTGGAGGCGGCCGTGACCGGCGAGGCAGACGAGGCGACCGAGACCTTCGTCAGCGGTCGCGCCCAGGCCGTCGCGTGGCAGCGCATCGAGGCCGAGCTGTCGACGCTGTGGCGCAAGGCGGCCGAGCGAGATCCCGAGCGCGTCCTGATGCGCGCTTGCTTGTGGAACCTGCTGGCCCTCGCACCGGCGGGCCACCTCGCGATGGAGCGCTATCGCAGCCTGGTCGATCGCGTCACCGCTGACGTGCCCTGCCGCGTGATCGGGATCTGCGAGAACGAGTCGCAGCTCGAGCTGGCCGCTTACGTCGAGGCCAACTGGCGCACCCACGGCAGCGTGCAGAACGGCTCGGACGAGGTCCTGCTCGTCGGGCACGAGACGCTCCGACCGCGCCTCGAGTCGCTCGCGCGCTCGCTCCTCGTGCCGGACGCCTCGGTGGCGCTCTACGTCGACGGGCGACCCAGCCTCGAGCGCGTTCGACGCATGGCGCAGGGCATCGATCGGCTGATCCTCGACTCGCGGCAGCTCGAGAGCTCGGCGGATCTGTCGACCATTGCCGACCTGGTCGCGCAGCACCCGAACCTCGACGTCGCTGATCTCGCCTGGCTGGGGATCGGGCCGCTGCGCTCGGTGGTCGCGTCGCTCTTCGATCGCCCCGACGCGGCGGCGGAGCTGCGCGCGATCACGCGGATCGAGGTTACCGCGGGCGTGCCGGGGCTGGCGCCGCGGGCGCTGCTCTTCCTCGGCTGGCTCGGCTCGCGCCTCGGCTTCTCGCTGCCCGAGCGGCTGCCGACCCGATCCGATGGCGTGCACCGCTGGCGCACCAGCGCTCCGGACGGGCGCTCGATCACGCTGGCGCTCGATCGCCAGGTGGTACGCGGCCACGGCGTCGTCGCCGTCGAGCTCGCGGCCGGGGAGCGCTGCTGGCACATCCGCCGGGAAGAGCCTGGGCTCTACATCAGCGCTCCGGGCACCCCCGATCGGGTGCAGCCGACGCGCCGCCACGCCGATCCGGATCTCGTCATCGCCGCGCTCGGCACGCGCGGCGCTGATCGGCTGTATCGCCCGGCGCTCGCCTGGGCGGCGGCGCTCAACGAGGGCGCCTGATGGTGGCGCGGCGCTACGAGATCCTCGTCGACGCCGAGGCGGTGGCGGCGCGCGCCGAGGAGCTGGTGCGCGCGCGGCTGGCGAGCGCTGTCGCCGATCGCGGACGCGCCGACCTCGTGCTCGCCGGCGGCTCGACGCCCAAGCGCCTGTACGAGCGCCTCGCCAGCCACCCTGGCGACGCGTGGTCGCACATCCACCTCTGGTTCGGCGATGAGCGTACCGTCGGCCCCGACCACCCCGACTCCAACTACGGCATGGCCCGGCGGGCGCTGCTCGGCAGCGTCCCGGCTGCCACGGTCGAGCGGATCCACGGGGAGGCGCCGCCGGCCGAGGCGGCGGCCGACTACGAGCGCCGTCTGGTCGCCGCGCGCCCGGACGATCCACGCTTCGACGTCGTGCTGCTCGGCATGGGCGCCGATGGGCACACCGCGTCGCTGTTCCCCGGCACGCCGATCTGCGACGAGCGCGAGCGCCTGGTCGCCTCGGTGTGGGTCGAACGCCTCGCGACGAGTCGCGTCAGCCTGACCTTTCGCGCGCTCGCCAGCACGCGCCTCGTCCTCTTTCTCGTTGCTGGTGCCGACAAGGCCGCGCGCGTCGCCGAGATCTTCGTCGGTGGCGCCGACCTGCCCGCCGGGCGGGTCGGGCAGGGGGAGGGCGGGCCCGAGACGCTGTGGCTGCTCGATGCCGCGGCGGCCGCGCAGCTGACGTCCGCGACGTCGGCTCCGGCTTCCAAGCCGGGCTGAAACCTGCTAAGGGTTTGTCCCTTTCAAATTTTGCTCTTTGCCGAGGAGAACAGAGCCATGGGTCGTCACACGAAGCGCAAGGTCAGCCAGCGAGCGAGCAACCACCAGAAGCTGGTGAAGAAGGCGCGCAAGGTCCGCAAGCGCGCGCGCCGCAAGGTCCGCTTCGGCGCCAAGGTCCGTCGTAAGGCCAAGGCCAAGCGCGCGCGCTAGTCGATCCGATAGGTCTCGACTCGTACGCCCTCGTCGCTCGTCACCATCCGATAGAGGGTGCCATCGTCTCCCACCGATAGCTCGCGAAACGTCTCTTCCGTCGCGCCGCGCCCCGGCAGCGTCAGGGTTCCGCGCGGCGTGCCTGCCGGATCGACCGCGATGATCACCAGCTTCTCCTCGACGATCGCGTAGGGCGGCGAGGCCGCCTCGAGCCCGACCGTCGCGCCGACGTAGGCGTTGCCGGCGCGATCCGAGTCGAGCAGCACGATGCGCAGGACGGGCGCGCCGTACGGGAGGTTGACGGCCCACGCCGAGACCCCGTCGCGCAGCAGCGCCTCGAGGCGCACGATCCCCGCCTTGCGATCGGCGATGGCGCCCCGCAGGTAGATCCCGCCGTCCCGCCGCGGCCGTCCCGGCAGCGTCTGGCGCTCGCCGCTCGGGCCATCGATGCGCACCAGCGACTTGTGGCCGACCTCGACGAACAGCCCACCGTCCGGATCGGCGAACACTCCGGTGGCGCTGGCCGCCTCTCGCAGACCGCTGCCTTCGACGGCGAACTCGCCGAGCGTCTTGCCATCGCTGTTGACTCGCCAGACGGTCTTCTCGCCCAGTCGGTCGAGCGCCGCGACCGAGCCGTCGGGGAGCGCCAGCAGATCGTCGACAGTCTGGCTTGGCAGCTTGATCGTGCCGATCGGCTTGCCCTTGCCGTCGAGGCGGAGCAGCCGCCCGTGCACCGGATCGTTGATCAGGACCTCGCCGCTCCTTCCCACGCTGATCGCCGAGGGACCGACGGCGGCGGTCTCTGGATCGCGGCGCCGCCCGAGCGCGAGCGGTCCGTCGCCAAAGCCGATGGTCGTGGTCTGTCGCGGGGGCGCGATCGGTCGACTTGCACCGGTGCCTGGCTCGGCGCGACCCCGCGCCTCGGGGCCGCTCGTCGGCGCCGGAACGGCGGGGGCCGTGCGCGCCGAGGTGGCGCGCGGGGGGGCCACGCCGCCGCGGACGACGAGCAAGTAGGCCGCGACGAGCGCGGCCCCCAGCGCGACCGAGACGACGATCGCGCGCATCAGGGGCGCGGTTCGGCGGGCGCTGGCTCGAGGTCGAGGGGCGTCAGCGAGTCGATGAGCGGTTGAGCGCGCCGGCGCAGCACGACGATCACCCAGTCCTCCTGCAGCAGCCACGGCTCGAAGAGCGCCGTGTCGACGAGCGGCACCGCGCCATGCAGGCGCGCTTCGACGAGCTGCGTGCGCAGCTCGCCGCCCGCCAGCACCGCCACCGGCGCGCCGAGCGCGGCGGCCAGGCTCGCGCCGAGCGCCTCGAGGTCGGTGCCGTCGAGGCGGTAGTAGGCTGGCTCAGGCGGCTCGTCGAGCTCGGCCTCTCCATCGAGGATGCGCAGCCGGGTCGGCTGACCATCGAGGAAGCGCGCCACGGTCTCGCTGAGCCGCAGCCGCCCGCGCTCGAGATCACAGAGCCGGCGCCGCCCGAGATCGCCCGCGGCGACGACCTCTTCCCACGTCGCCTCGACCTCGCTGTCGCTCTTCGGCGCGAACGCACGGAGGGCATCGACGGGCGCGATGCCGCCGTCTGGATCACCGAGCAGGCGCGCCCCGTAGAGGAGCTGGCAGAGCGTCGCGGCGTTCTTCGACAGACCGAAGCGCCGCTCGACGTGCAGGACCCGGGATGCGCTGACGCTCGGCGCGCGCAGGGTCTCGCCACCGAGGACGGCGCGCGCGTAGCGCGCCAGCTCGGCCATCGGGTGGCGTCCGAGCGGTCCGACGAGGGCGCTCAGGCGATCGAGCGACGCGACCGGAGGCAGCGCGCGCTCGACCCGCGGCGCCGCACCGCGGGCGCGCTCCCCTGCTGGG
>CAZPEY010000131.1:0-14220 GCA_964585665.1 uncultured Polyangiaceae bacterium | reverse complement strand
AAGCGCGCCCACTCCTGGGCGACGGTGCGGGTGATGCCGACGTTGCCCATCTTGGCGGCGTTGTAGTTGACCTGGCCGGGGTTGCCCCGGATCGCCGCCGTCGAGAAGAAGTTGACGACCTTGCGGTTGTAGAGCGGGCGGCCGTGCTCCTCGAGCTCCCGCTTGCCGACGTCGCGCAGGTACGGCGCCGCCGAGCGGATGCAGTTGAAGGTGCCCTTCAGGTTGACGTTGATCACGAGATCCCACCACTCGTCGGACAGCTGGTGCGCCATCTTGTCGCGCGACAGACCGGCGTTGTTGACGAGGATGTCGAGCTTGCCAAACCGCTCGACCGCGAACGCCATCAAGGCGTCGGTCGCCTTCGGATCTGCGACGGAGCCGAGGCAGTAGCCCGCCGAGCCAGGCCGGATCGCTTCGCACGCCGCGACGACCTCGGCGGCGGGCTCTTGGTCAAGATCATTGACGATGACGTTGGCGCCATGCTCGACGAGGGTGAGCGCGCAGGCGCGCCCGATGCCTCGCCCCGCCCCGGTGACGACTGCAACACGATGGTCGATGAGTCCCATGGCAGACGAGATACCACGATTGACCCCCACCGCTCACCTCGGTTGAACCGAATCGCGCCGGGATTTTCGGCGAGGGCAGGGAAGGCGAGCGATGGGGTCAGCAGCCCTCCTCCTCCTCGAACGTCGCGTCGAGGTTGACCGCGCCATCCGTAGCACCTTGGCCGGCATCGGGCGTGCCGAGGTCGAGGACCGGGCGGGAGTGCGCCTCGTCGACCTCGCGGTTCCACTCGAACGTCCAGGCGTAGTCGTCGAGCCGCACGCCGTCCTCGGCGAGCACGCTGCCGTCGATCGTGACCTTGTACGTCTGCCCTTCGGCGAGCGCCTCGCGAGTCGTGAACACCACCTCGTCCTGGTGCTCCCAGCGGAAGGTGCCGCGCACCGCGGGCGTGATGGTGAACGGTCCGCGTGCCAGCTCTTCACCGAGGTCGAGCTCGCTGGCCACCTCGCGATCGAACATCACCGACACCGCGACGATCGGCGAGCCCGATAGGCCCATCGGCGAGGCGAACGCGACCTTCGCGCGGTCGTTGCTGCAACCCGCCGCGGCGAGCAGGGACAGCAGGGCGGCGGACAAGGGGGGGAGCTTGGCAGAGAGGGTCTTGGTCACGGCGTTCTCCAGGTTCGTTGGTTGTGAACCTGAATTGCAGCGCGAGTGCCAAGCAGCTCAGCGACGGGAGACGTGGCTTGGAAAAGGGGAGGTGTCTATGAATCGTAGATTGGATCTATGAATTATGTAGGCAGGGCCGGCGTCTCTTGTCGGCGCAAGAGGCCGGTGTCGATCCACCAGGCGATGTGGTCCCACGCGTCGGGCTGCTCCTCGAGCGGCAGCGGCTCGACGAGCGCGCGTAGGTCGACGCCGTCGCCGATGCGCCGCCACAGCGCCGCCTCTTCGCCATCGAGGATCTGCTCCTCGCCCGTCGCGTCGTCGTGCAGCACCAGCTGCTCCCCATCGTCCTGCCGGATGGTGACGCCGTCGGGCAGGACGCGAAACGACGGCGCCCCCATGCCGAAGAGTCGATGCCAGAGCACGAGGTCGCTGGCGAGCGGCAGCGAGTACGCCGAGAGGAGCGAGCGGTGCGCTTCGGCCGGCAACACCCGCGCAAAGCCGCGGCTGCGCGGCTCTTCGATGGGTGCCCCGTCGGCGAAGAAGCCGAACAGGTCGCGCACGACGCTCCACTTGACCTCATGCTCGTCGCGCGCCGAGTCCGTCTCGGGCTCGGCCTCGACCTCCAGCGACGGCAGCAGGTTGCACTCGAGCAGCCAGGGCAGGAGCGCGTCGTCGACGAGAATGTCGAAGCCCATCAGCTCGAAGCCGCGCTGCCAGTCGAGCCCCGCCAGGCGATGGCGCCGCATGATCTGGCCGCGCGTCGCGATCACCGTCAGCGCGATGATGCGATGGATCTCGGCGAACAGCGCCACGTCGTCGAGTCCCTCGTCGCGCAAGCGCTGCCGATAGGCGGCATGGGTCAGGTTGTCGCCGGAGACGACCGGCATCGTCGGATCGTCGCGCAGCACGTCCGGGTTGGTGAGGTGACGGAAGCGATCCTCGGCCGCCTCGTTGACCAGGCTGAAGGGCCGCGACGCGAACTTGCAGAAGCCGCCGTCGTGCACGTACACGACGAGCGGATCGAGCGACGCGATGAGCACGTAGAAGCGCAGCGTGTACTTGCGCTCGCCGAGGAGGTGCGGCCAGGCGATGTACTCCTGGATCATCCACTCGGGACCTCGCGGTACTTGGTCAATCTGCTTGACCAGCTCGATGCCGCGTCCGCGCGAGAGCCACTTGGGCTTCTGGATCCAGACGGTGCCCGGCTCCTCGGCCGCTGCGGCGACGAGGTCGTCGTAGTCGTCGGGCATCAGAAACGAGCGCGGAAAATAGTCGTAGAGGCGCTCGCCGCGCTCGCCCAGGAGGTGGCGGTGCGCGACCAGGTTCTGGTCGAGGCGGCTCTTGATCGACAACTCACCAACGCCCCAGACGTGGCTGTAGCGCTGGTGCTCGCCGACGGAGAGGTAGCGCGCTTGCTTGGGCGGGTCGAGATCCCACAGCAGATCGAAGTCCTCCCCCTCCGTGACCTCCCAGCCGTAGGCGCGGCAGAGCTCGACGTAGAACGGCCGGCGCGGATCGTTCTCCCGACAGATGCGAACTTTCATGAGGAGGGCTGGGTCTTAGCGGCGGGGCTACGAGACGGCCTTGGCCGGCTCTTCGGTGCTCTCGGCCTCGGGCGCCTCGGTCTCGGCGCTCTCCTCCTCGCCCTTCTTCGCGGTGCCCTCGGCGGCGCCCCCTTCCGCGGCGGCGGCCTCGGGCGCGGCGCCCTCCGCTTCCGGCGCGGCCTTGGCGGTGTCGGCCGCGGCGCCGTCGCCGCCCGTCGCCTCGGCGCCCTCGGCGCTCTTCTTTTCCGTGCCCTCAGCCTCGGGGGCGGCCGCCTCGGGGGCAGCCGTCTCCGGGGAGTCCTCTTTGCGCTGGATCCACTTGCGCTGGAGCGCCGCCATCTGGCGCATCTGGCCGATGTCGCGACCGGGCGACTCCTGCGACGTCAGATCTTGGCTGGCGCTTCGTTCAGGACCTTTGCGAGAAAAATCGGGCACGGCGACCTCCCCTGGGATCAGGCTTTGTAGCGGTTATCGAGCCTAGCCGACCTCGAGTTGCGCGCAAAGCGCGTTTCGAGCACCGGGCGGCGCCGCAAATTCGTCACAACCCCTCCCCGGCACCGTCATTGCGGGGGCCGGTATGACTGTGATACTCCACGAACAAATGCAACCGACAGCACGCCCGTTGCCGCGCCACATCGGCATCATCATGGACGGCAATGGCCGGTGGGCCAAAGGCCGCGGTCTGCCGCGCATCGAGGGCCACAAGGAGGGCGCGCGCAGCGTCCGCGACATCACGCGCGCCGCGCGCGAGCTCGGCATCAAGGCCCTGACGCTCTACGCCTTCTCGTCGCAGAACTGGGAGCGTCCGGTCGAAGAGGTGCGGGCGCTGATGGTGCTGCTGCGCGACTACTTGATCGACGAGCGCAGCGAGATCCTCGACAACAACATCCGGCTGACCACCATTGGCGACGAGAGCCGCCTGCCCGAGCTGGTGCTCGGACCGCTCCACGAGCTCAAGGCGGCATCGGCCAAGAACGACGGAATGACGCTCTGCCTCGCGCTGTCCTACGGTGGGCGCGAGTCGATCACGCAGGCCGCGCAGAAGCTGGCCCGCGCCGTCGCTGACGGCGCGATTCGCGTGCAGGACATCAACCCGCTGTCGTTCGCCGAGGCGCTGCAGACCGCGACGCTGCCCGAGCTCGACCTGGTGATCCGCACCTCGGGCGAGCAGCGCCTGTCGAACTTTCTTCTCTGGGAAGCGGCCTACGCCGAGCTCTATTTCACCGACGTGCCGTGGCCGGACTTCCGTCGCGACGATCTCTACGAGGCGATCGCGGTGTTCCAGGGGCGCGAGCGCCGCTTCGGCCTGACCTCCGAGCAGCTCAAGCTGCGCGCGCTGCAAGGCGCCTAGGATCCAAGCCCGATGAGCAACCTGCTGGCGCGGTTCCTCACCGCCGTCGTCCTCGTCCCGTTCCTGCTGCTCGCGATCTTCTGGGAGAACCCGATCGCCTGGTGGGCGATCGTCTTCGCAGCGACGGGCCTCGGCCTGCGCGAGTTCTTCAACATGACGCTCGCCAAGCAGCCGGTGAGCGAGCGCGCCATCGGCGTCGTGTTCGGCCTGCTGTTCGCCGGGACGCTGTACTGGGACGAGTCGAGCGGCCTCGCGGTGTCCCTGGCGTTCGCCCTCGTCACCGTAGGCGCCTTCCTGTTCTATCTGTTCCGCTACGGGGAGATCGAGTCGGTCGCGCCGCGCGTCTCGGCCCTGCTCGCCGGGATCTTCTACGTCTCTCTCCTGACCTTCGTGGCGCTGCTCAAGAAGCGCCTGCCGTCGGGCGGTGCCTGGGTCGCGATCGTCCTGTCCTGCACCTGGTTCTCCGACACGGGCGCCTACTTCGCCGGCCGCTTCCTCGGGCCGACCTTCCCGACCAAGCTCGCGCCCATCGTGTCGCCGAAGAAGACGATCGTCGGCGGGCTCGGCGGCCTGCTCGGCTCGATCGGCGCGCTCCTGCTCGCCAAGCTCTGGTACCTGCCGACGCTGACGTACGTCGACGTGCTGCTCGTCGCGATCCCGGCCAACCTGCTCGGCCAGATGGGCGATCTGTGCGAGTCCCTGCTCAAGCGCTCGACGGGCGTCAAGGACTCGGGGACGCTGCTGCCTGGCCACGGCGGCATGCTGGACCGGGTCGATGCCGTGATGTTCGCGGCGCCGTGGGTCTACGCCTACGCGCGGCTGTTTGCGGGCAAGCTCTAGACGAGTAGGACACGAGCGCCATGATCCACGGGCTGCGCGTCGCTGTCGTCGTCCCCGCCTTCAACGAGGCGGCGAAGATCGCGGCGACCCTGCGCGCCATCCTCGACGCGCCCGCCGAGGTCGACTTCGTGCTCTGCATCGACGATGCGTCCACCGACGGCACTGCCGAGGTAGTCAAGCAGGTTGACGATCCACGCCTCCGCGTGATCCGCCACGCCAGCAACCGCGGCGTCGGCGCGGCCATCTCGACCGGCTATCGCGAAGCGCGTCGCTTGCCGTGCGACGTCGCGGTCGTGATGGCGGGCGACGGGCAGATGGATCCCGGCGATCTGCCGTCGTTGCTCGCACCGATCGCGCGCGACGAGGCCGACTATGCGAAGGGCAACCGCTTCGCCGATCCCGAGGTCTGGCGCACGATGCCGAAGGCGCGCCTCGTCGGCAACATCGTCCTGTCGCTGCTGACCAAGCTGACGTCCGGCTATCGCGACGTGTTCGACTCGCAGTGTGGCTATACGGCAGCGTCGCAGCGCGCCCTCTCCGTGATCGTCGAGGCCGGGCTGTTTCCGCGCTACGGCTACCCCAACGATCTCCTGGCGCGGCTGTTCGCGTCGAGGCTGCGCGTCGTCGACGTGCCGGTGCGGGCCATCTACGGCGCCGCGTGGCGGAGCGGCATCCACCTCGGCACCGTGATCTATCCCATGTCGTTCGTCCTCGCGCGCTCGTACTGGTGGCGGGTGCGTCACGGCGAGCGCTGGCACCAGAGCCTCGCTTCGAAGTGGGGCCGCAACGAGAGCGCCGACCCGCGTCCCGAGCTGCAAGAGGTGGAGTGCGTTGGGGGGTAGTCACGACGTCGTACCCGCGCACCGACGAGGATAGCGCTGGGCACTTCGTCGCGTCGCTCAATCGCTGGCTCAACTCCGTCGGCGTCGACGTCGAGGTCGTGGCGGCGGCCGCCGACCGGTCGCTGTTCTATCGCGGTGGTGCCCCGCAGGCGCTCGCCGATCTCCGTCGCTGGCCCGAGGCGCTCGACTTCTCGCTGCGGCAGTGGCGCAGGGTGGCCGAGGCGGCGCGCCGCTGGGACGCGGTCGTCTCGCACTGGCTCGTGCCCTCGGCGTTGATCGCCGATCGGCTCGGCCTGCCGCACGTCGCGATCGCGCATGGCTCCGACATCGCGCTGCTGCGCAGGCTGCCGCTTGGAGCGTCGATCGTGCGGCACCTGGCGCAGCGGGCGGACCTGATCTACGTCGCCGACGCGCTGCGCATCGAGGGTGCGCTGGGTCGCACCCAGCCGATGGGCGTCGAGCTGTCGAGGGTACAAGGGGGCCGCGCGACCCGCTGCGGGCTGCGCATGGATCGCAAGGTCGTGCTCGTCATGGGGCGCCTCGTCGAGGACAAGGGCATCGATCGCGCGGTGCGCGTCGTCCAGTCGTTGCCGGACGACGTGATCCTGATCATCGCCGGCGAGGGGCCGGAGCGGGCGCGCCTCGCCGCTGCGGCCTCGGAGCGGGTGCTCTTCGTGGGGGCCATCGGGGGCGAGCCCAAGCGCGACCTGCTGGCGCGCGCCGATGTCCTGCTGGTGCCCTCGCGGACAGATGGTGCGCCTACGGTGATCGCCGAGGCGGCGGCGGTCGGGCTACCGATCGTCGCCACCGCGGTCGGTGGGGTCGCGGAGCTGGGGGCGCTGGTAGGGCCGCGCTTGACCTTGATCAACGGCGATCTGACCCAACCAGGCGGCGAGGCGGCGATCTGCACCGGGCTCGCCGCTGGCGTCGAGCGCGCGCTCACCGACGCCAGAGGGGCACCATCCAGCCCCGGTTCCTGGCCCGATCAAGCGGCGGTCGCCAGCGCGATCTTCGCGCCTCTGCTCAAGCGGATGGCGCACCGAGTCGACGCAAGCAGTACGTCAAATTGTTGCAGGACTGTAACCGAGCGCCTATAGTCCAGGAAGAATGGCTGTCGCGGAAGTCGACGTATCCGTGGTCGTGCGCTGCCGAGATGACGAAGAGCGCATCGGCCACACCATCAGCCGCCTCGTCGAGCACCTCCAGTCGCTCGGGCTCCGCTTCGAGGTGCTGGTCGCGGATGAGGGCTCCGGGGACAACACTGTCGCCGTCGCCACGCTGCTCCGTCGTCAGTGCAAGGAGATCGAGGTCGTCCACGGCGAGGAGACCAACGCGCTCTTCGCGGCTGCCCAGCGCGCCCACGGCAAGACGCTGATCTTGCTCGACGCGCGCGCCGACGCGGGGCTCTCGCCGCTCGGCTTCGTCCTTGGTCGCGTCAACGACGACCTCGACCTGTTCGTCATGAGCGGCCGCTACGTCGTGCTCCGCCGCACCCGCACCTGGCGCGCCTTCGATGCGCTGCACCAGCGCGACTGGCCATCGGTCGAACGGCGCCTGGTCGAGCGCGCCCGCGAGCTCGGGCTGCGTCACTCGATGGCGGAGCTGCGCTCGCAGCGTCGCCGCCTCCGCGATCTGCTCCCGCTCCCGTCGCTGAAGCGCTCCTTCGCGCGCTGATCGCTCCCCCCTACCCAGCGGCCCGTTCCGTGTTACCTTCGTAAGACATGGCTGTACTTCTCGCGATTTTGGCTCTCGGCCTCCTCATCATCGTTCACGAAGGCGGCCACTACCTGGCCGCCAAGCTCTCGGGGATGCGCGTCGACCGGTTCTCCGTCGGGTTCGGCCCCCAGATCGCCAGCTTCAAGCGCGGCGAGACGACCTTTCAGGTCGCGGCGATCCCGCTCGGTGGCTTCGTGCAGATCGCTGGCCTCAACCCGGGCGATGACTCGATCGGCGAGGACGATCCGCGCGCCTATCAGAACCGCCCCGCGATCTTGCGGCTCTTCACCATCTTCGCCGGCCCGGCGACGAACTACGTGTTCGCCGCCTTCGCCATGGTCGGCAGCTTCCTCATCTGGGGCGTCCCCGAGCTCGGCAACAAGCCGGCGGTCGTGGGGCTGCAGCCCGAGATGCCGGCCGTGCAGGCCGGGATCCAGGTCGGCGATGTGTTCGTCAGCATCGACGGGCAGGCGATCAACAAGGTCGACGAGATCACGCCGCTCATCAAGGGCTCGGCGGGCAAGACGCTGACCATCGCCATGCTGCGCGATGGCAAGCCGGTGTCGTTTCAGGTGACGCCCAAGGCCAACGCCGACGGCCTCTACATGATGGGCGCGGGCCTCGGGTTCGCCGAGCAGCGCGTCCATGCGGGGGCGGGCGAGGCGATCAAGCAGGGCCTGCTCTACCCGATCCAGTACTCGGCCTACGTGCTGTCGAACCTGCCCAAGCTGTTCTCGCCCAAGAGCCCTGAGCAGGTCGCGGGCATGCCCGGCATCGTGCGGCAGATGGGGCAGCAGATCGACAAGGGGCTGCGCCATGCCGTCGACATCGTCGCGATCATCTCGGTCGCGCTCGGCCTCTTCAACCTGCTGCCGTTCCCCGCCCTCGACGGCGGTCGCATGGTCTTCCTCGGCTGGGAGCTGGTGACGCGCCGGCGCTTCAATCAGAAGGCCGAGTCGTACATCCACCTGGTCGGGCTCGCGGTGCTGCTGACCTTCTCGATCTTCGTCGGTGGGCGCGACATCAAGCGCTGGTGGAATGAGCGGAACGCCGCGCCGCCCAAGCCCCCGACGACACAGCCAGCAAAGTAAGCGCGCTCCCCGCGATCGCCAGCGGCGCGAGCTGCTCGCCATAGAGCACCCAACCCACCACCAGCGCCGTGACCGGCGTGAGCTGCGAGAGCACGCCCGCTGGCGCGGCGGCGACGAACCCGAGCGCGTGGGTCATCATCACCTGCGCGATCGCGGAGAGCAGCCCCACGGCGAGCAGCATCGTCCAGTCCCACGCCGTCGGGGCGACCCAGTGGCGGACCGTCGAGGGCAGGACCATGAGCGCGCCGCCGATGCAGAAGGCGCCGAAGATCTCCCACGAGCCGTCGGTCTTGCGGATGGCGCGGATCGTCGCGACCGCTGCGCCTGACAGCGCCGCGGAGAGGATGCCGACGAAGTACCACGACGAGATGGGCGCACCCGCGGGCTTCTGTCCGACGATCACGAGGCTGACGCCGAGCGTGGTGAGCACCAGCGCCAGCACGGTCGAACGATCGAGACGCTCTTCGAGAAACAAGAGCGCCCACAGCGCGGTGAACACCGGTGCGGTGTAGTTGAGCAGGGTCGCGATGCCGACGGCGAGGTGCTCGATGCCGAGGAAGAACAGGTAGACCGCCGCGCCGCCGAACAGGCCGCGGAGGAAGAGGCCGCGGCCGCTGCCGATGCGGAGTGGCCGGCGCAGCGTCGAGAGCCCGACGGTGCACAGGCCGATCGCGAAGCGAAAGAAGGCGATCTCGGGGCCGGGCAGGTGCTTGGCCGCCTCCTTGACCGCGACGGCCATCCAGCCGAACAGCACGGCAGCGACGGCAAGCTCGACGAGATAGCGCACCCGCGGCGGCGGCTTTTGGCCAACCCCTGAGGGAGCGCTGGGGGTAGGATGACCCGGAATGGATCCGGACGAGGCAGAGCTGCCAGCCAAGCTCTCCGAGTTGTTGTCGCGCATGCCGAACCAGCCCGGCGTGTACCTGATGAAGGACAAGAAGGGCAAGGTGATCTACGTCGGCAAGGCGAGCTCGCTGCGCAACCGCGTGCGCTCGTACTTCAACCGGTCGAGCGACACGCGCGCTTTCGTTGGGCTCCTCGGGCGTCTGCTCGGTGACATCGAGACCGTCGTCACCAACAACGAAAAAGAGGCACTGCTCCTCGAGAACAACCTCATCAAGCAGCACCAGCCGCGCTTCAACGTCAAGCTGGTCGATGACAAGAACTACCTCGTGCTGCGCCTCGACACCAAGGCCAGCTACCCGCGCCTCGAGGTGGTGCGGCGCCTCGGCAAGGACGGGGCGCGCTATTTTGGACCCTACCACTCGGCGGGGGCGTGTCGTTCGACGCTCGCGGTGGTCAACCGCCACTTCAAGCTGCGGACCTGCTCGGACGCGGTGATGGCGTCGCGTCGGCGCCCGTGCCTGCAGTATCAGATCAAGCGCTGCGACGCCCCCTGCGTCTACGATGTCCCGGTCGAGGAGTACGCCAAGCAGGTGCAGGACGTCGGGCTGTTCCTCGAGGGCAAGGACGGCGAGCTGCTCGAGCGGCTGCGCGCGCGCATGAAGGATCACGCGCGGCAGATGGAGTACGAGCAAGCCGGCGGCGTGCGCGACCAGATCCAGGCGCTCGAGCGCACGCTCGAAGAGCAGCGGGTCGTGTCGTCGGATTTTCGCGACGAGGACGTGTTCGGGCTCTATCGCGAGGGCGACGTCGTCGAGGTCATCGTCCTGCACATCCGGGCCGGCAAGCTGCTCGGGCGGCGCAGCTACACGCTCAAGGGGCAGGAGTTCCCGACCGAGGAGATCCTCTCCTCGTTCGTGTCGCTCTACTACGACCTCGGCGCGCTCGTGCCGGATGCGGTGTTGTTGCCGCTGCCCGTCGAGGATCACGCCGCCAAGGCCGAGTGGCTCACGGAGAAGCGCGGCGCGCGCAAGGTCGAGGTGACGGCGCCGTCGCGTGGGCCGCGCCGCAAGCTCGTCGAGCTGGCGACCAAGAACGCCGCCGCCTCGTTCGTCTCGCGGCGCGACAAGTCGCGCGACGCCGAGGAGGCGCTGCACAAGCTCCAGCAGCGCCTGTCGCTCAAGCGCTATCCGCGGCGGATCGAGTGCTTCGACATCTCGCACTTCCAGGGCAGCCACACGGTGGCGTCGATGGTGGTGTTCCTCGACGGAGAGCCAGCCAAGGGCGAGTACCGCACGTTTCAGGTCAAGAGCGCGGCGAACGACGACTTCGCTGCGATGTACGAGGTGCTGTCGCGTCGCTTTCGACGCGCCAAGCAGGCCGAGGCAGGCGAGACGGCCTCGTCGTGGGAGGCGCCCGATCTGCTCGTCATCGATGGCGGCAAGGGGCAGCTCAACTCGGTGCTCGCGGCGCTCAAGGACGTCGGCGTCGACACGGGGGCCAACGGTCTCGACGTGTGCTCGCTCGCCAAGGAGCGCGAGGACGAGGAGGGCGAGAAGCAGCCCGACCGCGTGTTCCTGCCCAAGGCCAAGGATCCGATCCGCCTGCGGCCCAACTCGATCGAGCTCTACATGCTGGCGCGGGTGCGCGACGAGGCGCACCGCTTCGCCGTCGGGACGCACGGCAAGCTGCGGCGGCGGCGCACCATGAAGAGCGGGCTCGACGACATCCCCGGGATCGGCGAGAAGCGCCGCAAGGAGCTGCTGCGACACCTCGGATCGCTCAAGCGCGTGCGCACGGCGACGAAGGAGGAGCTGCTCGCCGTGCCCGGCATGAGCGAGGCGGCGGCCGACGCAGTGGTGCGCTACTTCGGCAGCGACGTGACCTCGGCCCCAATCCTGGAGCCCGGCGAGAAGGTCAAGAAGGTTGACCAAAAGGCGGACGGGATCGCGGAAGGCGACGGCGAGATCGCCGAGGACGCCAACGCCGAGGCGCTGTCCGAGCTCGATGGAGACGAGACGCTCGAAGAGGCGATCGCAGAGATCGGTGAGGGGGCCGAAGAGTGAGCGTCCTGCCTCGCGCCGTCGTCTGGATCGGTCTGGTCTCGTTCTTCACCGATGTCTCAGCCGACATGATCTTCCCGCTCCTGCCCGCGCTGATGCTGTCGATCGGCGCCAGCGGCAAGGCGCTCGGGCTCGTCGAGGGCGCGGCCGAGGCGACCGCGAGCATGCTCAAGATCGTCTCGGGCCAGATCAGCGATCGCGTGAACCGTCGCAAGCCGCTGACCCTGTTTGGGTACTCGATCTCGTCGCTGGTGCGGCCGCTGATGGCGTTCGCCGCGTCGCCCCTCTACGTCCTCTGCGTGCGGGTCACCGATCGGATCGGCAAGGGGCTGCGGTCGAGCCCGCGCGACGCGATGCTCGCCGATCTGGTCGCACCGTCGGAGCGCGGCCGCGCGTTCGGCTTTCATCGCGCGATGGACAACCTCGGCGCGGTCGTCGGGCCGCTCATCGCGACGGCGCTCCTGGCGATCGGGCTGCCGCTGCGCACCGTGTTTCTGG
Organism: uncultured Polyangiaceae bacterium; assembly: GCA_964585665.1. Lineage (GTDB taxonomy): Bacteria > Myxococcota_A > Polyangia > Palsa-1104 > Palsa-1104 > CAZPEY01. The sequence goes on along the minus strand of CAZPEY010000131.1, from coordinate 2,259 downwards.
CGTCGATCGTGCCGGGCGCCATCGCGCTCCTGGTGTTGTGGCGCGGCGTCAAGGAGAAGGCGCACGAACCGTTGCTAGGGCCGTCGCACCCCCGCGCTACGGAGCCTCCACGCCAGAAGCTGCCGCCGGCGCTCAAGCGCTACCTGTTCGTGGTCGCGCTGTTCTCCCTCGGTAACGCCGCCGACGCCTTCCTGCTCTTGCGCGCGCACAAGCTCGGGATGGCGACCGCGCTGGTGCCGATCGCGTGGACGCTCCACAACCTCGTGCGGGCGCTGTTCTCGACGCTGGGCGGCATCTGGTCGGATCGCTTCGGGCGCCGGCCGCTGCTCGTCGCGGGTTGGCTGGTCTACGCGCTCGCCTACTTCGGCTTCGGCTACGCGACCGAGGCCTGGCACGTCTGGGCGCTGCTCGTCGGCTACGGGCTGCACTACTCCCTCGTCGAGGGCACCGAGAAGGCGCTGGTCGGCGATCTGGCGCCGCCGTCGGAGCGTGGGCGAGCGTTCGGCTGGTTCAACGGCATCGTCGGGTTGTCGGCGCTGCCAGCGTCGCTCGGCTTCGGGGCGCTCGCCGATCGGTTCGGCTTCGCCCTGCCGTTCACGATCGCGGCTGGCCTGGCGGTGCTCGCCTCGGTCATGCTGCTCCTGCTGGTGCCGAGGACCACCTCGGCGCCGCTGCCCTGAGCCTCTCCTCCCGTCGCTCAAGGCAGCCGAAATTGACAAGCTGGTGAGTAATGGTACTCTGTTATCCTACATGTAGGGTTCTGTGCCGAACCCTTCCAACAGAGACGCCATGGCGAAAAAGAGCACCGTTCCGAGTCAGACGAGTTCTCCCTCCGAGCCCAGCCAGCCCGTGCGCGCCGCACAGGAGCCGCCGTCCGCTGGGGGCGAGCGAGGCCGCGAGATCGCCGGCATCGCGCTGCTGTCCGCGGCGCTGTTCGTCGGCCTGAGCCTGGTGACCTTTCAGCTCGGCAAGCCGACGCTGATGGGGCCTGGGGGCAGCGCGGTGGCCAACGCGGGGTACGCGCTGGTCGGTGTGGGCTCGTACCTCGTCGTCTGGGTGCTCGGTCGGCTGGCGGTCGCCTATCTGGCCGGCAGGGCGATCCGCTGGTGGTCGGCGGCGACGGGGGCGGTGGTCGGGATCCTGCTCAGCCTGGCGGTGCTGCTCCACCTCGTCGCGGGCGGCTATCGCGTCGCGAGCCACGGCCCGGGCGGCCTGCTCGGCGAGATGGGGGCCGAGCTGCTCACCGCAGGGGTGGGGCGCATTGGTGCCGGGCTGCTGACCCTGACGCTGCTGGCGATCTCGATCGTGCTGGCCACCTCGAAGTCGATCGTCGATGGGCTGCGCGGTGCGTGGACTGGCCTTCGGCGCTCCGCGTCGCTGCTCGGGCGCGGCGTCGTGATGCTCTTCCCCGAAAAGGGCGCGCCGCGTGCGACCGCGGAGGCCCCGGCGTCCGAGGACACCGTCGCGGATATGGTCAAGGAAGTTGACGATTCGGACATCGCCTCGGCGCGCAAGCGTCGGTCAGTGCGGGAGCCGACGCCGCTGCGCCTCATCGCCAAGAACGGCGCGCTGGTCGATCCAGCCACCCTCGCGGCGTCGCCCGGCCCGAGCAAGTCGGAGGCGGCCGCCAGCCCGGCGACCGTCGATGCGACGGAGCACGATCTGGCGCCGCCGGTGATCGCGCCGATGATCGTCGAGCCCAAGCAGCTCCCGCTGCCCAAGCTGCGCGCCGGGGTCGCCGACTTCATCCCCGCGGACGGCGGCTTCAAGCTGCCGCAGCTGTCGATGCTCGACGATCCGACGGAGCAGGGCAGCGCCCACGACAAGCAGGAGATGCTCGAGCTCGCCGATCGACTGCAGAAGTCGCTGGCCGACTTCGGCGTGCGCGGACAGGTCGTGCAGATCCACCCCGGCCCGGTCGTGACGATGTACGAGTTCGTGCCGACGGCGGGAACCAAGCTGTCGAAGATCACCGCGCTGTCCAATGACCTCGCGATGTCGCTGCACGCGCTGCGCGTCCGCATCGTCGCACCGATCCCGGGCAAGGGCTCGGTCGGCATCGAGGTGCCCAACAAGCAGCGGGCGACGGTGTTCTTGAAGGAGATCCTGACCGACGACTCGACGCAGAAGCAGCGCAGCCGGCTGCAGCTCGCGCTCGGCAAGGACATCGCGGGCGCGCCGGACGCCGTCGACCACGCCAAGATGCCGCCCCTCCGCGTCGGCCGAACCTCCGGCGCGGGCCGGGCGGTCGCCGTCAGC
>CAZPEY010000130.1:0-14301 GCA_964585665.1 uncultured Polyangiaceae bacterium | reverse complement strand
ACCCGCTCGAACTCGTGCTCCTGCAGCGCGCGCAGCAGCTTGACCTGCATCGCCGGCGGCACGTCGCCGACCTCGTCGAGGAACAGGGTCCCGCCGTCGGCGAGCTCGAAGCGGCCGAGCTTCTGCTTGATCGCGCCGGTGAACGCGCCCTTCTCGTGGCCGAACAGCTCGCTCTCGAGCAGGGTCTCGGCGAGCGCGCCGCAGTTGACCTTGATGAACGGGCCGTCCTTGCGCTTCGAGCGCTGATGGATGGCGCGCGCGATCAGCTCCTTGCCGGTGCCCGACTCGCCGTAGATCGCGACCGACGCATCGGTCGGCGCGACGCGCTCGATCACATGAAAGATCTTCTTCATGCCCTCGGTCGCGCCGATGATCTCGCCGAACGGCGCCGCCGCCTCGACGCGCAGGTAGGCGTTCTCCTCCTCGAGCCGACGCTGCGACAGGCGCGAGCGGCGCAGCTCGAGGGCCGAGGTCACCTTGAGGCGGACCACCTCGGGCGTGAACGGCTTCAGGAGAAAGTCGAAGGCACCGAGCTTCATCGCCTCGACGGCCGTCTCGACGCTGCCATGGGCGGTGATGATCACGGTCGGGCAGTCGGCGTCGATCTCGCGGATCTTCTGCAGCACGGTGACGCCGTCCATGCCGTCCATCTTGAGATCGGTGATCGCGAAGTCGGGCTGGTGGATGCGAAACAGCTCCAGGCCCTCCTTGCCCGACGGCGCGGTGACGACGGAGTGACCCATCTTGCGGATCACATGCCCAAGGCTGTCACGCACCGACTCGTTGTCGTCCACGATGAGGATCGTCGCCACGCTATCACCCTAGTCTCCCGCCGGAAGGCGGGGCAAGCGAATCTGGAACGTCGTGCCGGTGCCGACGGTGCTGTCGACGGAGATCGTGCCGTGGTGATCGGCGACGATCTCCTTGACGAAGGCGAGGCCGAGGCCGGTGCCCTGCTGCTTGGTGGTGAAGAAAGGTGTCCAGATCTTGTCGAGCTGCTCGGGCGTGATGCCGGGGCCGTTGTCGGCCACGGTCGCGGTGACGTGGCGCTCCTCGACGGCGATCGCCAGCGTGACCCGCGCCGCGGGGCGGCCCGCGGTGGCCTGCAGCGCGTTGCGGACGAGGTTGTGGAGCGCCCGGCGCAGCTCGATGCGATCGATCGCGACGAGGCGCTCGTCGGCGCGCTCGGGCCTCGGTACCTCGACGCGCAGCTCGACGGCGAGGCGCTCGGCCTGGTGCGCCTCGAGATCACGCACCTCGTCGATGAGCTGGGCGAGCGTCGGGAGCGTCGCGGGCACGAGCTCGGGGCGCGGCCGGCGCGCGTACTCGAGAAACGACGTGACGATCTCCTGGAGGTGACCGAGCTCGCGCTCGACCTTCTTGACGTGGTCGAGCTGCGGCGCGAGCCGCTCGTCCTCGCCGAGGTCTTCGCGCAAGAGGCCGGCGTAGAGGGACATGCCGGCGAGCGGGTTGCGGACCTCGTGCGCGATGCCGGCGAGCATCATCTGCATGCGCTCGTCGCGCTCGCCGACCTGGCGGCGCATCGCCTCGAGCGTCGCCGCGACGACGCCGATCTCGTCGGGGCCGCCGCCCGCGACCGGCGTCGTGAGATCACCCTGACCGATGCGCTCGGCGGCTTGCCCGAGCGCCGCCAGGCGGGTCGTGATCCGCCGCGCCAGGACCAGGCTGACCAGCAGCACCACCAGCACCGTCAACCCGCCGGCGAGCTGGAGCGCCGAGCGCAGCTCCCAGAGCTCCTCGTAGAGCGTCGCTGCGCCGTCGACGCCGACGACGAAGCGGCCGGGCGCGCCGCCGACCCGCGCGAAGCCGGACTTGTAGTAGATCCCGTCGAGGCCGCGGAAGAGCACGGAGCTCGTCGGTAGGCCGGACAGGGCTTGCTTGATCTCGCGCCCCGCGGCGTCGAGGCGAAAGTCGTGACTGCCGATCGGGCGATCGGGCTGCGTGTCGACCAGCGTGTTGAGGCTGGCGTCGACGAGATAGACACGCGCCAGATCGCCCGAGGCGCGGGTCGCCTCGAGGCGGCGGTGCAGGTTGCGATAGGTGCGGGTCTCCTCATCGCCCGGCTGGAGCAGCGCGAGGGACTGCGGATCGAGCTGCGCGGCCAGCAGGTTGGCCACCGTCGTGAGACGCTCCCCGAGCTCGCGCTCGAGGGAGCGGGCGGCCAGGTAGTGCCCGACGTAGGCGAAGCCGCCGAACAGCAGCAGCGCCGGCAGGAGCGACGCGACCAGCAGCCGGACGAAGAGTGGGATCCGCACGCGGGCCCAGCTTACTCCAAGCGTTGGCTGGGCGTCGCCAGCCAAGGCCCCGGCGCCGCGGGCCGCGGGCGCGAAAAAAAACGGGGGCCGCGATCGGCTCGCGGCCCCCGTCGAGAAACTGCCTGCGTTGCTTAGCGCTTCGAGAACTGGAAGCGGGCGCGGGCGCCACGCTGTCCGTACTTCTTGCGCTCCTTCTGCCGCGAGTCACGCGTCAGATAGCCTTCCTTCTTGAGGGGGCTGCGGAACGCCTGGTTGATCTTGATGAGCGAGCGCGAGATGCCGTGGCGAATCGCCGCCGCCTGGCCCGAGAGGCCGCCACCGCGCACGTTGACGTAGATGTTGTAGCGGGCCGTCGTCTCCGTCAGCTCGAGCGGCTGGCGGATGACCAGCTTCGAGGTGGCGCGCCCGAAGTAGTTGTCGAGCGGACGCTGGTTGATGACGATGTTGCCGTCGCCCGGCATCAGCCAGACGCGGGCGACCGCCGTCTTGCGGCGGCCGGTCGAGTAGATCGCGGACTTTTCGACGCGCATCGGTTAGTTCCTTCCGCCCGCGTGCTTGGCGACGTCGAGCTTCTGCGGGTTCTGAGCGAGGTGCGGATGTTCGGCGCCAGCGAAGATCTTCAGCTTCTTGTAGATCCGGCGGCCCAGCGGCCCCTTGGGCAGCATGCCCCACACCGCGCGCTCAATCACCTCGACCGGGTTGCGGGCGAGGAGCTGCTCGGCGGTGAAGGTGGTGAGGCCGCCCGGAAACAGCGAGTGCTTGTGATAGAGCTTGGTCTCCATCTTGTTTCCGGTCAGCTTGACCTTGCTCGCGTTGACGACGACGACGTAGTCGCCGGAATCGACGTGCGGGGTGTAGGTCGGCTTGTGCTTGCCACGAAGAACGTGAGCGATCTGCGTCGCGGCGCGGCCAAGCGTGAGGCCAGCGACATCGACGACGTACCAGTGACGGTCGTCGAGCGCGGCTTGAGTCGTAAGTTGCAGGGTCTTTGACATGGTTCGTCCTCGAGAGGCGGGAAAACTATGCAGATGGGGGTGGTGTGTCAAGGGATTTTGCGCGGTTGATGCACGGGGCGCGCAGTTCTTGGCGGTTCTCGCGGCAGCCCGGCGCAGCCGGCGGCCTTGCTCGCGCTCGGTTGCTCGCGGTAAGACAGCGCCGTGCATATTGCCATGGTGTTGCGTCCGGGCAAGCCCGAGGCGCTCGGGCTCGCGCTCAAGCTCGTGCGTCAACTTCGCCAGGGCGGACACTCGGTCCTGGTCGTCGCCGATCATGATCGGCAGCGCGAGCTTCACGAGCTGGCACAGGCGGGCGCGACGCTCGATGAGCTGCGCCACCCGACGAGCGACTTCGACTTCTTCATCGCGCTCGGCGGCGACGGCACGCTGCTGCACGCCGCCGGGCTGTCGCGCGCCAAGGTGCCGATCCTCGGCATCAACCTTGGGCACGTCGGCTTCCTGACCGCGTTCACCCCGGCCTCGGCCGAGGAGGCGGTCGCCGAGGCTGTCGCGGGGCGGCTGCGCACCGAGGAGCGGCTCCGCATCGCCTGCACCCTGGTGCGCGGCAACGGCGATCGCTGGGACGGGATCGCCTGCAACGACGTCGTCCTGGCGCATGGCGCGATCGGTCGCCTGATCGAGATCGAGGCGCGCTGGGACGGCCAGCTCGTCACCCAGTATCGTGCCGACGGCCTCATCGTCGCGACGCCGACCGGCTCGACGGCGTACAACCTCTCCGCGGGTGGTCCGATCGTGCCGCCCGACTCCGAGGCGCTGGTGCTGACGCCGATCTGCCCGCACACGCTGACCAACCGCGCCGTCGTGCTGCCGCTGCCGGCTGGTCGCGACCGCTGCCTCGAGCTCCTGCCGCGCACGGCCGATCTGCTGTTCACCGTCGATGGCAAGGCCGGGATCCCGGTCGGGCCCGGGGATCGCCTGCTGCTGCGCCGCTCGGACGAGCCGCTCACTCTCTATATGAACCGTGACGGCTACTTCGACGTCCTGCGCAAGAAGCTCCGCTGGGGCGGGGCCTGACGGCGCGCGGCACGGTGCGCCAAAAGGAATCGCGCGACAAATAGTCGCGCAACTTGGTGCCGTGGCCTGCGATAACAGCGGCCATGTTGACCCACCTGCGGATCTCCAACTTCGCGCTCCTCGATGACGTCGAGATCGAGTTTGGCCCGGGCATGAACGCGCTCACCGGCGAGACCGGCGCGGGCAAGTCGCTACTGGTCGACGCGGTGTCGCTGCTGCGCGGCGGGCGGGCCTCGGCCGACGTGGTCCGCGCGGGCGCCGAGGAGGCGCGCATCGAGGCGGTCTTCGAGCCGCCGCACGGGCCCTGTGCCGAGGCGCTGCTCGGGCGACTCGAGCGCGCCGGCATCGAGCCCGCCGACGAGGGGCTGATCGTGCGCCGCTTGATCAGCAAGCAGGGGCGGAGCCGCGTCTACATCAACGGGGCGCTGTCCACGGCGACGGTGCTCGGCGAGGTGACCGGGGTGCTCATCGAGCTGGCGGGCCAGCACGAGCACCAGTCGCTGGCCGATCCGAGCCGCCACCTCGAGATCCTCGATCGCTTCGGCGAGCTCGATCTGCTGCGCCAGCAGATGGCCGAGGCGTGGGAGCGCCTGGTGCAAACGGCGACGGCGCTCGGCGAGGCGACGCTCGACGAGCGGACCCGCCAGGAGCGCATCGATCTCCTGCGCTTCCAGCGGCAGGAGCTCGACGACGCAGGGATCGAGGCCGACGAGGAGATCGCCTTGAAGCAGGAGCGCGAGCGGCTGCGCGCGTCCGACAAGCTGCTCGCGGCCAGCCAGTTCGGCGAGGAGACGCTCTACTCCGGGGAGGGCGCGGTGTCCGAGCGGCTCGCCGAGGTGGTGCATCGGCTCAGCGATGCGGAGCGCAGCGACGCGCGCCTCGCGCCGCTGTGCAAGCAGATCGAGGACGCGCGGCTGGCGATCGAGGACGCCGGCCAGGAGCTGCGGCGCTACGCGAGCAGCATCGAGGCTGATCCGGAGCGGCTGGCGGCGATCGACGAGCGGCTCGATGTGCTGCAGAAGCTGTTTCGCAAGCACCGCGTCGACGGCAGCGCCGGTCTCCTCCTGCGCCTGGCAGAGGTGACTCGCGAGCTCGGCGAGCTCGAGAACAGCGACGAGGCGAGGGCGCGTCTACAGGCCGAGCTCGAGCGGCAGCGGCAGGCGGCCGCCAAGCTGGCGGGCAAGCTGTCCGAGGGGCGACGGCGCGCCGCCGACGGTCTCGTCCACAAGGTCGAGGAGGCGCTCGCCCGCCTGGCGATGCCCGGAGCGCGGTTCGGCGTGCCGGTCGTCCCGGTCGAGGCGCGGGGCAGCGACGAGCCCGCCTTCGTCGTCGACGGGCGGCGGCTGTCGCGCGACGGCTGGGATCGCACCGAGTTCCAGCTGTCGGCCAACCGCGGCGAGGAGCTCAAGCCGCTCAACCGCGTCGCCTCGGGGGGCGAGCTGTCGCGCATCCTGCTGGCGCTCAAGCGGGTCCTCGAGCGCGCCGACGAGGTGGCGACCTATGTCTTCGACGAAGTGGACGCCGGGATCGGCGGCGCGGTCGCGGTCACGGTTGGCAAGGAGATCCGCGCCGTGGCGGGGGGCAAGCAGGTCCTGTGCATCACCCACCTGCCGCAGATCGCGTCGGCGGCGGATCTGCATTTCCGGGTCGAGAAGCAGGAGCACGAGGGGCGGGTGCGCACGGTCGTGGTGCGCCTGTCGACCGCGCAGCGACGAGACGAGATCGCCCGCATGCTGTCCGGCGCGCTGTCGCCCAAGGCGCGCGCCCACGCCGACGAGATGCTCAAGCAAGCGCGCGACTGATCCGCACGCCGGACTCCGCCTCGCCCCGTCTCCTACTGCTCGGCGTAGTTGGCGACCGGGTCGTCGTCGGCCGCGATCGCCGAGAGCGCGACGTGCGTGCGCTCGAGGTGGCGTCGCTCGCCGAGCTCGATGCGCCAGTACGACGGCCGATCGCCCGAGCGGCAGCCGAGCGTGAACGACGGCGAGGCGAGGATCTGAAAGTCGCTGCCCGCGGGCTGCCGCGACTCGCTGACGTGGCGGTGTCCGTGCAGCACGAGGTTGACGCCGATCTCGTCGAACAGCTTGGCGGTCGCCGCTGCGTCGTCGAGGCGCATGCCGATCTCGAACGGCGCGCGCCGCCCGACCCCGAGCGGCAGCGGCACGACGTGGTGATGGAGCAGCACGATGCGGTGGCGCGCGGTTCGCCACTCGGGCGTCCGACCGATGCGCTCGACGTAGGCGAGCTGCGCCTCGCCGATCGCGCCGTTGTGGCGGAAGAAGCGGCGCTGAGGCGGCGCGCACGAGTCCAGCCCGATGAGGACCGCGTCGGCCTCGGGGAGCGGCTTGTAGTACGCGCCGGTGGAGTCGAGCTCGAGGCCGATGCGCGCGGCGAAGGCCCGCCACGCGGCGCGCTTGCTCTCGTGCGTCGGGCGCGGACGGCCGCTGCCGCGCAGCGGGAACAAGTACAGATCGTGGTTGCCCGGCACGACGAAGAGGCGGCCGCGGTCGATCCACTTGCGGAACACCGCCTCGCAGAGCTCCCAGCCGTCGCCATCGTCGGTCACGTCGCCGGTCAGGAAGATCGCGTCGAGGCGATCGCTCGACAAGGCGCGCGCCGCCTGCAGGAGGCGAAGGTTCGAGCTCTTGGGGGTCGCGGCGAGCATTCGATCGAGCCGGTCGGGGCCGGGTAGCTCGGCGGCGAGCGTCCGGCTGCGGCGCTCGTGGAGGAACTGCGCCCGCTCGACCGCCATGCCGAGCGGCGTCGCGGCGATCCCCTTGTTCTTCGGCACCGGGTGCTCATAGCCCTCGGGATCGAGCAGGGCGAGGTGCTCCTTCTTGCCGACCCCCAGCATGAGGACGCGCCAGCCGTGCTCGCTCCACAGTGGCTCTCGCCCGTCGGGAACGAGCGCTGGGTCCTTGCCTCGCGGCACGATGCGCGCGCGATCGTGGAAGGTGTCGCCGAACGTCGACAGGTGCAGGTCCGACAGATGCGCAGCGACGAAGGGCGACGCCCCCGGGACCTGCATCGCGATTACTTCTTGGCCGACTTTTCGACGGCGAGCTCGGCGGGCTTCTTGAGGAACCGCTCGACCAGGTACTTCTTCAAGCGATAAACCGTCGGGGCGCCGGCCTTCTGCACGTAGACCTCGGCCTTGTCGGGGCTGTCAGCGCCCACCTTGAGCACCGTCGTCTGCTTGGCCTTGGTCTTGAGCGTAACCGTCGCGACCGGGGTCTTGAGTCCGGCCTTGTCGAGCTCGGCCTGCTCGACGAGCCCGGCAGCGACCAGCGCCTCGAACGAGCCAGCGACGCCCTTGAGCTTGTTGGCGTCGCCCTCGGCTCCAACGAGCTTCCAGGTGGCGCCGTCCTTGTCGCGCTCGAGCTTGATCGTCCCCTTGTCCGAGACGATGTCGACGCTGGCGAGGTCCGCCTCCTTGATCTTGGCGACGACCTTGTCGCCGAAATCGATCGGGCGCTTGGCGATGCGCTCGAGCGAGAACTTCTTGAGCGTGTAGATCTGCGGCTTGCCGTCGACCATCGCGAAGGTGTCGTCGCCGACCGTCGCGCCGATCAGGAGCTTGGGCGCCCCGGTCTTGGTCGTCGCGGTCAGCGTGAGCACCGGCTTGTCGAGGCCCACGTCCGCCGGCTTCTTGCCGTCGGCGAAGTCGTTGGCCTTGACGGTGCCGAGCGAGGCCACCACCGCCTGCGCGAGCTCGGCGTCGAGCGCCTCCGTATCCTTGGGGCCTTCCCCCTTCTGCTCGCTGACCTTCCACTTCTTGCCCTCGGCCTGGCGCTCGAGGACGAGGTGGCTGCCCGAGGCGCTGTCGATGGTGAGCTTGTCGACGTCGGTGGCGGCGAAGCTCAGGATCGTGTGATCGCGCCAGCTCGCGGGCTCCTTGTTGATCGAGCCGGCGGTGACGCCGCTGAGCTGCCAGATCGCCTTGCTGCCTGCGGGGCGCACCATGGTAAAGCCGCCGACGCTCTTGCCCACCCAGAGGTCGAGCAGCACGCGCGTGCCGGCCTTGGCGACGAGGCGGCTCGCCTTGCCCTCCTCGACGCCGAACTCGGCCTGCTTGGCCTCTGCCTCGGTGACGAGGTCGCCGAAGGAGAGCTTCTCGAGCTGATCGACGAGCGCCTTGGTCTGCATCGGCTCGGCGTTGTACTCGCCGAGCTTCCACACGTCGCCCGCACGCGTCAGCGTCGTCTTCTGCTGCTTGTCGCTGACGAGCTCGAGCTCCGTCACCTCGGCGGCCTTGAACGCCGGAACCGGGCGCGCCGCGGCGCCCTTGCGCTGGCCCTTCTGCGGGCTGGTCAGAGTGAGGGTCGCGCCGACGGCGAGCAGCGCCATGGCGACGACGGCCAGGAGGGTCTTCTTTTCCATCTTCGGTCTTCCGTCCTGCGCTTAGAGCGACGCGCGCTTGCGGCGCGCCAGTCGAATCCGCCAGCGCACCAGGCCGAACGCGATGAGCGCCAGCGGCACGCCCGCGATGTTGCTGAGCTTGACCAGCACCGGCGTCGCGTCGCTGTGCATGGTCAGCGGCCGCGCCGTCATGCCCTTGCTGCGCAGCGGCGCGAGACCATCGTCCTTGGCGACGAAGTCGACGATGCCCATGAAGAAGACGACGTTGGCGCCGTAGATCGGCAGCCGCTGCCCGAAGCGCACGTAGTCGTCGGACGCGAACTGCGACGAGCCGACGACGACGATGCGGGCCGGACCGTCGCTGACGTCCTTGACCTGCTCCTCGCCGGGGGCGGCCGAGCTGTTGGGCGCGGCGGGCTGGACCTTCTCGCCCTTCTCGTTCGGATAGGGCTTGCCGGCGAAGAACGAGGTCAGCTTGCCCTCGCCCGCGACCGCCATCGTGAACGGCCCCTTGTCGGTGCCGACCTTCAGGTTCTCGCCGGTCGGGTTGAACAGGAAGAGGCCGGTCTGGCGCCAGGCGTCGCTCGTCGAGGTCAGGAGCGGCGTCCAGACCAGATCCTTCTGCTTGTCCTTGTCGATCTCGAGCGTCGAGGCGAACGGCATCACGAGGCCCTTGATGAAGTCGGTCGACGAGTGCTTGGCCGAGCTCTTGGCCGCGACGGGGAACGTCGGACGGTTGGCGAGCAGGAGCTGGCCCTGCACCGGCACGGGGCCGGGGGCGTTCTGCCGCGGCTCGAGGACGAGATCGTCGCGCAGCTTGACGCCGTAGTGCGCGAGCAGATCGTCGAGGCCGACGTCGCTCTTCTTGGCGATGCGCGGCGTCTCGCCCATGCCCGGCATCGCCTGGCGTGGCTGCTCGAGCTCCATGCCGTCAACGAGGAAGGCCACGGACTTGCCGCGCATCAGGAACTGATCGATGACGAACTTGGCGCGCTCGCTCATCGGGTTCTTCGGCCCCGGCACGATGAGCGCCTCGATGTCGTCGCCGAGCGGCTTGGCGCCCTGGTGCAGCGCGACGGGGACGACCTCGTAGTCTTGCAGGTACTGCGAGACGAGCTGGAGGCCGCCGCCCTGGCCCATCTGATCGGGCGGCGTGGCGGACAGCTCGCCCTCAGAGATCGCGAAGGCGACCTTGCGCTTCTTGGTCGTCAGCCGCTTGATCATCGACGAGATGACGTACTCCATGCCCTCGGGCGCGGCGAGCTCGGGTACCGACTCGATGTTGCCCTGGTACTGGAAGGACACGCCGAGGTAGCTCTCGGCGATCGTCAGCTTGCCGGTGTCGGCGCGGCCGCGCGAACGCTTGGGGACGCGGTGCTTCTTGGCCTCCTCCTCGAGCTCCTTGTTGCCCGTCGGATCGATCGCCTCCCAGACCAGCTTGCCGTTCGAGGCAGCGGCGTACTCGTCGAGCAGATCGCGGAGGTAGGTCGCCGTCTGCGAGAACGGCGCCTGCAGATCGCTCGACAAGAAGGCCTTGACGGTGAGCCGATCGGGCAGGTCGCGCACGAGCTTCTTGCTGCCCTCGGACAGCGTGTAGACCTTCTCCTCGGTCAGATCCCACCGGCCGAAGAAGCGAGCGCCCATGATGTTGAGCGCGACCAGGCCGATCAGCACGGCCCCGACGAAGACGAGCTGGTTGGCGCCGGTGCGGCGCTTGCTCATCGGCTGCTTGGCGGGCGCGCTCATGTCCACCTCCGCGACTCGAGCTTGGCCTGGGTGATGAGCAGGCAGCCGCCGATCACCGACAGGTAGAAGAGCACGTCGCGGGTGTCGACCACGCCGCGCGCGATGTTCTGGAAGTGGCCGTGGATCGAGAGCGCCGTGACCGTGCCCTGCAGCCAGCTCGGCAGGATCGGCGCGATGGATCCGAGGACGAAGTTGCCGAAGCCGATGACCAGGGCGATGACGCCGGCGATGAGCTGATGCTTGGTGAGCGACGAGGCCATCACGCCGATGGCCGCGTAGGTGCCGCCCATCAGCAGCATGCCGAGATACGACGCGATGGTCGTGCCCCAGTCGAGCGAGCCGAGCATCGACACCGACAACGGGAAGGCCAGCGTCAGCACGATGATCGTGCCGAGCACGCCGAGGGCGGCGAGGAACTTACCGAGCACCACCTCCCAGTCGGTGACCGGCAAGACCAGCAGCGCCTCGAGGGTGCCCTGGGCGCGCTCCTCGGCGAGGAGCCGCATCGTCAGCAGCGGCGTCAGGATGAACAAGAGGAGCGGCGCCGTCGAGAAGAACGGCCGCATGTCGGCGTTCCCCTCGAGAAAGAGCTGGGTGAAGAAGAGGAAGCTAGAGATGTTGAGGTACACGACCACCAGCAGGTACGCGGCGGTCGAGTTGAAGTACCCGTTCAGATCTCGTCGAGCGATGGCGAGGATGTTGGACATGGGCAACCCGTTCAGTTGGACTTGGCTGGCGAGGTGAGCTTGCGGAAGACGTCCTCGAGCGACGCCTTCTGCGCCAGGAGCTGCAGCAGCTCGAGCTCGTCGGACGAGGCGAGCACGCGCGCGATGTCGCCGCGCGGATCCTTGCCCGGCTCGGCGGTGACGCCGATCAGCACCGAGGGGCGCTCGGCGCTCGGCTGCTCCTTGACCCAGGCGTCGTGGACACCGTCGATCTTCTTGAGCAGGTCGACCGGGAAGTCGCTCGCCGCGCGCGGGCCGCCGAGCTCGAGGTCGATCTGCATCTCGCCGTGAGTGCGCCGCGACAGCTCCTCGGTCGTGCCGTCGGCGACGATCTTGCCGTCCGAGATGATGACGACGCGCGAGCAGGTCGCCTGCACCTCCCCGAGGATGTGGGTCGAGAAGATGACCGTCTTCTCTTGCCCGATCTCCTTGATGATGCGGCGGACGTCGGTGATCTGGTTGGGGTCGAGGCCCGAGGTCGGCTCGTCGAGGATGAGCACCTCGGGCTCGTGGATGATCGCCTGGGCGAGCCCGACGCGCTGGCGCAGACCCTTGCTCAGCTCGTCGATGAGGGTGCCCAGCCGATCGCCGAGCGAGCACTGCTCGACGACCTTGCGCAGGCGCGCTCGCCGCCCCTCGTGCGGCACCTTGCGCAGCTCGCAGATGTGCTCGAGGTACTCGAGCACGGTCATCTCGCGATACAGCGGGGTGTCCTCGCCGAGGTAGCCGATGCGGCGCCGCACCTCGAGGCTGTCGCTGTACACGTCGTGGCCGGCGACGGTGGCGCTGCCCGAGGTCGGTGCGAGGTACGACGTCAGGATCTTCATCGTCGTCGTCTTGCCCGCGCCGTTGGGCCCGAGGAAGCCGAGCACCTCGCCCCGCCGCACCTCGAACGAGATGTCGGCGACGGCGGGCTTACCGGTGCCGTAGTCTTTGATGAGATGGTCTACCGCGATCATTACGTCGCTCATGGCGTCCTTTGGATCGAATGCGTTGGTGATGCCGCGCAGAGGGGCGTCGACGTTCTAACCACGCCCGTCGGCGATTTCAAGGCCTGCGGCGGCAACGGGCCGCGAGGATCGTTTATTTCCGCGGCGCGCGCCCGAGGTCCACGAGCAGCCCCTCTCCCGATGCCAGCCGGGCTGGAAGATCGACCAGCACCGCGTCGAGCCAGCGCCCGAGCGGCAGCTCGGGGAGGCCGCGCTCGGCGGTGGTGTTGACCAGCTCGGCGAGCAGGCGCGCCCGCGTCTCGGCCGAGGCGGGCAGGGAGGTCGCGACGGAGCGCAGCACCGCGTGGGGCACCGCCTCGCCAGGCTGGAGGGGCAGCCCCGCGAGCTGCCGCACGACCAGGGTGCGCAGCAAGACGCCGTAGCTGAGCGGCGTCTCCGGGTAGCGCGCCGCGATCTCCTCGATCTTCTCGGTCGGCAGCCCGAGCCCGACCGCGAACAGGCGCGGCCAGAGCGCCGCCTCCTCGAGGATCTGCGCCAGCCGTCCGACCTCCGCCAGCGACGAGAACGGACGGCCCCCGCTCGGTGCTCCGCTGCCGTCCTCGCCCGCTGCCCCGATCGCCGCCTGGGCGCACAGGGGCCGCGGCCGCAGCAGCTCCTCGACGACGGCGCGGTACGGATCGTCGAGCAGGAGCACGCCCGCGGCGAGCCGCACCTTCCCCTCGACGACGAGCGTCCGCGCCAGGTTGGCGAGCCGGCGCACCAGCGAGAAGCCGACGCGAAAGACCTGCTGCGTGCCGTACTGCTTCCAGCGGGCGAGCGCCGCCGCCGGGGCGCGCTGGCCGAGGTGCTCGAGGCCCAGGCCCAGGTAGCCGACGGTGCGCAGGAAGACCGGCTCGATCGCCTTCAAGTCCGCGGGGTCGACCGCGTCGGCCGAGAGCGCGTGGTTGAGCAGCAAGAGAAGCTCGGCCTGCAGCCGCTCGAGCGCGGCCTCGACCCGCTCCTCGGCGAGCACCCGGACCAAGAAGAGTCGCTCGTCGAGGCTGCGCAGCAGCACCGGCGGCAGCCGCTCGCTGTCGTCGGGCGCCGTCGGTCCGAAGCTCGCCAGGTCGCTGCCGTCGAGAGCGATCGGGCGGTAGATCTGCATCGCCTCGTCGAACGGCACGTAGCCGAGGTCGGCCATGCGCGCCGAGCGGAAGCGATAGGCCGTCTCCTCGAGGTCGCTCTCGAGGTCGAACTTGGCGCCCATGATCACCTTCTGCGCCAGCTCGAGGTCGTAGCGATAGAGCGCGTCGACGAGCCGCTGGTCGGCCGCCGCGTCGTCGCCGGGCGCGAGGAACTCGATCGCATAGTGGCCGTCGGGGGTCGGCCACAAGGGGCCCTCGGGCTCCTCGGGCGGCTCCTCCTCGAGCGTCAGATCGTAGATGCGCGTGCGCTTGAGCAGGTAGAGGTGGATCGTCTCGGGCTCGAGGCGATCGACGAGCTTGCCGACGCGCTCGGGCCCAAGCTCGGTGATCGTCTGCAGCCACGGGGCCAGCCGCTCGGGGAGCATCCGATCGCGGTGCCAGCCGTCGATGTCGAGGAAGCCCTGCACCTGCTCGGTCGAGGCGAGCTGCAGGAGCTCGTGCGCGTCGGCGAAGCCGAGCTCGCGGATGGCGTAGTACAGATCCTGGACCGGCAGCGTCGGGATGAGCTGGCGCGCCTTGGGGTCGGCGAGCAGCACCTCGGCGCGCTTGCGGTGGGCGCGCGCCAGCTCGGCGCGAAAGCGGCTCAGCGAAATCACGTCGTCAGCCATCGGCGCGCAACCTAGTGGCCAACCCGCCGCGCCGCAAGCCCTGTCTCGGGTGTCGCGGTGGCGAGGGCACCGCCGCACCGGGAGGGGACGCCCGCCACACCGGGAGGGGAGGGGATCCCTCTCCTCGCTCCGTCACCCGACGAGGGCTGTGCCACAGGGCAGGGTCGATCGTGCTCCTGACAAAGTAACTCCGCGAGGAGAGGGATCCCCACCCCACCCTCCGTGGCCCGACTCCCGCTGCGCCCCCGCGACGACCGCGCGAGGGGATCGGACTTGGCGGCGCTCCTGAGGGAGCGACCGGCAGGGTGTGCGACGCGCGCTCGAGCACGGAGGGAGGAGCTGTGGCCGCACCCCACCCCGAGTTTCTTTGTGACGGGGACGAACGAACCAGCCCGCGGCACACCCCGCGGCGGGGGTCGGAGC
>CAZPEY010000129.1:0-14359 GCA_964585665.1 uncultured Polyangiaceae bacterium | reverse complement strand
AAGCCGGCTCCCGCCCCGAAGGCGCCGCCGCCGCTCCCGACGCCGAGCTCGACGTTCACGTTCTAGTCGACGGCCTCTCCGCTACGCAACGCAAGGGCGACTTCGGTCGCCCTTGCTATTTTGCGGTGGTCAACTGTGTTGACTACTTGGTCAGGCAGCTTGACTATCCGTCGCAGGGGTGGGCTTCGCCTCTGCTTCAACCTCGGCGGGCTCCGGCGGCCAGATGCGTCGCTTGATCCTCCCGAGGAACTGCGCCGCGTCGTCGAACAGCGAGTACGCGACCGGCACCGCGACCAGCGTGAGCAGCAGCGACAGGAGCTGCCCTCCGACGACCACGCCGGCCGTCGCGCGGTTGAAGCCAGCGCCGACGCCGCGTGAGGTCACCAGCGGCACCATGCCCGCAACGAACGCGAACGTCGTCATCAAGATGGGCCGCAAGCGATCCTTGTTCGCCTGCAGGATGGCCTCGAGGCGAGGCATCCCCTTGCTGCGCAAGTGATTGGTGTGGTCGATCTGCAGGATGCCGTTCTTCTTCACCACTCCGAAGAGCACGAAGATGCCGAGGAAGGAGTAGATGTCGAGCTGCAGATCAAACAGGATCACCGACGCAATCGCGAACGGCAGCGTCAGCGGCAGTGCGATGAGAATGGTCACCGGGTGCAGCCACGACTCGAACTGCGCGGCCAAGATCAGGTACATGAACACCATCGAAGCGAGCAGACCGAGCACGAACGAGATGCCCGTCTCCTTCATCAGCTTGGCCTGCCCCGTCGGCTTGATCGCAAACCCGGTGGGTAGCTTCTCCGCCTCGATGGCCTTGATGACCGCGGCGCCGATCTCCGCGTCGCTGGCGCCCGGCGCGGCGTTGGCGAGGAACGTCACCTGACGCTCGCGGTTGAAGCGGTTGATGGTCGCGGGTCCGTTGCCCGAGCGAATCTTGACCACGTCTGAAAGGGGCACCAGACCGAGCTTGCGCGACGGCACCGTCAGCAGCTGCAAGCGATCTTCGTCGGTCCGGTACTCGCTGACCGCGCGGACGCGGACGTCGTACTCCTCCCCCCGATCGGAGAAGGTCGAGACCTTCTGTCCACCGACGAACAGCTGCAGGGCGCGCGCGATGTCTGCCACCTGCACTCCGAGATCAGCGGCGCGGTCGCGATCGATGAACACCCCGAGCTCCGGCTTGCCGACGACCATGGACGAGTCGATGTCGACGGCGCCTGGGATCTTGCGCATGCGCTCGAGGACATTGGCATTGGCTTGCTCGAGCCGCTTGAGGTCGGTGCCGACGAGAATGTACTGAATGCGCGCGGTCGCCTGTCCGCCGCTGAACTCGCTGACGTCGGCGATCGAGACGCGCAGGTCCTTCGGTAGGTTGGCGATGATCTCCTGGCGCACGCGATTCTTGATCTGATCCTGCGTCGTCGCGCGGAGAGCTGGGTCGACGAGCTTGGTGTAGATGCGCGCTTGGTTCGGCGTTCGCTGATCGTCGTCGCCGATGGTGACGAGCGTCGCGATCACCTCGGGCATCGCGCGTAGCTGGCGGGCGACGCGCTCGCCGATGAGCTCGGTGGCTGCGATGCTGCGCCCTTCGGGGAGCCGCACCAGGACCTCGAACTGCGCGCGATCGTCGATCGGCAAGAAGCCCTTCTTCGCTGCCTTCGCCAGTGGACCCGTCGAGAAAAGCGCCCCGAGCGAGACGAGCACGACGACCCAGCGATGGGCCATGCACCACTCGAGCAGCTTGCCGTAGATCCGCTGGCTCGGATGGTAGAAGACGTCGACCAGGCGCTCGAGCCAGGTCTTGTGGACGACCCCTGCCTTCTTCTTCTTGAGCCACCGTGAGGCCAGCATCGGCGTCAAGGTGAAGGAGACGAACAGCGAGACCGCGATCGCGAACGCCATCGTGATGCCGAAGCTCGCGAGAAAGCGTCCGGGGATGCCGGCGACGAACGCGATGGGGACGAACACCGCGATCAAGGACAGTGTAGTCGCCATGACCGCCGAGCCGATCTCTCGGGTGCCTTCGATGGCGGCGGTCTCCGGATCGTAGCCAAGCTCGTCTACGTAGCGGAAGATGTTCTCGAGCACGACGATCGCATCGTCGATCACGATACCGACCGCGAGCGCCAGCGCGAGCAACGTGATCGTATTGAGCGTGTACCCGCGCATGTACATCAGCGCGAAGGTTCCGACGATCGAGGTCGGGATCGCGATCGAGGCGATGATCGTCGAACGAGCGTTGCCGAGGAACACGAGCACGATAATCGACGCGAAGATAGCTCCTAGGATCAGATGCTCGTTGACCGCCTCGGTGCCGGTTCGAATCGCCTGTGATCCATCGCGCTGCACGACGAGCGAGTAGCCCTTGGGCAGCTCCTTGCGGAGCTCGGCGAGCCGCGCTTGAACCTGGTCGACGACCTCGATGGTGTTGGTGCCCGATTGCTTTCGTACTGTCAGGACGACCGTTGGATCCCCGTTCCAGCGCGCCGCGGTCTCGATCTCCTCGCCGCCATCCTCGACGTCGGCTACCTCTGACAAGCGGATCGTTCGACCTGCCTGCTCGTGAACGATGATCGCCTTGAGCTCGTCGACACTCTCGACGCGCCCATGGATTCGCAGGGTCAGGAAGTCGCGACTCTGATCGACTCTGCCCCCGGGCAAGGTCACGTTCTGCGCGTCGATCGCGGCGGCGACCTGCGCGCCTGACAGTCCAAGCGCACGCAGCTTGACGGGGTCGACCCACACGTTGATCTGCCGCTTCTGCCCGCCAATGATGCGCACCTGACCAACGCCGCTCGTGCTCTCGATCCGGCGACGCACGACGCGATCGGCCAGATCGGTGATCTCTTTCTGCGCGCGACCCGGCGCCTGAAGCGCGATGTAGAGCACCGGGGACGCATCGGGATCGACCTTGCTGATCACCGGCGACTCGACGCCCTTGGGCAGGTCCGCCATGATCGCAGCGACGCGATCACGCACCTCCTGCGTCGCGACGTCGACGTTCTTCTCGAGCTGAAACGTCACGAAGACCTTCGAGACGCCCTCCGACGAATCGGATCGCAGCTCGTCGATCGAGCTGATCGTGTTGATCGCCGCCTCGATCTTCTCGGTGATCTCGCGCTCGACGTCTTCGGGAGATGCGCCTGGTAGGCGCGTGATGACCGCGACCGCCGGAAAGTCGATCTTTGGAAACTGGTCGACGCCCAGCTTCGAGTAGAAGACGCCACCGACGACCATGATCACCAGCGACAGAACGGTGGCGAAGACGGGTCGGCGGACGCAGATTTCAGCTAGCCACTGCATGAGCGCTCCTTGGCCGCTGGCCTACTGGGCGTACTGGACCGCCGCACCGTCGCGGAGGCCTGGGGGCGGCTGCACGATCACGCGATCCTGGATGGTCAGCGCCTCCTGCACCGCGACGCGACCATCGCGCGAGGCGCCGGTCTTGATGACCATCTCCCAGGCCTGGCCGTTGCGCGCCAAGAAGAGCCGCTTGGTCGAACCCTCCGTCTGGATCGCGCTCTGCGGGACGGTCGGCTCATCCGCCTCCCCCGTCACGAGGTGGATCGCGGCGAACATCCCTGGGCGCAGCGCTCCGTCGGGATTGTCGGCGATCGCCTCGACCAACAGATCGCGCGTCTGCGGTCGCAACGCCGGTGCGATGTACTTGACCGTCGCCGGGAAGTCGCGATCGCCCCACGCAGCGACACGCACCTTGAGCTCTGCGCCGGGCTTGATGAGCGGCGTGGCGGGCTCGGGGACGGAGATCTGCACGCGCACCGGGTTGATCCGATAGACGCTCGCCACCTTGGTCTGTGGCGACACGTACTCCCCGACGTTGATGTAGCGCTCGCCGATGACCCCATCAAACGGCGCACGGATGGTGGTGTCGCCGAGCTGCTTCTGCGCCAGGTCTGCGTTGGCGCGCGCCGCGCTCGCCTGGAACATCTGCGCGGAGCAGGCGGTCTTGAGCCGCTCGTGCTCGACGCGGGAGATTGCGCCCTTCTGGAGCAGCGAGTCGGCCCGCTCGCAGTCGCTCTCGGCCTGCTTCTGCTGCGCCTCGGCGACCTTGCTCTGCGCCGAGGCCGCCGACGCCGAGAAGCCCGCGGCGCGCGAGTCGACCACGGCGATGACCTGGCCCTGCTTGACGGCCTGGCCGCGCTCGAGCGGCGAAGAGATGACGCGCCCGCTGACGTTCGCAGCGACCTCCGACTGCCGGTCCGCGAGGATCGTCCCCGTGAGCGTGAGGACGCGCGGCATCTTCTTGATCTCGACCGGCTTGGTCTCGACGGTGACGACGGGTGGAGGCGGCTCCTTGGGCTTGGTCGGCGCCTCGTCCTTTGGTTTGCCGGAACACGCCGTCAGCGACAGCGCGAGCGCTGCGCTCGCCAGCGCTGCGAGGGCCTCGGTACGACGGATCATGATCGCTCCTTGCGCTTGGAGGCTGGCCGCTGCGACCCGGCGATTCCCTCCAAGAAGATCTGCGCCAGCTCGCGTGCGAAGTGACGCGGCTCGTGCGCCTTCTTGCCGTTGGTGATGTGACGGATGAAGATCGGCATGTGTACCGAGCCGATCATCGCCATCGCCGTCGCGGTCGGATCCGCGACGGCGAGCTTGCCCGCATCGGTACCGCGCTCGAGCCAGGCGGCCAGCGCCTTGATGGTGCGGATCGGCGGCGGCTCGTCGCTCGTCGCGTGGATCGCCGAGAAGGGCAGGCCGCTCTCGCGCAGCGCGACCATGCACGGCAGCGTCCTGACGAGGTAGTGGCCGATCTCGGTGAAGATCTCGACGATCTGCTCTTCGATCGGCGCCGCCTTGGCGCTCACGTCCGGCCCCGCGTCGAGCAGATCGAGAAAGGCCGGCCGCTCCTCGGGACGCAGCGACAGCAACAGCAGCTCCTGGCGATTGCCGAACCGCCGGAACAACGCCGGGGCGGTTACCCCAATCCGCTCGGCGACGACGTCGAGCGACACCTGCGGCCCCTGCTCGAGCACCGCATCGCGCACCGCGCGAAACACCTCTTGGTCCGACACCGATCTGGGTCTTGCCATGCGGATTAGTTAGTAATGCATCACTAACTAACGTCAAGGGCGAGATCCTCAACGTGCTGGGATCACGAAGGATCTTCTTGAGTCCGGAGGTCGTTCAGGGCTCTTCGAGGGTGGCCAGCAGGCGCTGCAGGCGCTCCGGCTCGAGGCGCACCCGGATCGTCTTGCTGCCCGAGTGGGTCACCATGCCAGGGCGGCTCTTGGGCGGCTTGCGCACCGCCTTCCGCTGGACGTAGCTGACGTCCACCTGCGCCTCGTCGCGCAGCGTCGAGAAGTGAGCCGCGAGCGTCGCCGCGTCGAGCAGCGTCGCCTCGTCGAGAGGCCTGCCGTCGAGCGTGACGATGACGTGCGAGCCAGGCGCATCGCGCGTATGCAGCCACCAGTCGTTGCCCCGCGCCACCTTGAACGTCAGCTCGTCGTTCCGATCGGCGCCGCGCCCGACGAGGATCGGCACCCCGCGCGCGCTGCGGTACGCGCGGTACGGCGGGCGCCTCGCATCGCGTGCGGCCGCGCGGCTGGTCGGCGGCGCGCTCGGACGCACCGTCCGTGTCCCGTCGCCACGGTCGGCAGGCTCGCCCTGCTCCACCGCTGCGAGGCGCCCCTCGACGCGGGCCAGCTCCGCCTCCACCGTCTCCAAGCGGGTCCGCAAGGCGCGCTGGCCCCGCTCCAGCCGCCGACACTGCTTGTAGCGGCGCTGCGCATTGTCGACGGCGGAGAGCGCCGGATCGAGCGCGATCGTCAGCTCGACGTCGCCGTCGGCCGCGTCGATGAGGTCGGGCAGCCGGATCTCGGCCTGCCCTGGTCCCTGGTCGGCGGCGAGCGCGAGCAGCAGGTCCGCCTCCTTGCGCAGCAGCGGCACCTTCTCCATTCGGTCAAGATCGTTGACCAACGCCCCGCGCAGCCGCGCCAGGCGCTTGGCCTCGGCATGCAGCCTGGCGAGCGCCTGCTGGCGCTGCTCTTCGCTGCGCGCGATCGCGGCTGCCTCGGCAAACAGTGCCTCGAGCACCGCTGACGGAGCCTCGCCCGGTTCGAACCGCAGGGCGAGCGGCTCGGCGAGCTGGCGCGGCGCTGGCAGGCCGTCGTAGGTCCGCTGGGCCGGTCCGAGGTGGCCAAGGAGCTGGCCCTCCTCGACGAGCTGGAGCTGGGCGGCGCGCCCGAACAGAAACAGCCGCAGCGCCCGTTCGCCGTCGCTCCTCGCGAAGCCGAGCTCGACTGCGCGCTCCCCGGCGACTGGCTCGACGCGCACCAGCCGGGCTCCTTCGAGGTACTTTCGCAGGAGCATGCAGAAGGCCGGCGGCTGCTCGCCCGTCCCGCTCGGCTTTCCGCTGAGCAGATGGAGGCGACCGAGTCGCGGGTGGACCGAGACGAGCAGCCCCCGCCCGCGCAGATCGAGCACGACGGTCGTCTCGTCCCACTGCACGATGCGCTGGACGGGGTGGCCGAGCACGGTGCGGCGCAGCTCGTCGCAGACGGCCGCGAGCTCGGCGGCATTGAGAGGCGCGATCACGCAGGCAGCCTACTGGGCGCCGGCCCTGGCGCCAACCACCGTGCCGTACGCGGCGTCCATACTGACTGATTAGTCATTCAGCGCTTGACGCTGGCCCGAGGCCCGGAGTCTGATCCGCGCGGAGGTTCCCCGTGATCTCGTTCGCTCTCGACGAAGAGGAAGAGCTCCTGCAAGCCACCGTGCGCCGTGTCGCCACCGAGCAGATCCGTCCCCGGCTGCGGCAGCTCGAGCAGGGCGTGCCGAGCGACGTGCTACGCACCGTCGCCGAGCTCGGGTTGCCGACGCTGACCGCGGCGGAGGCCGACGGCGGCCAGGGCGCGCGCCTGCTCACGCAGCTCCTCGCGCTCGAGGAGCTGGCGGCCGCCGACGCAGGCGGATCGGTCGCGCTGTGCCCGTCGGAGAGCTACATCGCCCTGCTCTCCTCGCTCGGCACTGAGGACGAGCGCGCCCGCCTTTTGCGCCCGGTGGTCGAGGGCACGATGCAAGGCGCCGTGGCGTACTGCGCCGACCATGGCGAGGCGCTGCAGGCGATCGCCAGCGACGGAGGCGCAGCGCGCCTCACCGGGCGGCGGCGGTTCGTCCTGGGCGCCCAGACCGCGACGCGCTTCCTCGTGCTCGACGACGCCCAGGCCTTCGTCGTCGACCGAGGCGAGGGCGTCTCCGTCGAGCCCGACGGCCCCCTGCTGGCGCTCGATGCGGCGCAGGCGGGGACGCTGGTGCTGAGCGCAGCCCCCGCCACCCGGCTCTCGGTACCCGACTTGGTCTCTCGACTGCCGCGAGCGCTCCTCGCCATGACGCTCCGGCACAGCACGCGTCAGCTCGGGCTGGCACGGGCGGCCTACGAGCACGCGCTCGACTACACCCAGGAGCGCAAGGCCTTCGGCAAGGCGATCGCCCACTTTCAGGCGATCGCGTTCGAGCTCTCCGAGCTGGCGATCGCCGTCGACTCGGCGCGCTGGCTGCTCTGGCGCGGCGCCGACGCGCTCGACAAGAGCGGCGATCTGGCGCTCGCAGCGGCGGCGATCGTGCAGGCCAACGAGGTCGGCTTCCGCTGCGCCGACCGCGCGGTGCAGCTCCTCGGTGGCGCCGGCTTCATCCGCGACTTTCCCGTCGAGAAGTGGCTGCGTGAGACGAAGGCCTTGGCGCTCCTCGGCGTCCCGACCGAGTGGTGCCGCGAGGTGATCGCCGCCGTCGAGCTCGGCACCCCCATCGAGCCACCGTCGACCTGGCTGCAGCCCTTCTACACCTAGAAGACCGAGACGCACTCAGTCAAGGATCTTGACCATGATCGAATTCGAGCTCTCCGACAAGCAACGCCAGATGCGCGACATGATCCGCATGTTCGCGCAGAACGTCATCCGCCCGATGTCGCTCGAAGCGGATCGAACGCACCGCATCCCCGACGAGTTTCTCCTGCGCCTGGCTCAGCTGCGCGGCGCCTTCTCCTCGGGCGAGGTGCCGCGCGAGTACGGCGGCGAGGGCGGCGGCGCCGGCGATCAGAAGGACAAGCGCGGTCACACGCAGAAGAACCGCATGGCGATCCTCGCCGCCGAGGAGATGGCCTTCGGCGACATCAGCGTCGTCCTGTCGCTGCCCGGGCCGGGCCTCGGCGGACCGCCGGTGCAGTTCACCGGCACACCCGAGCAGCAGGAGCGCTTCTTCCGCATCTTCTCGCAGCCAGGGCTGCACTTCGGCGCCTATGGGCTCACCGAGCCGGGCGCCGGCAGCGACGTCGCCGGCATCCGCACCAGCTGTCGCAAGGACGGCAAGCACTGGGTGCTCAACGGCCGCAAGTGCTACATCACCAACGGCGGCCGCGCCGATTGGGTGGTCATCTTCGCAACCGTCGATCCGACCCTCGGGCGCGCCGGCCATCGCGCCTTCGTCGTGGAGAAGGGCACCCCCGGCTTCGAGCTCGGCAAGATCGAGGACAAGATGGGCATCCGCGCCAGCGAGACCGCCGAGCTGGTGCTCGAGGACTGCCGGGTCCCCGAGGAGAACCTGCTGGGCGGCGAGGCCCAGTACGCGCGCGGCAAGGAGGGCTTCATGACGGCGATGAAGACCTTCGACTCCTCACGCCCCATGGTCGCCATCTTGGCGGTCGGCATCGCGCGCGCCGCGTACGAGTACACACGCGACTTCGTCAAGGAGCACTACCTCCTCGGGCGCGCCCTCCCCCGCTACCACGCGATCGCGTCGATGCTGGCCGACAACAAGCGGCAGCTCGAGGCGGCGCGGCTGATGTGCTGGCGCGCCGCGTGGATGGCCGACTTGGGCCTGCCCAACGCCAAGGAGGCCTCGATGTGCAAGGCCTACGCAGCCGAGGTCGCCATGAAGGTGTGCCGCGACTCGGTGCAGATCCTCGGCGCGCACGGCCTGCACAACCACCAGTTCGTCGAGAAGTGGTATCGCGACATCAAGGTGTTCGACATCTTCGAGGGCACTGGCCAGGTGCAGCGCATCGTCATCTCGAAGCGCATCCTGCGCGACCCGCCGCACTTCTAGTCGTCAAGGAGCCTGACCATACGGATCTGCACGTGGAGCAGCGCCCTGCGCGGCTCTAGCGGGCTCGGCCCCCGCTCAGTTTTCCCGTCGAGAAGAGCCGTTGCAGCGTGCGCCGCATGATCGGCTGCTCGCGGGCCGTGTAGACGAGCTGGTGCGGCAGGATGAGGCGCGTCGTCTTGTTCATGATCGACGTGTGCTCCGTGCTGTGTGGCAGCCCGAGTACGTGACCGAGCTCGTGCGCCAGCACCCAGCGATGTGCGTCGTCGTCGATCACGACGAGGAAGTCCTCTCCGCCACGCCAGGTCACGCCCTTGCGATCCGCCTTCGGATCTTCCGAGTCGGCGAGTCGCTCGACGACGATAATGCGCAGCGGGGATTGACGGCCGAGCGCGAGCAGCCGATTGCGCGCCGAACGACTCTCGATACGCCGATGCACCTCGGGCAGCGGCGTGGTCGCAACAACCGTGACGGCAGCGTCGACGACGGCGAGGCGGCGGTTTGCCTCCTCGACCTGCGCCGCGAACCAGCTCGACGAGATTCCGGGCGGGACGTAGGCCGCGAGCGCGATGCAGTAGCGACGCGGCGGATCGCAGTCCGCGCGGGCCGTCGCTGCCAACAGCACGACGGAGAGCAGCCCCGCAGCGGCACGCACCCCCCTACTCCTTGAGCGGATCCGGCCGATGATGCAGCTCGACGAGCCTCGACTCGTCGCTGGTGCGAAAACGCCAGGTGCCCTCGTTGACCCAGGCATCCGCTCGCACCCGGTAGCGGGCCTCCCACCACCCATCGTCAAGCTGCTTGACCGATTGCTCGACGAGCTCGAACCGGTTCGACTCCGGGGTGCGGCGCACCCAGACCTCGACCATGTCGTGACCCTTGAAGATCGCCGCCGCCGCCTCTACGCCCGGCACGTAACGGTGGACCTCGATCTCACGATCGCAGGCGAGCTGCACCGAGCTCGACTTGCCCTGGCTGTTGAGCGCCGCGAGCCACCGATCGAGCGCCGTCTGCGCCATGGCGATTGTCGACACCGCGCTATCCTCGCGCCTGGCGGTGCCCGGCGCAAGCAGCCGACGGGGCTACACCGAGCAGGTTGGCGGCGGCGGCAAGAGACGAGGCTGGCCGGGCGGTCGCTCTAGCGATCCGACGAGCGACTATGCTACCGTCTCGGAGGCATTTTGTTCCTCGCAGTTCAGACAAGGAGATATCCCATGAAGCTCGTTCAGGCCTTCGTTTGCGCGGTCACGTTGTTGAGCGGCGGGTTCGTAGCCAAGGCGATGGCAGACGCCTGCGTCACCTGCGGCAGCGGTAGCTCGAACGGCTGTCAGCAGTGCCGCCTCGAGGGTGGCAAGGACACGCAGGAGGCGCGCAAGAAGTGTGAGTCGCGCGGCTGCAAGATCTCCGGAACCTCGAGCTGCTCGACCGCTGCCAACGTCAAGGTCTGCGCGATCGACGACTCGAAGAACGTGCACGAGGTCGTCGCCTGGACGGCGGTCAGCTCGATCAACTAGTCAAGTACCCTGACGACCAAGGAGTCCCCATGAAGTTCGTCCAAGCATTCCTCTGCGCCGCCACGCTGCTCGGCGGCGGCTTCGTCACCAAGGCGCTGGCCAGCGACGGCTGCTACGGCTGTGGCAGCGGCAGCTCCTGCAATCAGTGCCGCTACGGCGCCAAGGACACGCAGGAGGCGCGCAAGGCGTGTCAGGCCCGCGGCTGCAAGATCACGGGCACCCACTCGTGCTCGACGGCAGCCAACGTCAAGAGCTGCTCGATCGACGACGTCAAGAACACCCACGAAGTCGTGGCGTGGACGGCGGTCAGCTCGGTCGAGTAGTCAAGCATCTAGACCAAAACAAACGGCCCCGGGGCAGACGCCTCGGGGCCGTTTCCTTTTGTCGTACGAACGGGAGCTAGGCGAGGACGATCGCCTTGATCTTCTGCACGTCGTCTGGCGTCAGCGTCCCCGCCTCGATGAGCGGGATGATCGCCGCCAGGAAGTCCTCCGGACCATCACTGAGCTTCTTGTCCTTGAGCTCGCCGATCAGCTTCTGCTTGCGCGCGGTGAACTCGGTCTCGTTGAGGATCCCGGTGTCCTTGAGCTTCTTGATCTTCTCGACGGCGAGGACCATGTCGGGGCCGGAGAACTTGGCCGCCGCCTGGGCCTGCTGCTGCGCTTGCTGCTGCTGCGCCTGGGCCTGCTGCTGCGCCAGCGAGTTCTGCTGCGCCTGCTGCTGGAACATCGACGCCATGCCCATGCCGATGCCCATACCCGCGCCGGCGAGCATCGGATTGTCGCCGCCGCCCCCGCCGCCTCCGCCGTTGGCCATGCCCTCGGCCGCGCCCATCATCGCCTTGCCAGCCGCGAACTGCTGGTAGCCACCGACCTGCTGGCCGAGCTTGATCTGCGCCGCGTCCTTGTAGAGGCCCTTGAGTGTCGCCTCGTCCTCGGGCTTGATCTTGATCTGCACGTCGCCGAGCCGCAGCACCTTGATGCCGTACGGCGCGACATAGGGGCGGACTGCCTCGAGGTAGACCTGCTCGAGCTCCTCGGTCATGGCTCCCGAGGTCACCGTGAGCAGCGGGATGTTCTGCTTGACCAGCAGCTCGGCGGTACGGTCGCGCACGACCTTGACGAGCTGCTGCTTGAACCAGCCGATAAACTCATCGTCGGTGGACCAGCTCCGCTGGCCGAAGAACGCGATCACCTTCTGCGGATCGTCGACCTGGATCGAGAACTGACCGTTGACCATCGTGCCGACCGCGAGGCCGGTCTTTGGATCTTCGAGATCGCCGATGCGCCCGCCAAACGTCAGGCCGGCGATCTCGCGCGTGGTGATGAACCAGAGCTCGGCGCGATAGAGGTTGCCGCCCGTGAACTTGTCGATGATGCCAGAGAGGAACGGCCAGTTCGCCGTCGCCAGCTTGGTCGGCGGGCCAGGGTTCACCGCGCCGACGAACTGCTGATCTTTGTAGAAGAGCGCGATCTCGTCCTGGCCGACCGTGAGGCTGGCGTTGTTGGGGATGGTCGGATCGGGGTGCTTGTAGATGAGCGCGCCGCGAGCGGCATCCGGCCGCGCGATGAACAGCTCCTGTGCGCCCTTTTGAATGAAGTCGAAGATCCCCATGTCGTCTCCTCGCGGTGTTCGCGGTTTGGTGAGTTCAGAGCTTACAACGGGGAGGCAGACTTTGCACGCCGCCTCGGCGCGGCGTAAGCTGGCGACCGGAATGGACCAACGTACACTTCGGGTCGTCGCGGCGGTGTGTGAACAGGATGGGCGCTACCTCATCACGCAGCGACGGGCGACCGCGGTCTTGCCGCTGCTCTGGGAGTTTCCGGGCGGCAAGGTCGAGCCCAACGAGACGGACGAGGAGGCGCTCCACCGCGAGCTCGCCGAGCGCCTCGGCGCCCGCGCCACCATCGGCCGCAAGCTCGGCGAGAAGGTCCACCAGTACGACGGCTACTCCGTCGCGCTCGCGCTCTACGAGGCCGAGCTCGATCCGAACACGCCGCTGTCGGTGCATCGCGTGAACGACTACCGCTGGGTCAAGTCGAGCGAGTTCGAGCACTACCCCTTCCCCGACGCCGATCAGCGAACGATGGACCAGCTTCTCGGGATGGCCAACCAGGCCAAGGCCTGAGACCCCGTCACCACATTCATAGATCCGTGGCGGCCCTTCGTGGTAGGAACCCACCATGTCCAAAAAGCGTGACTCCCTCTCCTCCCTCGGTGAGCTGACCGCCACGCCGCTCAAGGGATCAGCCGCCGGCCTCATACGCCTCGCCTCGCCACATCCCTTGGTGCGCCACATCGTCGAGGTGATCGAGCGGATGCAGGCGCGTCCGTACACGACCAACGCGCTCATCAGCGGCGAGCCGGGAACGGGAAAAGAGGGGCTCGCGCACACGCTGCACGAGCTGATGCACGGGGAAGAGGCGCCGCTGCTCACCGTCTCGACGCTGGGACGCGATGAGGACGAGGTCGCGGCCGAGCTCTTCGGCGCTGCGCCGCAGCAGAAGGGCGAGCGCCCGTTCGACGGGGCGGTCGCCGAGGCCGACGGCGGCACGCTCGTCCTCGACGAGGTGATCGGCATGTCGGCGCAGCTCCAGCGCCGCCTGCTCGAGCTGCTCAAGCGCGGCCGCTACCACCGTGAAGGAGAGATCCGCGAGCGCCGCACGCAGGTGACGATCATCGCGATCACCGACGGGGATCTGCGCGCCGAGGTGTCGGCTGGCCGCTTCCGTCACGACCTCTTCTACAAGCTGGCGCGCCTCGATCTGGTCCTGCCGCCGCTGCGCGAGCGTCCCGAGGACATCCCTGGCGCGATCCTGTGGATGGCCAACCGGCTGCTGCGCGACCGGGGTGTCGAGGACACCGTCAAGATGGAGAACTCGACCGAGCCCGGCAACATCATCTTCAAGAACGATGCGGTCGACACCCTCAAGCGGCACAGCTGGCCGGGAAACTTCCGCGAGCTCGAGACGGTGATCGAGCGAGCGCTGCTGCTCTACTCGGACGGCAAGCAGGTTGGCGCCACCGACGTGACGCGCGGCCTTCTACGCCCGGCGCAGCTCTCGACCCCGCCCCTCCGCTAGCCTTCCCACCCTACTCTTCGGGATTTTTTTTGCGGTGCAGCAAGAGCGCCGCCAGCCCCGCTACGTCGATCGCGTCGAACGAGGGGCGCGCGGCGGGAGGTGGGGCGGAAGCCGCGGCAGGATCCGAAGCCGCAGCAGGATCCGAAGCCGCGGCAGGATCCGAAGCCGGAGCAGGATCCGAAGCCGGAGCAGGATCCGAAGCCGGGGTCGGCGTGAGCACCTTCATGAGCTCGGGGATCCACTTGGCCAGGAACGCCTCTTTGAGCCCGCCGGCGAGCGTGTCGACCATCGGAGCGGCCTTGCCCTTGAGCTCCTCGCTGTCGACCGCCATGCTCAGCTTGCCGCGCTTCTGCGTCGTCTTGACCGAGCCGAGCGCTTGCTCGAGGATCGCAAACACCGCCTCGTCGATCTTCTCGCCGCCTGGGCGGCGCTGCGTCGGATCGAGCTTGGACTCGTAGTCCTTGCGCATGGCCTGCACCAGCGTCGGCATGTCGAGCTTCGGCGGCGGCGCTGGAGGGGCCGGACGACCAGGCACCTGCACCTTGGGCCGGTACTCCTTCTTCGCCTGCTGCTTCTTCTTGTCCTGCTTGGCCTGGTGCTCGGTGCGATTGCGGCGGCCGCCCATCTTGCGGGAACCTAGACGTCGAGGTTGCGGACGTTGAGCGCGTTCTTCTCGATGAAGGCGCGGCGGGGCTCGACCTC
>CAZPEY010000128.1:7740-14384 GCA_964585665.1 uncultured Polyangiaceae bacterium | reverse complement strand
GGCAGCACCTGCAACACCCCGCGCTACTGCTGCCCGACCCACGGCGACTGCAGCGGCGCCAGCGTCTACGCAACCAACAACGTCTGCATCTCCTCGACGCTCGTCTGCGACGCTGGCTGGGGCAACTGCAACCTCGACAACAAGGACGGCTGCGAGCTCGATCTCTACAACGATCCGGCCAACTGCGGCGCGTGCGCGGCGGCCTGCTCGTCGAGCCACCTTACGCCGCACTGCTCTGTGGGACAGTGCGACGGCGCCTGCGACACCGGCTTTGACGACTGCGACCTCGACAAGCGCACCAACGGCTGCGAGATCAACCTGACCAACGACCCCGCGCACTGCGGCGCCTGCGACGTCGACTGCGCCAGCCTCGTCGGCAACGCGACCGGCGTCACCTGCGTCGCGAGCACCTGCACCTTCGCGCTGTGCACGACGGGCCACGCCAACTGCAACAAGAACACCGCCGATGGCTGCGAGGTCGACACGACCCAGGACGTCGACAACTGCGGCGGCTGCGGCAACAAGTGCTCCGAGCTGGTCCTGCACGTCACCGGCGCGACCCTGTCCTGCGTCGACGGCGGCTGCACCTACACGGGCGGGACGTGCGCGACCGGCTACGAGGACTGCGACGGCAACAAGGCCAACGGCTGCGAGGGCGACGTCGCGACCAACCCCGGCCTCTGCAACCAGTGCCTGGGCAAGAGCGATGGGACGAGCTGCATCGCATCGAGCAAGTGCGTGCTGTCCCCGCAATGTCAGGGCGAGTCCTGTCAGGGCTCGGCCAAGACCTGCACGCCGTCGGGGCTGTGCAAGCGGGCGAGCTGCGACGAGACGACCGGCGCCTGCGTCGAGACGAACGCCGATCCCGGCTCGGCGTGCGCGCTCGACAACGCGTGCGTGCAGAACGCGAGCTGCGACAACAACGGCCAGTGCGCCGGGACGCCGCTGCCCAACGACACCCCGTGCGCACTCGCAGACTGCCCGGGTACCGCGCGCTGCCAGAGCGCGATCTGCGTCTGCGACCCGCCCGACCTCGGCACCGCGGATCTGTCCGCCAGCGCCGACCAGGGCGCCGCGACGACCGATCTCGCCGGCACGGGCGGCCCGGGCGCCTCGCCCGATCTTCCCGCCGTCGACGGAGGTGCTGCCGGCACCGGCGCCGACAAGCGCGGCTGCAGCGCGCTCCCCGGCACCGCCTCCGTCGGACAGCTGCTCCTCGCGCTCGCCGCGCTCGCCATCCGCCGCCGCCCCGCGCGCCGGCCCTGATCCGCGCCACACCGCCTCGCTGGTCGCGCTCCCCGCGAAACTTCCCCGGCCCACCTCCCTCGCGATAAGCTTGAGCGTTCCGTGGAAGATCCCACCCTCGACCTCAAGTCCGTCGGTCCCCGGCGCACCGAGCCTCCGGCGTCGGCGCCCCAGCGCGGCGAGACGGTCGGACGCTACATGGTGGTCGATCTGCTCGGCATGGGCGGCATGGGCATCGTCTACAAGGCGTTCGATCCGGTGCTCAACCGCGCCATCGCGCTCAAGGTGCTGCTGCTCAGCGAGGAGCGGCGCGGCGGTGATCACACCATCGATCAGCGACGGACCAGGGCGCTGCGCGAGGCGCAAGCGCTGGCGCAGCTGACCCACCCCAACGTCGTGTCCATCTACGACGTCGGCACGGAGGGCGATCGCCTGTTCATGGCGATGGAGCTCATCGAGGGCGCGACCCTCGCGATGTACCTGAAGAACGGAGCGCACACGCGCCCCCAGGTCCTCGAGGTGTTGATGGCCGCGGGCCGCGGGCTCGCCGCCGCCCACCAGCTCGGCATCGTGCATCGCGACTTCAAGCCAGCCAACGTCCTCATCGGCAAGGACGGGCGCGTGCGGGTGATCGACTTCGGGCTCGCCCGCGCCGGCGATCACGCCATCGACGAGCCCGGCCCGGTGAGCGCACCGTTGACGACGACACCGTCGCTCACCGACAGCGATCGGGCCGAGCCGAAGACCCGGCGACGACTCGCCCGCCCGTCGACGCACGACGGGTCGAGCGAAGAGGAAGAGCTGCTCAGCAGCTCGGCGAACCTGCTGAGCTCGGACATGACGCAGCAGGGCCTCGTGCTCGGCACGCCGATGTACATGGCGCCCGAGCAGCAAGATGGCCAGCCGCTCGACGCCACCGCCGATCAGTTCAGCTTCGGCGTCGTGCTGTGGGAGGCGCTCTACGGCGTGCGCCCCTTCGAGGGGGAGTCCGTCGAGGAGGTGGCGCAGAACGCGCGCGACCACAAGCTGCGCCGCATGGCCGCCGCGCAGGTGCCCCCCTGGCTCGACGCCATCGCGACGCGCGCCTTGTCGCCCAGCCCCAAGGCCCGCTTTGGATCGATGGACGAGCTGCTCGCGGCGCTCGCCGACGATCCCGAGCAGCGACGAGCCCGCGTACGGGCCCAGCGGTGGCGCCAGCTCGGCGTCGCGCTCGCTTCGGGCGTGGTGGGGTTGAGCCTGTTCGTCGCGTGGCGCACCCACCGCCAGGCTTCCCAGGTCTGTAGCGGCGCCGAGGCCAAGCTGATCGGGGTCTGGGACGCGCCGTCGAAGGAGGCCCTGCGCAAGGCGTTCTTGGCGACGGGAAAGAGCTTCGCACCGCACGCGTTGGCGGGGGTCAGCGCGACGCTCGATCGATACGCCGCGGCGTGGACGACCATGCACACCGAAGCGTGCACCGCGTCGAGCGTGCGCCACGAACAGTCGGCCGAGATCCTCACGCTCCGCATGAACTGTCTCCAGCACCGACTCGGGGAGCTGCGGGCCACGACGAACGTCCTGGCGAACGCAGATGTCCAGGTCGTGCAGAAGGCGCAGGAGATCGCCGACCGTCTGAGCAGCATCGCCGGCTGCGGCGATCTCGTCGCGCTCACCGCGCCGATCGCCCCGCCGAACGACGCGCCGACGCGCGCCAAGGTCGAGCAGCTGCGTGACGAGCTGGCCAAGGCCAAGGTGCTCGGGGACGCCGCAAAGTTCGCCGCCGGGTTGTCGGTCGCCGAGGCGGTGGTCAAAGAGGCAAGGACGATCGGCTACCTGCCGCTGCAAGCCGAAGCCCAGCTGCGGCAAGGCATCCTGCTCAACGATCTGGGGCGCTACGAGGACGCCGTGCGCTCGATGCGCCAGGCCTTTCTCGACGGTCTTGCCTCGAAGCACAGCGAGGTGATGCTGCACGCGTCGACGGAGCTGGTCGTCGCCATCAGCGTCGGCATGGCCAAGCTCGCGGAGGCCGAGGCGTGGGGCGAGATCGCGCAGGCCGTCATGAAGAGCGCGCCGCCCAACCCCGAGGCCGAGAGCCGCTGGCACAACTCGATGGGCGTGCTCTACCTCAACAACGGCAAGAACGAGCAGGCCGACCAGCACCTCCATCGC
The DNA here is from genome assembly GCA_964585665.1 of uncultured Polyangiaceae bacterium. Lineage (GTDB taxonomy): Bacteria > Myxococcota_A > Polyangia > Palsa-1104 > Palsa-1104 > CAZPEY01. The sequence continues at coordinate 10,994 of CAZPEY010000128.1, read as the reverse complement.
GCGCTGGCCCTCCGTGAGAAGCTCACGGGACCGGGCGCCGCCCGCGCGGTGGGCTCGACCCTCCTCGATCTCGGCGTCCTCGCCGACGAGCGAGGGGAGCATGAACAGGCCCGTCAGTACTACGAACGCGCGCTCCAGCTCTGGGAGAAGGAGCTCGGCGGCGATCACCCGAGCGTCGCGTCGATCGTCAACAACCTCGGCATCCTGGCGTGGGAGCACGGCGACTACAAAGCCGCGGAGGGCTACTACCTGCGCGCGTCCAAGATCGAGCACGACGCCTTCGGGGCCGAGCCGCCGAACATCGGCCTCATGCTGGTCAACCTCGGCCTGCTCTATCACGACTGGGGACGTGAGGCGGAGGCGCTCGACTACTATCGTCGCGCGCTGGCGATCACCGAGAAGCTCAACGGCAAGCAGCACACGCTCCTAACCTGGTCGTTGCAGGGCCTCGGACGGCTCGCCGCGAAGCGGCAGCAGCTCGACGAGGCGCGCGCCTACTTCGAGCGCACGCTGGCGATCTGTGGGAGCGAGCTCTGCCGCGGGGAAGAGAAGCACGCGCTCGCCGAGGCCGACTTCGGACTCGCCAAGATCCTCGTGCGAAGCAAGGGCAACGACCAGCGGGCGCGCACCCTGGCCGAGGAGGCGCGCGGCTTCCTCCGGCAGATCAAGGCAGTCGGCGCCAAGCAACGGCTCGCCGAGGTCGACGCCTGGCTGCGCGAGCACGGAGCGTAGCCAAGCCAATGGCTGAGGCAGACTTCTTCTCCGACGAGGGACGACGGCGCGCCAGCGCGGCGATCGCGTCCGTCGAGGCGCAGACCTCGGCCGAGCTGGTGCTGCAGGTCCGCCACTTCGCCGGGCGCTATCGCGAGGCGGACTACCTGTGGGGCCTCGTCGGGGCACTGGCGACGCTGGTCGTCCTGCTCTATGCGGAGCGCGCCTTCCCGCTCGTCGGGTTCCCGCTTCAGGTCGCGCTCGGCTTCGCGGCGCTGGCGGCGCTGTCCGCGCATCTCCCGCCGCTGCGTCGCTTGATGACGCGCCGCCGCCTGCGCGACGGCGAGGTGCACCGCGCGGCGCGCGCCGCCTTCGTCGAGCTCGGCGTCGCGCGCTGCTCGGGACGATGGGGGATCCTGATCCTCGTCTCGACCTTCGAGCGGCGCGTCGAGGTGATCTGCGATCTCGGCGTCGACGTCGAGCAGCTCGGCACTCCATGGCGGACGGCGCTCGCCGCGCTCGAGGCCGCGGTGGCGCGCTACGATCTGTCGGCCTTCCTCGGCGCGCTCGAGTCGCTGGGGCCGCTCCTGGCAGCGCACCTGCCCCACCGTGCCGACGATCGCAACGAGCTGCCCGACGAGCCAGCGGCCGAGACGAGCGGCGACCGCGAGCCATGAAGACGCGCCTCGGACCCCGCTGGCCGCGATCCTACCTGCGGTTGGCGCTCGTCGTCGTTGCCCTCGCCGTCGTGTGCGGCAGCGGCCTCGGGATCGCCTGGGCGCGCCCCGGCGGCGGCTCGAGCTTCTCGGGCTCCGGCGGCGGCGGCTCGGGCAACGGAGACGTCCTCGATCTCATCTTCCTGATCATCGATCTCCTCCAGCTGATCGTCTGGCTGATCGAGCTGACGATCGAGTACCCGAAGGTCATGCTGATCGTCTGGGCCGTGCTGGGCGGAGTCGTCCTCTTCGCCGCGCTCGCCAACCGCAAGAAGCGCGACTGGAGCGTCGGCAGCACGGGCAAGCCCCCCGCCGCGGGCGCACCGATCCCGCCGCGGGTGCGCAGCCAGGTGCCCGCCCTCTCGTACGCGCCGCTCTTGGCGCGCGATCCGGATTTCTCGCCGATCGTCCTCGAGGACTTTCTCTACGCGCTCTACGCCGAGGCGCACGGTGCCCGCTCGCCCCAGCGCGCCGCCGAGCTCGCCGCCTACCTGTCCCCGAGCGTGCGCAGCCAGCTCGACGCGCTGCACGGCAACGCCACCGAGGTGGCCGAGGTCGTCATCGGCTCCGTGCGCTTCGAGCGCTTGACCATGCAGAAGGCCGCGGACGGCAAGGAGCGCGCGCGCCTCACCGTCACCTTCGAGACCAACTACACGGAGCGGGCCCCGTCGGGACCGCGCGGCTTCTGGAGCCGCGAGACCTGGACGCTCGAGCGCGCCGCCACGGCCAGGTCTCGCCCGCCGGCGCGCGCCCGCATCTTCGAGTGTCCCAACTGCGGCGCGCCCCTGTCGTCGATGAAGGGCAGCACCTGCTCTCACTGCCAGCAGGTCGTCGACTCGGGCGAGTTCGACTGGATCGTCACCGACGTCGCGCAGGAGCCGCGACAGCCGCGCGGCCCGATGCTCGAGACCAGCGCCGAAGAGCGCGGCAGCGATCTGCCGACGCTCGTCGACGCACGGTGCGACGAGGCGCTGGCGACGTTGCAGAAGCGGGACCCGGCGTTCGATCGTGCGTCGTTCGAGGCCCGCATCAAGCGCATCTTCACCGAGCTGCAAGCCGGTTGGTCGACGCGCGACTGGAAGCGCATCCGCCCCTACCTCACCGACGCGCTGTTCCAGATGCAGCTCGGCTACCTCGAGGCCTACCTGCGCGCCGGGCTGCGCAACGTCACCGAGAAGGCCGAGGTCGCCAAGATCGAGATCGTCAAGGTGAGCAGCGATCGCTACTACGACGCGATCACGGTGCGCCTCTTCGCCTCCTCGACCGACTACGTGGTCTCGGACTCCGGCAAGCTCGTCTCCGGAAGCCGCACGGCGCTCCGTCGCTACACCGAGTACTGGACGCTGGTGCGCGGGGTCGATCGCACCGGTGCGGCGCGCAGCGAGGCGACGTGCCCCAACTGCGGCGCCGCGCTGCAGGTCAACATGACCGGCACCTGCAAGTACTGCAGCGTGCGCGTCTCGTGTGGAGAGTTCGACTGGTCGCTCAGTCGGATCGAGCAGGACGAGGTCTACGCCGGGTAGCGCTACTTGCCAGCCGCGAGCGAGCGCAGGTAGGCGAGCATGGCGCGCGCGTCCGCGGCCTTGAGCTTGGTGAAGTGCGCCACCAGCTTCTTGCCCGACTTCAGCTTCTTGGGCGCGGTCAAGGTCGCGGTGATCGCTTCGTCGCCGTGCTCGGACTGCCAGGCGGCGGACGAGAGGTCGCCCACCCCGAGCGCCTTTCCCTTGGCGCTGCCGGTGCCGTCCGCGCTGTGGCAGCTCGCGCACTTCGACTTCCAGCTCTTCTTGGCCGCGGCCAAAGCGGCGGGCTTGAGCGCGGGCGCGTCCG
>CAZPEY010000128.1:3174-7640 GCA_964585665.1 uncultured Polyangiaceae bacterium | reverse complement strand
TCGTACGCGTCCATCTCCTGGGCGACGCCTGCCTTGCTCGTGCGCTTGAAGCCTGTCGTGATCACTGAGCGAATCTGCGCGTCGGTGAAGCGCCGCTGCCACTTCGACGTCGTCAGATCTTCGACCGCCATCTTGCGCCCCTGATCCGTCGCGCCCTTGCCATCCTCGCCGTGGCACGAGGCACACTTGGCCTTCCAGGTCCGCATCGTCCGAGCGTCAGGCGCGGCCGAGGCCGCGGCTGTCCAGCAGAGCACCCCCGGCAGCACCCACCACACAGCGGATCTCTTGGTCTTCGTCATGGGCGAAATCGTCGACGAAAGAGCGCCGGCGCGCAACCGGCTCGACCGATTCTGATTCAACCAAGGCGAGCACACGGGGTACCCTTCCAAGGTCGTGGAAGACCCAACGCTCGGCCTCAACCAGAGCGCGACGCCGCGCACGGAGCCGCCGCCGTCGGCACCACAGCGCGGTGATCTGGTCGGTCGCTACATGATCGTCGACTTCCTCGGGATGGGCGGCATGGGCGTCGTCTACAAGGCGTTCGATCCCGTCCTCAACCGGGCCATCGCCCTCAAGGTGCTGCTGTTCGGCGAGGAGCGCTCGGGCATCGAGGACTCGTTCGAGCGCCGTCGCACCCGCGCGCTGCGCGAGGCACAAGCGCTCGCGCAGCTGACCCACCCCAACGTCGTCGCCATCTACGACGTCGGCACGCACGACAATCGCGTCTTCATGGCGATGGAGCTCGTCGAGGGCGTCACGCTCGCCAGCTACCTCAAGGAGCCGACGCACACGCGCGCCGAGGTGCTCGAGGTGCTCGTCGCTGCAGGCCGCGGGCTCGCGGCCGCGCACAAGCTCGGCATCATCCATCGCGACTTCAAGCCGACCAATGTCCTCATCGGCAAGGACGGGCGGGTGCGCGTCATCGACTTCGGCCTGGCGCGGGCCGGCGATCACGGCGACAGAGACGAGGACGGCCCGTGGGTTCCGCCGGCGCGGGCGTCCTCCACCGACGCGGAGGCCGACGCAGACGAGCCGCCGACCGCGCCTCTCCCGCGCAAGCGCCCTCCACTCCCTGCCGATCTCGACGGCCTGTCGCCCGACCTGCTCAGCTCGGAGATGACCCAGCAGGGGCTCGTGCTCGGCACGCCGATGTACATGGCGCCCGAGCAGCAGGACGGCAAGCACCTCGACGCCACGGCCGATCAGTTCAGCTTCGCGGTGGTGCTCTTCGAGGCCCTGTATGGCCAGCGACCGTTCGCCGGCGACTCGGTCGAGGAGGTGGCGCGGAACGCACGCGCCCACAAGCTCGAGCGACCGGCGCAGGCGCAGGTGCCAGTCTGGCTCGATCGCATCGTCGACCGCGGCTTGTCCCCCGATCCACGCGCGCGCTTCCCCTCGATGGAGGGGCTGCTCGCGGCGCTCACCGACGATCCCGAGGAGCGCCGCCGGAGGACACGCGAGCAGCGCACCCGACAGCTCGGCATCGCCTTCGCGCTGGCGCTCGTCGGCGGGAGTCTGTTCGTCGCCTGGCGAACCCACCGCGCTGCGCAGCAGGTCTGCCGCGGCGCCGAGAGCAAGCTGGTCGGCGTCTGGGACGCGAGCGTCAAGGAGAGCAGCCGCAAGGCCTTCCTGGCGACGGACAAGGCCTTCGCGCAGCGGGCCTTCGACTCCGGGGCCGAGACGCTCGATCGCTACGCCGCCGCCTGGGCGACCATGCACACCGAGGCGTGCGAGGCGTCGAGCGTGCGGCACGAGCAGTCCTCCGAGATCCTCACCTTGCGCATGAACTGCCTCGCGCATCGACTCGGGGAGCTCAAGACCGCGGCCAAGCTCTTCTCGACCGCCGACGCCGAGGTCGTCCAGAAGGCCAGCGCGATCGCCGATCGACTGAGCAGCATCGCTGGCTGCGGGGATCTCGAGGCGCTCACCGCCCCGATCGCGCCCCCCAAGGATCCCGCGACGCGTGCGCTCGTCGAGCAGCTCCGCGAGGAGCTGTCGCAGGCCAAGGTGCTCGGCGACGCGGCCAGGTTCGCCTCGGCGCTGAGCATCGCCGAAGCCGCGGTCACGCGGGCGGCGACGACGCACTACCGACCGATCGAGGCCGAGGCGGAGCTCCGGCGCGGCGTCCTGCTCGACGACCTCGGCCGATACGAGGAGTCCCTCACCGCGCTGCGCCGCGCCTTTCTGCTCGCCCTCGGCTCGCGCCACAACGAGGTCGTGGTCGATGCCGCGGCCGAGCTGATCTCGGTGATGAGCGTTGGGCTCTCTCGACCGAGCGAGGCGCTCCAGTGGAGCCAGATCACCGAGGCGGCGTTGGCCAGCGCGCCGGAGAACCCGCAGGCGCAGGCGCGCTGGCTCAACTCGACGGGGGTCGTGTACCTCAACCTCGGCGAGCGCGACAAGGCCGAGGATCACTTCAAGCGCGCGCTCGCCCTCCGCGAGAAGGCCACGGGTCCGGGCGCGGGCCGCGCACTCGCCGGCACGCTGCTCGATCTCGGCGTGCTCGCAGACGAGCGGGGCCAGTACGAGCAGGCGCGCGCGTACTATCAGCGAGCGCTGCAGCTCTGGGAGCGCGAGCTCGGCCCGGATCACCCCAACGTCTCCTCGATCGCCAACAACCTCGGCGTGCTCGCCTGGGAGCACGGCGACTACGCCGAGGCGGAGCAGCACTACAAGCGGGCGCTCAAGATCAGCATCGACGCCTTCGGCAACGAGCACCCCGACGTCGCGATGGCGCTGCTCAACCTCGGCCTCAACTACTTCGACGCGGGGCGCGAGGCCGAGGCGCTCGATCACTTCCAGCGCTCGATGGCGATGGGCGAGAAGGTCTACGGCAAGACGCACGTCCTCCTCGTCTGGGCGCTGTCCGGCCTCGGACGGATCAAGGCGCGCCACCGACAACTGGACGAGGCGCGCGCCGACTTCGAGCGCGCGCTGGCGATCTGCGGCACCGACAAGTGCCGCGCCGAGGAGCGGCTGGCGCTCGCGGAGGCCAAGCTCGGCTTGGCACAGCTCGTCTTCGACAAGAAGCCCTCGGACGCGCGGGCGCGGACCCTCGCGCACGAGGCGCGTGAGCTGTTCCGCGGCGTCAAGTCCGCCGGGGCCAAGCGCCGCCTGCAGGAGGCCGAGGCCTGGATGCGCGACAAGAAGCTCGACGACAAGCTGAACAACTGAGCCATCGAAGAAAAGCGGTCCGACCGTCGCGACGAAACCCGTCAGCTTCTCGCCTTTGACGCACATCGACGTTTTCTCGACGCTGGACACGCCCGTCTCGATGCGTATCGTGCCCGCGATGCTCGCCACCTATCTGACGGGTTCTGGGGTCTGGCATCCACCACAGGCGCTCTCCAACGAGGAGCTGTGCGCCGCCTTCAACGAGTTCGTGCGCCTCGACAACGAGACGCACGCCGACGAGATCCGGACCGGGACGCGGCAGCCGCTCGAAGAGTCGAGCGCCGCCTTCATCGAGAAGGCCTCCGGGATCCGGCAGCGCTACGTGCACGATCGCAGCGGCCTGCTCGATCCGCGGCGGATGTGCCCGAACGTCCCCGACCGCGCCGACGACGAGCTGAGCGTACAGGCGGAGTACGCGGTGCGCGCCGCCGAGCGAGCGCTGGCCAACGCTGGGCGCGCCGGCAGCGACGTCGATCTCGTCATCCTCGGCTGCTCGAACCTGCAGCGACTCTATCCTGCGATCGCGATCGAGGTCCAAGCAGCGCTCGGTGCCTCGGGGTACGCCTTCGACATCGCGGTCGGCTGCTCGTCCGCAACCTTCGCCGTGCAGCTCGCCAGCGAGGCGGTGCAGCTCGGCAAGAGCAGGTGCGCGCTGGTCGTCGCGCCCGAGATGACGACCGGCCACATGAACTGGCGCGACCGCGACAGTCACTTCATCTTCGGCGACGCGAGCGTGGCCGTCGTGATCGAGCCCTCCTCCGCGGCCCGCCCCGGCGCGTGGGAGATCGTCTCGACGCGTGCGCTGTCGAAGTGGAGCTCGAACATCCGCAACAACGGTGGTTACCTCAACCGCTGCGATCCGGAGCGCTCACGCGGCCCGGAAGGCGACAAGCTCTTCACGCAGCAGGGACGGCGCGTCTTCAAGGACGTCGTGCCGATGGCGACCAAGTTCATCGGTGATCACCTCGCGGAGCAGGGCATCGCGACCACGGCGATCCAGCGTTACTGGCTCCACCAGGCCAACCAGACCATGAACGAGCTCATCGCCAGGCGCCTCCTCGGTCGCGACGCCGAGCGCCTCGAAGCCCCGCTCATCCTGGGCGAGTACGGCAACACCGCATCGGCCGGATCGCTGATCGCGTTCTCGAAGTACTCCGACGATCTGCCGCGCGGCAGCCTCGGCGTGATCGCCTCATTCGGCGCCGGCTACTCGCTCGGCAGCGTGCTGCTTCGTCGGAGCTGACGTCGGCTCACGGCCAAACCCCCGTCGCCGCCAGCAGCCCCGAGTGCTT
>CAZPEY010000128.1:0-3074 GCA_964585665.1 uncultured Polyangiaceae bacterium | reverse complement strand
GTCGCGTCGCCGCGCCACACCGTCTTGGCGGCCGAAAGGTAGAAGGTATCGCTCGTCGGGTGGCGCACCACCGCCAGGCACTCGTCGAGCGGCATCGTGCCGGCGCTGATCGGTACGAAGGTCGCGCCGCCATCGCTGGTGCGATAGGTCTTTCCGTCGAGGCCACAGGCGATCGCCACCGTCCCGCTCCCCACCATGGCCACCGGGCCCGAGGCAATCAGCGAGGTGGCACCGCCGAGATCGGCGGGCTGCACGACCGACAATCCCCAGCTCAGCCCGCCGTCGCTGCTGTACGTGAGCTCAGCGCCACTCGACGTGGCGAGGACGTGCTGTCCGATCGCGGCGACGCCATCGAACGATCGAAAGAGCTTGTGCGGCGTCTGCACCTCTTCGAAGTACAGGTTGCTTGCCTTTCGCTCGAACAGGCCCGCCGAGGTCGCGACCCAGAGCGCCCCCTCGGTGCTGGAGGGCGCGGCCAGCCCGGTGATGTGCGCCGCCTCGAGGCCCGACATCCTTTTGGACACCTGCACGCCGATGTGAAACACGCCCTTGGTCCCGTAGCCGAGGAGGGTCGTGCCAGCGTCCGGGACGCGCACGAACGTGGTCACCAGGCTGTTCAGGTTCGCGTCAAGGAGCGTGCCGCCGCCCGTCTGACACGTCGACGGTGCGAGCTCGAAGTAGCCGCCGTCGGCGCGCACCACGAGCCGGGTCCCGGAGAGGAGGAACGCAGAGACGGTGTCGGTGTAGGGGCACTTGGCGGCGCCGGTCGGCGAGAGCCAGTAGTCGTTGCCCACCTTGGCAACCCAGCTCGGCGGCGAGGTGCTCGCATCGAACGCGACGACGGCCGTCCCGGGAGGAGCGTAGCGCTGCTGCCACCCCGGCGAGGCCAGATCCGTGCTCGCCAGATCGCGACTCCACACACCGCTGGCCGCCCCCGCCCACAGCTCGAGCGTGCCAGGAGGCGCGGCGATCGCCTGAACGGGGTCTGAGCTCGGCGCGGCGATCGCGTTCCAGCCCCCGCTCAACGTGAACTCGTAGAGCTGGCCAGTGGGAAGCCGCCCGTAGAGATTGATCGCGACCACGACGGCTTCGGCGAACGCGCCCGGTGCCGCCCCCAGGTCGTCGAACGGCGTGCCCGCCAGGCTGTTGGGCCGCCGATAGATGCGATTCTTCGTCAAGACGGTAAGGACGCTGCCGTCGGGCGGATGGGCAACGATCGTCGAGATCGCGTCCCCGCTCGTCAGCGGGGGCTGGACGGGCGCCGGCACCCAGGAGGTCGCTCCGTCGGCAGTGAGATAGATGGCCCGGCTCGTCGCGGCAAAGCAGCGATTGGTCTCCGGGCAGTCGAGCCGCTTGATGTCCCCACCCTCCAGGCCGCGGCCGTCGCTGCGCCAGCGAGCGATGGGACGCTGTAGATCCGCCTCGGGCGCCAGATCCTGGAGGCCCAGGTCGAGCTCGCTCAGATCGCCGAGCCCCAGATCGGCGCCGCCGAGCTCGCTCGGGCCTGCGCCATCCACCAGCAGATCTCCGACCCCGATCGACTGATCGAAGGGCAGCAGATCGGCCTCTGCCGCGAGCGGATCCTCGACACAAGCCGCGAGGCCAGCACCCCAGACGACGAAGGCCAGCGCGAGTGCGCAGCCCCTGCTACTCCTCACCGCGCGATCGTCGTTGACGGCGTCAACCTTGTCAATCGACCTGAGCCACCGCTTCCTCGAAGCGCCCGCTCAGAAGACGAACGGCACGATCCGCCAAGGCACGCGCTTGCAGTACTCATCCCAGTCGGCGCCGTACTTCTCCTTGCACAGCGCATGGTCGCGGCGCTCGCGATTGACCAGCAGCGGCGCGAAGTAGAGGAAATAGAAGTACGGCACGACGTGGGAGAAGCCGCAGGCCAGACACCAGCTGAGCGCCATCGTCAGATCGCCCATGTAGTTCGAGTGGCGCGACAGCCCCCACCAGCCGCTGAGCAGCAGCTTGGTCCCGCGCTTGGTCTCCATGAACTTGGGCGGCTTGCCCCAGACGTTCTTGCTCGGGTCCTGGCGGAAGCGCTGTTTCTGGAGGTTCGAGTCGCGGAAGACCACGTACCCGGCGAGGTGCATGACGACGATCGCCACCGCGGCCAGCGTCGGCAGGGCGTGCGGCTGCACGAGCAGGTACTGCTGCTGCAGCGCGAAGGTGAACGGGATCCAGACGACGCAGCCGAACACCAGCATGAAGCCGAAGTTCTCGTAGATGATGTCGAGCATCGATAGGAGGTTCGACTCGAACACGAAGAAGTCGACGATGTACCAGAGCTGGCACAGCGTCACGACACCCATGGCCAGCGACACGTGGCCGTAGCGCTCGTACTCGGCCCACGGCAGCACCACCGCGAGCGCTCCCCACGACGCCATGCCCATCCGCCCCTCCAAGAAGAACTTGAAGTCGAACAGCCGAAGGCGCGGGTTGAGGATCGTGCCCATGAAGAAGTCGTAGGGCACGTTGCTGCTCGAGCGCTCCTGCCTGCCGCGCGCCCGTCCCCAGAAATAGAACCACACCGAGAACCCCACCGTGAGCAGCGTCGAGATCGTGATCATCGGGCCGATCTCGGCGACGATCGCCGAGGGCAGGAGCGTCCCTGTCGCCATCAACCCGACGAGGATCCCCACCGACACGACGAGCGAGGCCAGACCGTTGAGCCGGTACTGGAGGCGCGTCCCGTCCCGTAGCGTCGCACCTTCGACGAGCTTGCCTGGCGCGAAGCTGAACAGCACCGCGTGGAGCGCGAACCACGCGAAGTAGATCGTCGCGGCGCGCAGCGTCGGCAGCGGGATCATCGACGCGAGCTCGGCCGTGCTCCGCGGCAGCCACAGCGAGCCGCCGTGCTGCGCGACGGTGGCGTGCAGATACATGACGAGGAAGGGCAGGACGAACGTCAACCCGACGGCGCCCACCGGGCCGCCGAAGTGATCGGTGGCGACCTTGGGTTCGTCCTTGGATTCGACGGCGGAGGCGGCAGAGGCAACGGCGGAGGCCATGGCCGGGTGAATACCACCGGGGGCGCCGCCGAATACAGCTATTCGGCAGCCGCG
>CAZPEY010000127.1:0-14477 GCA_964585665.1 uncultured Polyangiaceae bacterium | reverse complement strand
CGCGCAGCGCCAGGCCACGAAGGATGCGGGGCGCCTCGCGGGCCTCAACGTGCTCCGCCTGGTCAACGAGCCGACGGCGGCGGCGCTCGCCTACGGACTCGACAAGCAGAAGGACGGCCTCTTCGCCATCTACGATCTCGGCGGCGGCACCTTCGACATCTCGATCTTGAAGCTGCAGGGCGGGGTGTTCGAGGTCAAGTCGACGGCGGGCGACACGGCGCTCGGCGGCGACGACTTCGACCGGGCGCTCGCCGAGGTGATGCTCGGCAAGGCGCCACAGCTCGCCGAGCTGCCGACGCTGCTCCGCCTGGCGCGCCAGACCAAGCACCAGCTCACCGAGCTGGCCAGCGTCGCGGTCGCGGTCGACGGCCTGACGATCGAGGTGACGCGGGTCGAGCTCGAGGCGGCGATCGCCTCGACGATCGAACGCACCGGGATCTCGTGCCGGCGCGCGATCAAGGACGCCGGGATTACGGTCAAGGATCTTGACGGAGTCGTCCTGGTCGGCGGCGCGACGCGCGTGCCGGCCGTGCGCGCCTACGTCGAGCGCCTGTTCGGCAAGGCGCCGCTGTGCGACCTCGATCCCGACGAGGTCGTGGCCCTCGGCGCCTCGGTGCAGGCCGACATCCTGGGCGGCTCGGGGCGCGACGACCTCCTGCTGCTCGACGTGCTGCCGCTGTCGCTGGGGCTCGAGACGATGGGCGGCCTCGTCGAGAAGCTCATCCATCGCAACTCGACGATCCCGGCCGGCGCGCGCCAGACGTTCACCACCTACGCAGACGGCCAGACCGGCTTCGATCTGCACGTCGTGCAGGGTGAGCGCGAGGCGGTCGCCGACTGTCGCTCGCTCGGTCGCTTCAAGCTGCGCGGCATCCCGCCGATGCCGGCGGGGATGGCGCGGCTCGACGTGACCTTTTTGGTCGACGCCGACGGCATCCTGCAGGTCTCGGCGCGCGAGCAGACCTCGGGGGTCGAGGCGTCGATCGCGTGCAAGCCGAGCTACGGCCTCAGCGAGGAGCAGATCGAGCAGATGCTGCTCGACTCCTACGAGTTCGCCGAGACCGACCTGCGCAGCCGCATGCTCACCGAGGCGCGCGTCGAGGCCGAGCGCATCCTTCAGGCGCTGCGGGTCGCGCTCGCGCAGGATGGCGCGCTGCTGCTCCCCGACGAGCGGACGGCGATCGAGAGTCAGGCAAGCTTGCTGGAGGCCGCGGTCGCCGGAACCAGCCACCGTGCGATCCGCGACGCGACCGAGAAGCTCGACCTCGTCACCAAGTCGTTCGCCGAGCGGCGCATGAACCGCTCGATGGCGGCGGCGATGGGCGGGCGCGCGCTCTCCGAGGTCGAGAAGCGCCTCGCCGAAGAGGCGGCGCAGCCGACGCACGCGGCGCCCTCGACTGCCAAGGACGCCTGATGCCGAAAGTGACCTTCCTCCCCGACGAGATCTCCATCGACGTGCCGGTCGGCACGACGCTGCTGGCCGCCGCCAAGCAGGCACACGCGCGCGTGGGCTACGCCTGCGGCGGCGTCTGTGCTTGCTCGACGTGCCACGTCTACGTCAAGGACGGCATGCGGCTGCTCTCCGAGCAGGAGGACAACGAGGCCGACATCCTCGACAAGGCCTTCGACGTGCGCGCCTCGTCGCGCCTGTCCTGTCAGTCGAAGCTGCGCGCCGACGGGGCGGTCGTCGTCGAGAGCAGCCAGGAGAGCCGCGAGGCCTGGCTCAACGAGCACCCCGACGAGCGCCCATGAGCGAGCTGCCTCCCGTCACCCTCTACCCGAGCAAGCGGAAGTGGGTGGCGCTGGCGGCGCTCTGCGCGCTGTTCGTCACGGGCGGGGTGCTCGCCGCGGGCGAGCCGGGCGGCTGGATGGGCTACCTCGGAGCGGGCTTCTTCGGGCTCGGCCTCGTCCTCAGCCTGATCAACCTGTGGCCGGGCGCTTCGTGGCTGCGGCTCGACGAGCACGGCGTGACCTGGCAGATGGGCTTCCGCGGCGGCAAGACGATCGCCTGGGACGAGATCCGCGATGTGTGCAGCGGGCGCTGGAACTACAGCGACTGGGTGTTCTTCAACCAGATCTCGGTGAGCAACCAGCTGACGCGGCTCAACGCCATGATGCTGGGACGCAACGCGATGTTCCCCGACAACTTCGGCAAGAAGGCCGCCGAGCTGGCGGAGCTCGTCGAGCGCTACCGGCGGGCCTATAGTAAACGGTCTTGACTACTTGCCGAAGAGCCAGGTCGTCGCGAGCGCGCACAGCGCACCCACCGCTCCGGCCATCGGCAGCGTCGTGATCCAGGCGAGGAAGATGTTGAAGGTCAGGCCCCACTTGACCGCCGAGAGGCGCTGAATCGCGCCGACGCCCATGACCGACGAGGTGATGACGTGGGTGGTCGAGACCGGGAAGCCGAAGTGGGCGGTGCCGAAGAGCACGCCCGATGCGGCCGTCTCGGCGGCGAAGCCCTGGACCGGCGAGAGCTTGACCAGGCGCATGCCGAGCGTCTTGATGATCTTCTTGCCGCCCGCGTAGGTGCCGAGGCCGATGACGATCGCCGACGACAGCTTGACCCACAGAGGCACGGTCAGGTCGGGGATCTGCTTGGCGGTGAACAGCGCCAGCGTGATGATGCCCATCGTCTTCTGCGCGTCGTTGGAGCCGTGCGAGAAGGCCATGAACGAGGCTGAGATCGTCTGCAGCAGGCGGAAGCGGCGATTCGTCGGACCGGGGTTGGCGTTGCGCAGCGCCCACATGAGGATGATCATCAGCAGGACGGCGACGGTGAAGCCGACGAGCGGCGCGGCCACCGTCGGGATCAGCACCTTGTCGACGATGGCGGCCCACTTGACCTTGCTGGCGCCTTGCGTGGCGAGCACCGCACCGGCGACGCCACCGATCAGGCAGTGAGAAGAGGAGTTGGGCAGCGCCCACCACCAGGTCAGGATGTTCCAGAAGATCGCCCCGAGGACGCCACCCAGAATCACCGTCTCGGTGACGGCGTGCGGATCGACGATGCCCTTGGCGAGGGTCGCCGCGACGCTGGTCGAAATCAGCGCGCCGACGATGTTGAGCAGCGCGGCGGCCGCCAGCGCGATGTTCGGAGGAACCGCGCGGGTCGAGATCGACGTGGCGACGGCGTTTGCGGCGTCGTGAAAGCCGTTGGTGTAGTCGAACACCAGCGCGATGACGATGACGGCGATGAGGAGCGCGCTCATGGCAGGCTACGCGTTCTCGACGACGACGCCTTCGACCACGTTGGCGACGTCCTCACAGCGATCGGTCGCGCTCTCGATGTTGTCGTAGATCTCCTTCCACTTGATGACCTCGAGCGGGTCCTTCTCCTCGCGGAAGAGGCGGGCCGTGGCGAGGCGGAGGAGGGTGTCGCACTCGTTCTCGAACTGGTTGATCTCGACGCAGGTCTTGCGGATCGCGTCGGCGTCCTTGAGGTTCGCCAGGCCCGCGACGGCGCGGACCACCGCCTGCGTCGACAGCACGAGGACGCGCGCCATCTCCTTGGCCTCGGGGCGCGCCTCCTTGATCTCGTAGAGGTAGATGCGCTGGGACGCCGCCTCGACGTAGTCCATCACGTCGTCGATGCAGCTGACGATGCGGTGGATGTCGCCGCGCTCGATCGGCGTGATGAACGACTTGTGGAGCATCTCCATCGTGTCGTGCGCGATCGTGTCCGCATCGTGCTCGACGGCCTTGATCTTCTTGGCCTTGTCCTCGGGATGCGACAGATCGTCGAGGAACTGGGCCAGCAGCGTGGAGCCGTCGACACAGAGGGCGGCGTGCTTGGAAAACAGGGTGAAGAACTCGTTTTTCTTGGGGAGCAGCTTGTTCAGCATGCGAGTGGGGCAGACCCTAGCATGTCTGTGTGACGGGCGTGTAACGGGTGGTCGAATTCTGGCTGCCGAACGGAGCCAGGCTACGGTCGGTCGGGCGCAGGTTTTGCGCGGCCGGGCTGCACGACGAGGATGGCAGCGATCAGCAGCGTGACGTTGCGCAAGACGGTCAGCCCAGAGATCGAGGCGCTGCCTTGCCCGAAGCAGCCGCACGCGATGTCGATGCCGCGCGCCAGCGCCTGCATGACCGCGACGGTGAAGGCGAGCATGACGCCGGTGGCCGCGAGCGCGGCGGCCCGTCGCCAGGGCAGCGGGGCGGCGATCAGGGCGAGGCCGAGCACGATCTCGATGCCGGGGAGCACCCCGGCGAGGTACGGGGCGAGCTCGGGCAGGAAGCGGTAGTTGGCGATCTCCTGCGCGAACGCGGCGGGCGCGACGATCTTGTAGAGACCCGCGACGAGGAACACCCCGCCGAGGGCCGCACCGAGGAGCCAGAGCACCCGCTGCCGGGTCGTCGCGGTCATGGGCGGGCGCTGCTCTGGTTGTGCGGCTCGTGCTCGTGCGCGACGCCGGCCCGACAGCTCTCGCACGGCCCCGAGGCGCACGCCTGCCCGGCCTGCATCCACGCCGCAAAGCCCCCCTGGAGGAGGAGGACGCGCTCGCCGAACCGGCCCATGAGCGCCTGCGCAACCGGGCGGGCCTCGTCGGTGGAGTCTCCATAGACGAGGATCTTCTTGGCCTGCGACAGGGCGGCGGCCCGGCTCGCCTCCGACGAGCAGGGCAGGTGGATCGCGCCGGCGATGTGTCCTTCGGCGAAGCGCCCGGGCGGCCGCGCGTCGGCGATCACCAGGCCTGGCTCGCTGCACAGCGTCTGCGCCTCGGTCGCCGAGACCTCGCTCACCGTGGCGCCCCCTTCGCAGGTCGCCTGCGCCGCGAACTTGGCGGGCGTGTACTGCGGTGGACCCCAGGCCGAAAAGCCGAGGCTCCCGAGCGCTCCGACGAGGACGAGCAGGAGGCTGCGCCACCACATGCGATGTTGGTGTAGCAGGGAAACGGCGCGTTCGTCGAGGGCGCTGCGCTTCGTGGCGCGGTCTTCGGTCTGCTCTGGGTCAGGTCCCGCCGGGGGAGACCGTGAACGTCGTCGCCCCCGGGGCCTGGAACGGACCGTCGACCCGCTCGTTCGTGTCGACGGTCATGCGCTGCAGCTCGAAGCGAATCGTCTTGCCCGCGAGGCCTTGCCATAGCGCGGCGGGTGGCTGCCAGCGCTCGAGGGTCGTGATGACCCGATGGAGGTTCGTCGCACCGTCGAAGAGCTTGATCTGGTACGCGCTGCCCGTGACGGCTGGCAGGTGCGCCGTGTCGAGGCTGCCGCGCGTGAACTGCGGGCAGGCCGCGCCGGCGTCTCCATCGGGGAGGTTGGGGCTCGTCGGAGTCTTGGTCCACGTAAAGCGCGGCGCGGGGCTCGCGGCGAGGGTGGCGCCGAGCGTCGGCGCGGTGAGCGTCGGCGCGGTCGCCGCGTCGCTGACCGTGTGCATGGCGTGCTGATCGAACAGGGGCCACAGCTCGTCGGTGGCGCAGCCGAGATACTCGTCAGGCTCGCGCCCTACGCCGCTGGCCTCGTGCGACTGGCAGGCGGCGAGGAGCAGCGACGTCAGGGACAAGGCCAGGGCGGTGGTTCGCATGAGCCATCCATGCCGCTTGGACGCGCGCGAGGCAATGCGGCAAACGATCGCACCCTCCCGACAGCTTGCGTCGCGACGCCTTTTCTCTATATTGGCCGACCCATGCCGCACGGCACCCCCGTCGCCCCCGACAGCGAAGCTCGCGCCATCATCGACGACGAGCTGGCGACGCTCGAGCGTGTGCGCCTCGCGGCGCAGCGCCGTCCCGTCGGTGCGTCGACCGAAGCCGAGCAGGCCGACTACGATCGCGAGCTCGTCGCGCTGCGCGATCAGATGGCCGAGGAGCGCGAGGAAGATCTGCCCGTGCTCGTCGAGCACATGACGCGCCTGGCGGCGCTCGCCCAGAGTCGTCGCCCCAAGGCGGCGGCGCCCGTCGACCTCGGGTCGCCCTACTTCGCGCACATGCGCATCGTCGCGCGCGAGAGCGAGGGGCCGCTCGACATCCTCATCGGTCGGCGTGGCCTCATCGATCGCTCCGCCAACGTGCAGATCGTCGATTGGCGCGACGCGCCGGTTTCGCAGGTCTACTACCGCTACGACGAGGGGGACGACTACGAGGAGGAGGTCACGAGCGCCGGCGCGGGCGGGCGGGCGGTCACCTCACAGCTCGCCGGGCACGTCGTGCTGCGTCGCAACGTCAGCATCGCGGGTGGTCGTCTGCGACGGATCGGCTGTCCCCAGGGCAGCTTCTTGGCGTCGGCGGGGGGCGCCTGGTACGTGCTCGACGGGCAGGAGGTGCCGCTCCTGCGGGGCGGACAGGGCACCGCGCTGCGCCCACCTCGTCCGACGGCGACGAGCGAGTCGAGCAAGAAGCGCCGGCGCATCGAGGCGGCGCGCCCGACGCGGGCCGACACCAAGGTGCTGCCCGAGATCGCCTCGCTCATCGACCCCGATCAGTTCGCGCTCATCACCGCGCCGTCGTCAGGCCTGGTGATCATCCAAGGCGGCGCCGGCTCGGGCAAGACGACGGTGGCGCTGCACCGCATCGCCTACCTGGTGTTCCACGACAAGGCGGTGCGGCCGACGCGCTGCCTCTTCGTCGTGCCCAAGGACGCGCTCGGTCGCTACGTCGCTGGCGTGCTCCCGTCCCTCGGCGTCGACGGCGTGCCGGTGGTGACGCTGGCGGCCTGGATGCGGACGCTGCGGCGTCGCATCCTGCCGGATCTGCCGGATCGCTACTCGGAGGACACGCCGCACGGCGTGTCGCGCTGCAAGAAGCATCCGGGGATCGAGCGGCTGCTCGGCGAGGTCGTGGCAACCGAGCTGGCCTCGGCGCGCCAGCGCCTGGTCGATCGTCTCGCCGCCCTCGACGGTGGCGAGGCGGTGCTGCGCGGCTGGGACGAGCGCAGCGCGGTGGCGCCGGTCAGCCGCGCCCGGCGGCTCCGCTCCGCGATCGACAAGGGCAAGGTCTCCGTGCCCCGCGCGACGGCGCAGATCGCCGAGCTGGCGCTGCGAGAGGTCGCGCAGCAGCTCGCCAACGTGCCGCGCATCCTGTGGGAGTTGCTGACCGATCGGGGCCTGCTGCAGCGCCTCCTCACCTGGGAGAACGATCCGATCACCGTGGCCGAGCTCGACGAGCTCGTGCGCTGGTGCGCGGCGCAGATCGAGGAGCCCGCCGAGGTCGAGTACGTCGACGCCGATCCCGAGGCGGCGACACCGGTGGACGGCAAGCCGCTCGGCGACAGCGACGGCGAGGCCGCGGGCGCGCGCGGGCGGCTCGATCCGGAGGACGACGCGCTCTTGTTGCGCCTGTATCAGATCCTCTACGGACAGCTGCCCCGACCCGACGGAGAGCCGCTCGTCTACGACCACATCGCCGTCGACGAAGCGCAGGACCTCGCGGTCACCGAGGTGGCGCTGCTGTGGAACCTGTGCGGCGAGCGGCGGTCGATGACGATCGCCGGCGACGTCGCGCAGCGCGTGATCTTCGACAACGGCTTCCGCGGCTGGTCCGAGCTGCTCGCCGACGTTGGCGTGCCCGAGACGATCGGGGAGATCCGGCCGCTGCGCCTCGCCTATCGCTCCACCGAGCCGGTGATGCGGTTCGGCCGCGCGGTGCTCGGCCCCCTGCTTACCGAGGCGTCGGAGAGCGACGCCGAGGCGCGGCCGGGCGCCGACGTCGAGCTGCACACGTTCGGAGAGATGGGCGAGGCGGTGGCGTTCGTCGGCGACGCCCTGCGCTCGCTGTGCAATCGCGAGCCGTCCGCGGCCGTCGCGGTGCTGACCCGGCACAGCGGCCAGGCCGACGCCTGGTACGCGGCGCTGCAGCGCGCCGAGGTCCCGATGCTGCGCCGCGTTCGGCGGCAGGACTTCTCGTTCACCGCCGGTGTGGACGTCTGTGAGATCTCGCAGGTCAAGGGGCTCGAGTTCGACTACGTGCTGGTGTGTGACGTCAACGAGCCGACCTTCCCGACGACGGTCGAGTCGCGTCACCTTCTGCACATCGCGGCGACGCGCGCGACGCATCAGCTCTGGTTGGTGTCGACGGGGGCTGTGCCGAAGTTGCTGCGGGAGGCGGGGTATCGAGGGGCGGAGGAGGAGCTGGCGGAGGGGTAGAGGCGGGGGCTAGAAGGCGAGGCCGGCCTCGGCGCCCTGGCGCTTGATGGTCTCCTCGATCTTGGTGTCGAGCGCGTCGGCCTTCTTGGGCGCCTTCTTGAGGAAGTCGTTGCGCTGCGCGGCCAGGGCGTTGATCTCCTTCTGCACTGCCTCACGCTCGGCCTTCTTCTTCTCGACGTAGTCGCGGCGTGCCTCGGGCGCCAGCGCCTGCATCTCCGTCGGGAGGCTGGCCGCGGGGGTCGCCGTGACGTCGATCTTGCCGGCCGCGACGTCGTTGACGAGGTCGCCATCGCCGCCGACCGCGCCGCCCGACAGGCCAAAGTACGAGGCGCGATCCGCCGCTTCGCTCTTGCTCATGGCAGACGCGCTCGCCGCCTTGGCGCGGACCGCACCCGCGTAGCGGCCGTAGCCGATCGCGGTGCTCGAGAGGCGCGAGTTGAGCTCGGCCAGCTTGTCGTCGAACGGTGTCGCCACCGTCTTGACGCCGCCCGACTGATCGATCGACGCGTACTCACCGACGGACAGGCTGGCGATGCGCTTCCACGCCGACGCGGTCTCGTAGTCGGTGCCGCAGCGGATCGTGTTGATGTGGATGCCGAGATCCTTGGCGCGCCGCGCGATCGTGTTGATGTCGTGGCCGTCGTGGTAGTCGAAGTGCGGGGGGGCGTCCCCGACGAGGTAGACCATCTTGACGGCGTTCTGGCCGTTGGTCCACGAGGTGCGGTTCACGGCGTCGGACAGCGCCCGCGCGACGTGCTCGGGCGTGTCACCACCACCGTCGGCGCGGAAGCTCGACAGGCGCTCGAACACCGCGTCCATGTCGTCCGAGAGATCGTAGAAGCGGGTGACGTACTCGTCCCCGATGTCGCGATAGGCGACGAGGCCGATGCGCAGCTCCGGCTTGGGCTGCGCCGACGCCGCGAGCATCGCGATCGACCAGATCTTGCGCTTGGCGCCGTCGATCATGCTCTGCATCGAGCCGGTCGTGTCGAGCGCGAAGACGATCTCCACCTTGGGCGGCGCCTTCGGGATCTGCACGACTGGCTCGACCTTCGGCTCGACCTTGGGCGGGTCGGGGTCGGTGGTCGGGATGACCTTGGGCGTGGTGCGGGGCATCGCCGAAGCGGCCCAGGCCGCCAGCGAGAGGGCGCCGGCCACCATCAGATACGTCACTTTCGGCTTGCGCGTGTCCATCGAAGAACCTCCAGGTGCAGAGGTAAACGCGGCACCTGGCAAAAGGATCTATCGGTGGAGTCAGCGACGCTGACCACGGACGCAGGACACACGTCCGCGTCTCCTCAGCGGAATCTCACGTCAAAGCTTTAGGGAAAGAAAAGGCAGGGGTGAAACGAGCGAGGAGACGCGTCCGTGCGGCTGACCTAGGGAGTCAGCCCCTTCCGAGAGCTACTTCTTCTTGCCCTTCTTCGCCGGCTTCTTGGCGGCGGGCTTCTTCGCGGCGGCCTTCTTGGCGGGCTTCTTCGCCGCCTTCTTGGGGGCAGCGGCCTTCTTCTTCCGCTTCTGCCCGCCAACCGCGCGCTTCGCACGGGCGACATCGCCGGCCTTGTCGATGAAGTAGAGGTAACCCTCTTCGCGGTTGAAGTTGCCGTGGGCAACCTTCTCCGCCTTGCCAGCGGCCGACGGGCCGCCCGCGCGCTTCATCGGCGAACGCCAAACGTCCGACCCGCGCAGGAAGTAGAGGTAACCGGGTTCACGCTTCACACCGAGCTTCGCGACTCTCTCAGCCATCGAAATCCTCCAAGTGAAAGAAAACTGGACAAGAGCCACGCTACAGAAACGTCGACGGCACTGTCAATTCTTTTGCGCTGCAGCAACGCTTTTTTTCGACGGGAGGGGGTGTTTTTTGGGGTGTTTTCCCGTCGGAGAGCGCGTTTTGTGAATTTTTCCGTCGGATCGGTCGATTTTACCGTCGAGCTTTGCCCGATGTGGGGCCGGATCGGCCCGATCCCCCCCTGCTGCGTGTAGATCTCGATGTAGATCTCACCGCAGCGGCGGGAAATGTAGATCTCGATGTAGATCTCGGCGCCGCACTGGAGCGCTTTGTCGACGGTGCGACGCGACACCACAGCACTTGTTGATCGCCCCCGCCCAGATCGTCGTAGTCGCTCTCTTCGAAGTCGCGGCAGTGTTTCTCGACGGTAAACCCGTTGTAGTGGAGCAGCGCGCGCAGCTCCTCGGGGAAGTAGTAGCGGTGCGTGAGGTGGACGACCCGGCTCGGTGCTGCGCCCGGCTCCTGCGGGTCGTAATAGATCTTCATGAAGCAGATCTGGCGCGCCTCGTCGAAGAAGTGGTTGGTCGAGTAGATCATCGGGACCCCGGTGGCGGGATCGCGGAAGCGCGTGCGGGCCCAGCGCTTGTCGGGGCGACGGATCAGCCAGCGTAGATCCGGCATCATCAGGTCGAACACGAACCATCCCCCCGGGCGGAGGTGCCGCTTCACCCCGTCGAGAAACGCCTCCAGCGACGGTCGGTCGTAGAGGTGCATGAAGGCGTTGAACGGGCAGATCACCAGATCGAAGCGCCGCCCGATCGCGAGGTCGCAGAAGTCGGCCTGCGCCAGGGTGCCGCGCGCCCGCGCCGCCGCGGGGAGCTTGGCGAGGCGCTCGGTCGCGCGCTCCAGCATCGAAGGCTCGGCGTCGACACCGACGACCCGATAGCCGGCGCGCAGCAGCGGCGCGGTGATCCGGCCGGTGCCGCAGCCGAGCTCGAGGATCGAGATCTCGTCGGGCGCGCCCAGCTTCGCGGCGACGCGCTCGTAGTAGGCGACGTCGTCCCGGCGGTGGCGATACTCGTGATCATAGAGGAGGGCATCGGCGTAGTGCTCGTGCCGCCCGGCTTCGATGGCGCTTCCGACCTGCTTTTCCACGCGCCGATGGTATGCGACAAACCGCCCCGACATGGATACGGATACGGCAAAGGCAAAGGCGGTCGTGCTGCTCTCCGGCGGCCTCGACTCGGCGACGGTGCTCGCCATCGCCAAGGCAGACGGCTACGAGTGCTATGCGTTGTCCTTTCGGTACGGGCAGCGCCACGCCGTCGAGCTGGAGGCTGCCGCGCGCGTCGCCGCAGCGCTCGGTGCGGTCGCGCATCGCACCGCGAGCGTCGATCTCGCCTGGATCGGCGGCTCGGCGCTGACCAGCGATCTGCCGGTGCCCAAGGACCGTGCGCATGAGGAGATGGGGGGCGACATCCCGATCACCTACGTGCCGGCGCGCAACACGATCTTCCTGTCCTACGCGCTCGCCTGGGCCGAGGTGCTCGGCGCGCGCCACCTGTTCGCCGGCATGAACGCGCTCGACTACTCGGGCTATCCCGACTGCCGACCCGAGTTCATCGCGGCCTTCGAGGAGGTCGCCAATCGCGGCACGCGCGCCGGCGCCGAGGGCGATCGCTTCACGATCCACGCGCCGCTCCTCCAGCTGGGCAAGGCGGCGATCATCGCGCGCGGCGTCGAGCTAGGCGTGGATTACGGCCTGACTCACTCGTGCTACGACCCGATCGGCGAGCTGGCCTGCGGTCGCTGCGACTCATGCAGCCTGCGACGCAAGGGCTTCGTCGACGCGGGGGTCACCGACCCGACGCGCTACGCGCCGGTCTGAGGCGGCGGCGAGCCGAGATCGCTGCCGTCCGGGCGCGGCGCCTTGCGGCGGCCCCGCCCGCCCCGGCGTCGGCGGCGACGCGGGCGATCTCCGTTGCCGGCGGGCTCGCTGCCTTCCGGCGCGGGCGTCGTGGCCGCGGCGCTCGCGGCGGTCGCGCCGCCGCCCTCGCCGTCCTCTTCGCCAGCCTCGAGACGACGCCAGCGCTGCAGGATCTCCGCCGTCCCTTCGGCGACCATCGGGTGGAGGATCTCGAACAGCAGCAGCGCCTCGTGGAACCAGTCGCGGCGCACCAGCGACATCGGCCGAGACCGGCGTCGCTTGGTCGGCAGTAGGCGGCGCTGCGCCACCAGCATCTGGCGGGCGCGCTCCGCGTCTCGACGGGCGACGCGCATCGCGGAGTACAGCGGCTGCGTCCGATCGAAGACCTCGCGCACCAGATCGAGCCGCGGCTGACCGTGGGTGGGCGGCAGCTCGGGGCCGTAGAGCAGGTCGAGCTCGAACACCCCGTCGAGCGCGGCGACCAGAAAGCCGTTGCTCGGGGTGCGCCCGTCAGCGACGAGCTTGTCGATCGCGGCGAGCGCGCGCTCGAACCGCGCCTTGGCGTCGTCGCTGCCTGCCAGCCGCCCGGCCAGCGTCGGCAGGAGGTGCTCCTCGATGCCCGTCTCGGCGAGCAGCTCGAGCGAGCGTCGGGCTGCCCCGCCGCGCAGCAGGCGGTAGATCTCTTCGAGGACACGCGGCGGCGCGCTCTTCTTGATCTCGGCTCGGTGCTGCAAGAGCGCCTGGTACGTCGCAGCGTCGATCTGGAAGTCGAGGCGCGCCGCGAACTTGATGGCGCGCAGCATGCGGATCGGATCCTCGCGAAAGCGGATGTCCGGATCCCCGATGGTGCGGATCGTCCGCGCCTCGAGGTCACGCAGCCCGTCGACGTAGTCGATCACCTCATGGGAGTTGAGATCGTAGAACAGGCCGTTGACCGTGAAGTCGCGACGGCGCGCGTCCTCCTCGGCGGTGCCGAAGACGTTGTCGTGCTTGATGAGGAGCTCGGCGTGGCCCGGATCGACGGTGGCGTTGGGGTTCGCCGGCTCGTGCCCGTCGGTGACGCGCTCGCTCGGATCGGCCTCTTCGGACTCGACCTCCGCCTCGACCTCCCCCTGGCGCGGGGTCGCGCGGAAGGTCGCGGTCTCGATGATCTTCTGCCCGAAGAAGATGTGCGCGAGGCGAAAGCGCCTCCCGATGATGCGGCAGTTGCGAAAGAGGGCCTTGACCTCCTGCGGCTCGGCGGAGGTGGCGATGTCGACGTCCTTCGGCTTGCGGTCGAGGAGCAGATCGCGCACGCAGCCGCCGACGAGATAGGCGCTGTAGCCGTGGCGCGTCAGGCGCGCCACGATCTTCTTGGCGTCGGGATCGATCCGATCCTCATCGATCGACATGGCGATCCCTCCTAACATGCATGGTCGCCGGCGACGAGCGTTTTGTGCTATCACCAGCCGAGCCCCCGCATGCCCTCTCTCGGTCGCTACCAGCTCGAGGAACGAATCGCACAGGGCGGCATGGGCGAGGTCTTCCGCGCCGTCGACACCGGCTACGACGGGGTGCCGCGCACCGTCGCGGTCAAGCGCATCGCCGCGGAGTACAGCCGCGAACCCGAGTTCGTCCGCACCTTCAAGAACGAGGCGCGGCTGTCGTTCCTCCTCGGCCACGCCAACGTCGTGCGCGTCCTCGACATCGGCGATCTCGACGGGACGCTGTTCCTGGTCCTCGAGTGGGTGCATGGCGCCGACCTCGGCGCGGTGCTGGCGCAGCTCCGCCGCGAGTCGGGGCAGGCGATGCCGACCCGGCTGGCGCTGACCGTCGCCGCCGAGATGGCGCGCGGCCTCGACTACGCGCACCGCCTCGTGGGGCCCGACGGCGAGCCGCTGCACCTCGTGCACCGCGATGTCTCGCCGTCGAACGTCCTGCTCTCCGTCGAGGGGGAGGTCAAGATCTCGGACTTCGGCATCGCGCGCTCGAAGCTGCGCGCCTCGGCGTCCCTGCCGGGGCAGTTGAAGGGCAAGCTGTTCTACATGGCCCCCGAGCAGGCCAACGTCGACCCGCTCGACCGCCGCGCCGACGTGTTCTCCCTCGGCGCCGTGCTCTACGAGATGCTGTGCGGTCGCAATCCCTTCCTCGGCGAGGGCAGCGAGGCCGAGCTGCTCGACCGCGTGCGGCGGGGCGACTATCCGCCGCCCACCGATTATGTACCGACGCTCGATCGCGAGCTCTCTGGGCTGGTGCTCACCGCGATGGCGCCCGATCGCGAGCAGCGCTTCTCGAGCTGCCGCGAGCTGCGCGAGGCGCTCGCCGACTACGCGCTCCGCCGCGGCTACGCGCTCTCCGTCGACGAGCTCGGCGACTTCGTCCGGGCGCTGTGCGAGCGTCACGGCGGGCGGCTGCAGCCGACCTCGCCCCCGACGGTGGTGGCGAGGCGTCAGCGCACGCCGCCCCGCCCCGAAGCGACCGCGCCCACCGAGGCCGTGCCGATCGTCCCGGCGGCGACGCAGGCCCGACCGGTCGCCAAAGGGCCGCTCCAGCTCTTCGCCGATGAGCCGCGCGACACCGAGCGCGAGGTCGCAGCTCCCGTCGCCGAACCCGTCGCTGCGGCAGCCACCGAGCCAGAGGACGGCGACGTCATCTCGACGGCTCGCCACCGCCGGCCGGCGACGAGGCCGGCGCAGGAGCCGACCGGGGGGACGCCGCCACCGTCGCTGTCCCGGTCGATGGCGGCCCCGGCGCCAGCCGAG
>CAZPEY010000126.1:0-14525 GCA_964585665.1 uncultured Polyangiaceae bacterium | reverse complement strand
AGACCGAGACCGGCGCGGCGATGATCTCTCCGCTGCCCGGCGCGATCGCCACCAATCCGGGCTCGTGCACGCTGACGCTGCCAGGCGTCGGCGTCGCCGTCGTCGACAAGCAGGGCCAAGAGTGCGCGCCCAACGTCGGCGGCTACCTCGTCCTCAAGCGGCCATGGCCGTCGATGATGCGCACGGTGTGGGGCGATCCGGAGCGCTTCGCCAAGACCTACTACAGCGAGATCCAGATCGACGGAAAGTACGTCTACTTCGCGGGCGACGGGGCGCGCCGCGACGAGGACGGCTACTTCTGGGTGATGGGCCGCGTCGACGACGTGCTCAACGTCGCCGGCCACCGCATCGGCACCGCCGAGGTCGAGAGCGCGCTGGTCAGCTACAAGCAGGTCGCCGAGGCAGCGGTCGTCGGGCGCCCCGATGAGTTGAAGGGCCAGGCGATCGTCGCCTTCGTCACCATGAAGGGCGGCGTCGCCACGAGCCCGGAGCTCAAGCGCACGCTCATCGAGCACGTCACGCAGGAGATCGGCGCGATCGCCCGCCCCGACGAGATCCGCTTCGTCGACGCGCTGCCCAAGACGCGCAGCGGCAAGATCATGCGGCGCCTGCTCAAGGAGATCGCCGTCGGCGGCCAGGTCAAGGGCGACACGACGACGCTCGAAGATCTGCAGGTCCTGCAGAAGCTGTCGGCGATCACCGAAGAGGAGTAGCGCACCGGCGCACGGCGCACCTTGCTAGGGAATGCTCTCGGGCGCGCGACACGCCTTGTTTTCAATCGAGGTCGTCACGTACTGGCTCGGCTCGCCGGGCGTGCCCACGACTGCGAGAGCACAAGCGGTGTAGCCATGCTCCGCCCTGAATGACTCGCACCTCGAGGTCATCAGCTTCTCGTAGTCCAGGTCGCGGCCGGCGGCGTCACAGTATTCGATGACCAACTCCGCGCAGGGCCTCGCATCGGCGCAGACGCAGTCGCATTGACCGAAATAAGGAACGTACTTGGCTGATCCGCAAGACGCGACGCCCACACTCCAAAACACTGCGAGCGCATATCGGATCATCGACGCTGCTCCGTTGCTGCAAGGTCAAGTCGCCGCTGCACGCAGGCGCCGGAACGGCATGCTCGCAGCTCAAGCCTCGAGGCATCCACGCCGGAGGGGAGCCGGAGGTGCACAGCGCCTCGCCTCACTTTCACCGGGATCACGACGCTTGGCCCGACTACGAACAAGTTGGGTGCCGCGTCGTCGGTGGGACCGAACCGTACTTTGACTTTCAGTCGACGCTTCGTGGCGGATCCGTCGATCCTTGCGTCCTCAACCTGCAGGAAGGGCGGCCAAACTCTGACGCGGCCTTCAAGATGAACTGCAACCTTGAAGCCATCCACCTCGGCCCCCGACTCGAACTTGAAAACGCCGTCGTTCCGCAACTCGCCCGTGGAACTGTCTGCTGGGTTCGACGCGCCCACGACATAGCGCTTGCCCGCAACGGATCCCGAGGCGAATAGCTGCAGAGAACCGGCTGGAAATAGGAACTCCCTAGCTGGAATTGCTCCCGGTCGCAGCTTCGATGAAACGCTGTCAATCGAGCGCCCGACGATGACGAGCGGATCCTTCACCTCGATCGCTCCGCCGCCAGCTTTCTGAAAGGTCGCTTCCCCGCCAGCAACAAGTCCGAGCGAGGTTAGGGACAATGGACAATCAGCCGCCGAGCAATGGCCACCCCGAAACTTGATGCTGCCACCCAGCTTGATCTTGAGCTCTCCCGACGCATGAGCGACCAAGAGCCACGACCCGCGCGGGTCTACCGCAACCACTGCGTCATCCGGAGTCGATTCGATCGCCATCGACGTTGAAGCGGTGCAGGCTGGTTCGCTCTTCGCCACCAGCTTGCTCCTCTCTGTGTCGGCTGGATCGACCTCGATCAAGTGACAATCGAAGAGCCCACCAATGTTCTTCTCCTGGCACCGTTGGTTGCTTTTCGCTTCTTGGAGCTTCTCGCGATCCGCGTTGTCCGGAGCGCACTCTTCATAGACATACGGAAACTCGGGACCCAGCGTTGGGCAAGTCGCCTGGGGCGTCAGGGCCGTGGCGCACGACGAGCAGACGCACTCCGTCCTGTAAACCACATCTGTCGCGATGACGTGGAGTCGAGTCGGGATGATGCAGCTGGAGAGGACGCCGATCAGCGGCACAACAAACAAGCCCACGCCCATTGAGCCCCGACGCATGAGTGGACCATCGCACGACGACTTGCCCCCTGCAACCAGCGCTCCCTCTGCAGAAGCTCTCGGCGATCTCCGACGAGGAATAGCCCGCGGCGGTTGCGTCTTCGGGGTCCGCCGCGACGCGATGTTCAAGAACGCCAAGGCGAGCCGGTCGCGTGGGGCGAGTACATCCTCTGCGGCGACATCAAGGAGTTTCATGACCAGGGGCCTCGAGCGCGCGATCGCCTACTGGGAGGCGATCGGCTACTCGCTGTCGCAGGCGTACAAGGGTGGCGCGTTCGGCAAGACGCGGAGCGACTTCGTTTACAAGCCAAGAAGGCCTGGTAACGCCCCCCCTCGTCCCGCCTTGCCGTTCCCGCCTCCGGTGGTTACCCTAGTAGATAATGGTCTCGGCCCTCTCGACGAAAGAGGTGGCGCGGGCGCGGCGGGGTGTGCCGCGAGTCCTTCACCACGACGTGCACGTCGCCGGGCTCGATCCGGCCCACGACGGCCTGCGCATCGGGCACCTGACCGATCTGCACGTCGGGATGCTCACCCCGTTCGCCAAGATCCGCCGCGCCATCGAGCTCGTCGATCACGAGCGGCCCGACCTGCTCGTCCTGACCGGCGACTATCTCTGTTACTCGCCGAAGTTCACCGCGGTGCTGCGCGACCTCCTCGCGCACATCCACACGCCGATCTACGCCGTCCTCGGCAACCACGACCACTGGACCGATCCGCAAGGCGTGCGCAAGGCGTTCGAGCATCACGGCCACGTCGTGTTGCGCAACGGATCCTCGGAGATGCAGCTCCGCCGCTCGCCGTTCACCATCGTCGGCATCGACGACGCGATCACCGGCAACCACGACGTCAAGCGCGCCTTCTCGGGCGTGCGCAAGGTGGGCTCGCGCCTCGTGCTCACGCACGCGCCGAACCTCGCCGACCGCGCCTCGGGCTACGGCCCGTCGCTGATCTTGGCCGGCCACACGCATGGCGGCCACGTCCACATCCCGCGCGTCACGGCGAGCATCGCCCGCCGCCTCGGTAGCAACTATTTGAAGGGGTTCTATCGGGTCGGGGAGTCGTTGCTGTACGTCAACTGCGGCGTCGGCAGCTCGTCGATCCCGATCCGCGCCGGCGCGCCATCGGAGGCCTCGATCCTCACCCTGCGAGCTCAGCGAGCGCCTCGCTGATTCGCCGGACGCCCTCCTCGACGTTCTTGAGCGACGTCGCGTACGACAGGCGCGCGAAGCCCGGCGCCAGGAAGCCCGAGCCGGGCACCAGCGCGACGCGACCGCGCTCGAGCAGATAGGTCGCGAGCGCGAGGTCGTCCTTGCACTTGCCGCCGACGTACGCGGAGAAGTCGGGGAAGCAGTAGAAGGCGCCGCGCGGCGGCACGAGCTTGACGTTGGGGATCGCCTGCAGCCCGGCGACCATCGCTTGCCGTCGACGATCGAACTCCTGGCGCATCGTCTCGACCGGCGCCTGATCGCCGGTCAGCGCAGCGAGCGCGGCGGCCTGCGAGATCGCCGCCGCGTTGGTCGTCGACTGCCCCTGGAGCGTGTCCATCGCCTTGATGAGCGGCACCGGGCCGGCGAGATAGCCGATGCGCCAGCCGGTCATCGCGTAGCTCTTCGACACGCCATCGACCAGCAGGATCCGATCGCGGTGCTGCGGCAAGAGGCGCGGCAGCGACACCCACTCCGCGCCGTAGATCAGCTTGCGATAGATGTCGTCGGCGATGACGTAGACGCTGGGATATTGGACAAGGATCTTGTCCAAGACCGCGAGCGCCTCCTTGGTATAGACGGCGCCCGTCGGGTTGCACGGCGAGTTGAGCAGGATGGCGCGCGTCCGCGGCCCGACGGCGGCGAGCAGCCGCTCGGGGTCGAGCGCGAACCCGGTGTCCGCGCTCGTCTCGACGAGGACCGGCTCACCATCGGCCATCTGTACGAGCTCCGGATAGCTCACCCAGCAGGGCGACGGGATCACCACCTCGTCGCCGCGCTCGATGAGGCACATCATCAAGTTGTAGAGGCTGTGCTTGGCCCCCGACGAGACGATGATGTTCTCGGCCTTGTGGGAGGTGCCGTGGACGGCGTTGAGCTCCTCGGCGACGGCGGCGCGCAGATCGCCCGTGCCCGAGACCGGCGTGTACTTGCCAACCCCCTTGGACAGCGCCTGGCGCGTCGCCTCCTTGATGTGCTCGGGCGTGTCGAAGTCGGGCTCGCCGACGCCGAACGCGATGACGTCGACGCCCTGGGCGCGCAGCTTGGCGGCCATCGCCGAGACGGCGAGCGTCGCCGACGGCTTGATCTTGGTGATGCGCTCCGCGATCCTCATGCTTGCTTCCTCAGTCGTTCGTTCAGGGCCTCGGCGACGCCCGGCGGCACCAACCCCGACACATCTCCTCCGAACTGAGCCACCTCTTTGACGAGCGACGACGAGACGTAGAAGTCCTTGTCGGAGGTCATCAGGAACATCGTGTCGACGCCCTGGCCGAGCCGACGGTTCATGTGCGCGAGCTGAAACTCGTACTCGAAGTCCGACAGCGCGCGCAGGCCGCGCACGACGATGTGCGCGCCGCGACGCTGCACGTAGTGAATGAGCAGCCCTTCGAACGAATCGACGACGACGCGCGGCGAGTGGCCGACGGCGTTCATGATGAACTCGCGCCGCTCCTCGATCGTGAACAGCGGCTTCTTGCGGACGTTGTGCGCGATCGCCACGACCACGTTGTCGAAGAGCTGCAGCGTGCGCTGCAGGATGTCGATGTGGCCGTTGGTGATCGGATCGAACGAGCCGGGGTAGATCGCGGTGCGCTCAGCCATCGACTTCTCCTCGGTGATAGAAGGTGAGCGCGGTCTGCCCGTACGAGCGCTGATCGATCTTCGTCAGCGCGCCGACCGCAGATGGCAGCTCGTCCATGCGCTCATGTTCGACCACGACTAGGCCCTGTCCTGCAAGCACTTCGCTCGCCAGGCGCAGCGCCTCGGCCTGGGCCGTCGCATCGGCGTACGGCGGATCGATGAAGACGAGGTCGTAGCGCTCGGCGCTCCCGCTCTGGCGCTTGCCCCACGCCGCCACCCTGTCGGGGTGGATGCGGATCTGCGCCTGGAGACCGAGCGCCTTGGCGTTCTCCTGGATCGCGGCTACGGCGTGCCGATCGTGCTCGACGAAGTCGACCTGCCCCGCGCCGCGCGACAACGCCTCGAAGCCGAGCGCCCCGCTGCCGGCGAACAAGTCAAGCACCTTGTCCATCTGCGCGCCGCGCGAATACAGGATGTTGAACAGCGCCTGACGCACCTTGTCGCTGGTCGGCCGCGTCGTCTGGCCGCGCGGCGCGACGAGCGTCCGCCCGGAGAGCTGGCCACCAATGATCCGCATGCGCGAATCATATAAGATGATCCCGTGCTGAGTCTGCGCGAACGCGCCTACTGCGTCGCCGCCCTGCGCGCCCTCGGCAAGCGCGCCGAGACGCGCTGCAGCCGGCTCGGCCCCGACGCGCAGCGCTTCCTCGAGGCGCTGCGGCGCGATCCGTCGCTGGGCGCGGCCGAGGCTCTCGACGCGCCCGAGCAGCCCGCGCCCGAGGTCCATCCGAGCTGGTACGAGACGCCGCCCCCTTCGGCGCGAGCCGCCGTCGAGCGCTATCTGCACCGGTTGGCGTACGGCCACCTGCTCCCCGCCAGCACCGCCCGACTCGGCGACGAGCGACGCCCGTTCGATCAGCTCTCGGCCGAGCGCCTGACGCTGCTCCTGCGGACGCTCGGTCGACGCCGCCTCGCGATCGCCTTCCGCGCCGCGCCGCCCGCCGAGCTCGGACAGCTCTGCGCCCGCCTCGGCGAACCGCTGGCCGGCGAGCTCATCGCCGAGGTCCGCGCCCTGTCGACGATGGCGGTCGAGGAGGTGCGCGCCGCGCAGCGCGGGCTGCTGCGCCTGTCCAAGGAGCGGCTGCGCTCCGCCGAGGAGCTGCTCGTCGAGATTGGCTGCTCTTGGCTCGGTCCGGCGCTGCAGGGGCGAGGCGACGACGAGCTGCAGCGCCTCGCGCTGCGCCTGCCGCGCGCGCTCGGCCAGAAGCTGCTCGACGCGGCGACCAGCACGACCTCCCCGGCCGAGCAGCAGTCCGCATTGCGTATGCTCGCGTCGCTCGGGGTTGGGGTATAATCCCAGGACCATGGGTAAGCCCCTCTACAAAGTCCTGCACCCCTACGACGAAACCAAGATCATGAACGCGATCGTCTCCGCCGAGCGGATGTGCTCGGGCGAGTTCGCGGTGCACGTCGAGGGGCGCTGCCCGGATCGCGATCCGCTCAAGCGCGCGCAGACGCTGATGACCAAGCTCGGCATCACGCGCACGCGCGAGCGCAACGCCGTGCTGTTCTACGTCGCGACCCACGAGCGACGCGGCGCCATCCTCGGCGACACGGGGATCAACGAGGACCCGAAGAGCGAGTTCTTTGCCGAGGCGTTCTCCCGCATGCAGATCGGGCTGCGTCGCGGCGCGATCGGCGACGCCGTCGTGGCGGCGATCCAGTCGATTGCGACCAAGATGCAGGGGCGCTTCCCCCGTCAGGCCGACGACAAGAACGAGATCGACAACGAGATCTCGACGGATCCCTCGTGCGTGTGAGCGCCGCATGAGCTCGCGCGTCATCCGCGGCGGCAGCAAGATCGTCGGCGAAGCCCCGCTGGCCGACGCGCTCGGTGAGTCGCAGCTCGCCGACGAGGCGAAGCTCGCGCTCGCGGATGGCGAAGCAGAGAAGATCGTAGCGGCCGCGCGGCAGGAAGCCGAGCGGCTGCTCAAGTCGGCGATGCAGGAGGGGCGCGAGCGCGGCCTGGCCGCGGTCACCGAGCTCCTCGTCGGGGCACGGCTCGTCGCAGAGCGCGCGCGCCTCGCCTCCGAGCAGGAGCTCCGCGTGCTGGGCGTTCGCATCGCCGAGAAGATCCTCGGGCGCGAGCTGCAGCAGACGCCCGAAGCGGTGACGGACGTGGTCCGCGAGGCGCTGCGTCACGCGAGCACCGGACGGGATCTGGTGATCCGCGTCCATCCCGACGATCTCGCCTTCGTGGAGCGCGGCAAGCCGCGCCTCGTCGAGCGCTGTCGCTCGGCGCGCTCCGTCGATCTGCGCGCGGATTCGAGCGTGTCGCGCGGTGGCTGTGTCGTCGAGAGCGAGCTCGGCGTCGTCGATGCGCGCCTGGCGATCCAGCTCGAAGCGATCGAGCGGGCGCTGCGCGGCGACGGAGGATAGCGGTTGCCGATCGATCTCGCCTCGGCGCTCTCGGCGATCGATCGCGCCACCGCGCCGCGCGTCGCCGGCCGCGTCACGGAGCTGACCGGCCTCGTCATTCGCGCCACCGCCCCAGGCGCACGCACCGGTGAGCTCGTCCTCATCGAGCGCGCGCAGGGCGGCGTCGTGCGCGCCGAGGTCGTCGGCTTTCAGGGCGAAGAGGTGCTGCTGCTGCCGCTGGGCACCGGCGAGGGCCTCGGGCCGGACTCGGTCGTCCGGCCGACGGGTCAGCCCTTTTCGATCCGCTGCGGCGATGCGCTGCTCGGCCGCGTGCTCGACGCGCTCGGCGAGCCGCTCGATGGTCAAGGTCCTTTACCAACAGAGGGGATGGTGCTGCAGCCGGTCGAGCGCGCCGCCCCCAACCCGCTCGAGAGGCGCCGCATCGATCGCGTCTTCTCGACCGGAATCGCGGCGATCGACGGCCTCCTGACCCTCGGCGAGGGGCAGCGCATCGGGCTCTTCTCGGGACCTGGGCTCGGCAAGTCGACGCTGCTCGGGCAGATCGCCGAGCAGGCTGCGGCGGACGTCCTGGTGGTCGGGCTCGTCGGCGAGCGCGGCCGCGAGGTGCGCGATTTTCTCGAGGGCCAGCTCGACGAACCGACGCGGCGGCGGGCGGTCTGCGTATGCGCGACCTCCGACGCACCGCCGCTGCTCCGCCTCAAGAGCGCGCTCGCGGCGACGACGATCGCCGAGCACTTCGCGGACCAAGGGCGCAGCGTCCTGCTCGTCCTCGACTCGCTGACGCGGGTTGCGCGCGCACAGCGCGAGGTCGGGCTGGCGGCCGGTGAGCCCCCGACTCGCCATGGCTATCCACCGTCGGTGTTCGCGATGCTGCCGCGCCTCCTCGAGCGCGCCGGGCATGGCCGCAAGGCGGCGATCACGGCGATCTACGCCGTGTTGACCGGCGCGGACGACGTCGACGATCCCATCGCCGAGGAAGTGCGCGCGATCCTCGATGGCCACCTGGTGCTCTCCCCGGAGCTGGCCGGGCGCGGCCACTGGCCCGCCATCGACGTGGTGCGCAGTCTGTCCCGCATCATGGATCAGCTCGTCGACGATCCGCACCGACTCGCCGCGCTGCGCATGCGCGGCCTGCTGGCGACCTACGAGCGGCAGCGCGAGCTCATCATGCTCGGTGCGTATCGGCCGGGTAGCGATCCCTTGACCGATCAAGCGATCGCGGCGCAGCCGCTCATCGAGGGCTTTCTGCGTCAGGCGCGAAGCGATCGCTTCCCCTTCGACGACTCCAAGCGACGACTGCTCGACCTCTTGCCCTCGGCTTCGCCCACGGAGAGGCGCCGCCGTGCCTAGCGCCCGGCGAGTCGCCCTCACGCTGGGCCTCGGCGTGAGCCTCCTCGCCTCGCTCGCGCCGAGCAGGAGCGAGGCAGGAGAGCCGCCGCTCGTGACCGCGCTGCGCACCGAGATGGCGCGCGCGCAGACCAAGCTGCGGCTGCGCGGCTACGAGGCCCCCTACTTTCTCGCGTACGCGATTCGAGAGCTCGAGAACTTCGAGATGGTGGGCCGGTTCGGCGCGCTGCAGCGCAAGGATCACAACCGCTCGCGCGCCGCCTACGTCGAGGTTCGCGTCGGTGACTACCAGCTCGACAACAGCGGCGATCCTTCGGACTCGACGATGGATCCGGATGACGTCGACGGGTACGAGCCCGGCACCGAGGTCTCTCTGGACGAGTCGGCCGACGCGATCCGCGGCACCCTGTGGCTGCTGACCGACATGAAGTACAAGCGCGCGCTGTCGGCGTTCGCCAAGAAGCGCGGCAAGCGCGCCAACTCGCTCATCGAGGACGAGGATCTGCCGAGCTTCTCGCGCGAGAAGCCGGTGACCGCGATCGCGCCCGCGCGCTCGCTCGACCGTGACGAAGAAGCGCTCGCGGATCTGGTCCGCGCCGCCAGTGGGCGCTTCCGCGACTACGCCAACGTCTTCGACGCGAACGTGCGGGTCGACGGCGAGCGCGTGCGCCGGACGATGCTGACCTCGGAGGGGACGCTCGTCGTCACCGAGCGCGTGATCTACGGCCTGCACCTCGTCGCTGGATCGCGCGCCAAGGACGGCACGCTGGTCGAGCAGCAGCGCGACTTCTATGGCCACGCGCCCTCCGATCTGCCGAACAAGGAGGTGCTGCTCGCCGCCGTCGATCGCATGGCCAAGGAGCTCGCGGGCCTCGAGCGCGCCCCGGTGATCGATCCGTACAACGGGCCAGCGATCTTGATGGAAGAGGCCGCCGGCGTGTTCTTTCACGAGACCCTCGGCCATCGGCTCGAGGGCGAGCGCCAGAACGATCAGCGCGACGGCCGCACCTTCCGCGGCCAGATCGGCAAGCGCGTCCTGCCCGAGTTCCTGACCATCGTCGACGATCCGACCCAGCGCGTGGCCGGCACCCAGCCGCTCAACGGCTACTACACGCACGATGACGAGGGCGTGCCGGCGCGCGGCGTCAAGCTCGTCGACAAGGGCGTGCTGCGCGACTTCATCAAGTCTCGCACGCCGATCGCAGGCTCGCCGCACTCGAACGGACACGGCCGCTCGGAGGCGACCGCCCGGCCGATGTCGCGCATGGGCAACCTTTTCGTGCGCTCGGACAAGCGCGTCTCGATCTCCGAGCTCAAGCGGCTGCTCCTCGAGGAGGTTCGCAAGCAGGGCAAGCCGTTCGGCCTCATCATCACCGACATCGCGGGCGGCTCGACGAACACCTCGAACTACGGGTACCAGGCCTTCAAGGGCCAGCCGCGCCTCGTCTATCGCGTCGACGCCAAGACGGGTGAAGAGACTTTGGTGCGCGGCGTCGAGATGGTCGGCACCCCGCTGACCTCGGTGTCACGCATCGTCGCGACGTCCGACACCGAGGGCGTGTTCAACGGCTACTGCGGTGCCGAGAGCGGCTACGTACCGGTGGCGACGATCGCCCCCGCGGTGCTGATGACGGAGATCGAGCTGCAGCGCGCGCAGAAGCCCAAGGAGCGGCCGCCGATCTTGCCGGCGCCGTGGGGTCCCGAGCTGCAGTCCAAGCCCGCCGCGCGCTGATCGACTAACCCCACCGCTCACTTGAGTTGAGTGCAATCGCGAAGGAATTTTCGGCGAGGGCAAGGAAGGGTCGAGGAACGGAAGGAAGCGTACCCGTCGGTACGCTGACTGAGTACCGGAGAGCCTGACGCCGCCATTCGTCGAAAAGACCGAGCGAGTGTGCTCAACTCAAGTGAGCGGTGGGGTTAGAGCCCTCCCGCGCGCTGGCGCCGACGAAGCAGGAGCATCGCGCCTGCGACGAGCAGGAGCGAAGCGCCGCTCGCGCCGGCCGAGCTCGACGCGTGGCAGCCGCTCTTGCTGCTGCCCTTGGGCTTGGTGAAGGTGCAGTGCAGCGTCGTCGTGTCGCAGGTCGCGCCCTCGCCTCTGCACTTGCACTCTGCGTCGGTGTTGCACCATCCATCGGTGCCTTGTGGATCGGTTCCCGCGGCGACACACATCTGCGTGTTGTTGAACCAACGGCAGACCTGGCCGCCGCAGGCGGTGCCGGGGCACTCGGTGTCGTGATCGCAGGTGATCGCGGACAGGTCGGCGCTCGCCATGTCGCTGACGGAACCGCCGAGGTCGGTGATGACCGCGGCAGACAGGTCCGCGGGGGCCGCGCTGGCGTCGACGGAAGAGGCGATCAGATCGAGGGTGACGCCGGTGAGATCGGCAGGTGGCGGGGGCGGGACGAGATCGGGCGGCGGCGGAAGGAGATCAGGAGGCGGCTTGAGATCGGGCGGAGGGGTGAGATCGAACACCACGCCGAAGAGATCGGGCGGCGGCACGGTGAAGGTGCAGTGGACACCGACGCACTTGGCGCCCAATCCGGCGCACTTGCAGTCAGCATCGCCGTTGGCCGTGGAGCACCATCCTTCGTTCGTCGCGCCAGTCGCGTCCTGGCAAGGTGATCGAGGCCGATCCAGTTGCAGACCTTGCCGCCACAGACGCTGTCGGCGGTGCAGTTGATGTCGTTGGTACACTCGCTCACGGCGTGCGCCTCGACGGCGACGAGCAGCACGGCCGCGAACCCCATCCACGCGAGCTTCATCGGCCCATTATGGGGCCTTCGCCTCGCGATTACTCCCCAAATGGCCAACGTCGCGATCGCGCACCCAGCCCTCGAGGCCGTTCTGCAGCCGGATCCGCACCCAGTCTTGATCGCGCTCGATGAGCCGCGCCTTGAGCCCCGCGTGCACCGTGAACTGCGTCGTGAAGTTGAGGTCGGGCCCCTCCTTGACTTGGAGCTGGTTGGGGAGCACGACGACCTCCTTGACCTGCTCGTCGAGGTAGAGCTTGCCGCCGAGCACCGCGCCCGAGCCGAGCGCGAACAGCGCGTCAAAGCCGAGCAGCGTGATGAGCACGACCCGCAAAAAGCCCGGCGACGAGTAGCGCACGATGAGCAGCAGCACGAACAGCGTCAGGTAGAAGCCGACGAACAGCCAGGTGACGAGCGACAGCGACAGCGGCTGGATGAGGCGCTGCCAAGCCGGCACCGCTTCGAGCCCGACCAGACGATCTTCGCCGAGCTTCCTGGCGGCCTCGCGCGCGGTCTTCAGGTTGAACTGCGCGTCCTCGGCATCGGCCTGCAGCTCGAGCGTCCGTTCGTAGTTGAAGATCGCCGGGCCGAGCTGACCGCTCTTCAGGTAGGCGTTGCCGAGGTTGTAGAACAGATCGGGCGAGCGCACCCCCAGCGCCACGACCTGCTCGTACGCCTCGATGGCCTCGGGATACTTGGCGCGGAAGTAGGCCTCGTTGCCGCGTCGGAAGGCCGCGTCGCGCGTCGCGGACGCTTCGTCAGCCGCGGCCAGCGACGAGCTGCCGAGGATCACGAGCATCGCGATCGAGGCCAGCGACGTCCGGAAGAGCGCGCCCATCAAGCCGCCTCCTTCGTCGCGCGAGCGCGCTCGATCTCGTCGAGCAGCAGCTTGACGCGCCGGAGCGCCGCGCGCATCTCGCCGGGGCCCGACGCCGATTGTGCGAAGCGAGCGAAGTCACAGCTCTCGAGCTCGTGCACGATCTTCTCGGCGAGCTCGGCCTGCACGCCACGCGTCTCGAGCTGGGCGCGCAGCTCGTTGAGCGTCAGCGCTTCGACCTTCTGCCCAAGCCGCCACTCGAGCAGCTCGTAGATCGCGCGTGCGCACTCGCCGAAGAAGGCCGACGGGCGCGCCGCCTTGACGTGGTACTCGGCGACGCGCAGCCGCTGCTTGGCCAGCCGCTTCGCTCGACGACGCTTCGATCCTTCGGTCTCCCGGCGCAGGCGCTGACGCACTCCATCGACGCCGAGAATGAGCAGCCATAGCCCGGGTGGCGCGCTCAGCACCCAGGGTCGATAGCGACTACGCCACAGGGCAGACGCCACGCTCTGCCGCGGGGACTGCAGGTTCCGGATCGGCCGGATCTGCTGC
Organism: uncultured Polyangiaceae bacterium; assembly: GCA_964585665.1. GTDB lineage: Bacteria > Myxococcota_A > Polyangia > Palsa-1104 > Palsa-1104 > CAZPEY01. The sequence continues at coordinate 1,607 of CAZPEY010000126.1, read as the reverse complement.
TGAAGCACGTTGTCCGCCGACGGCGCCACGGGGGCGTTGCCGACCTTGGACGGATCCCCCTCGATGGTGACGTTGATCGGGTTGGTCGAGGTGGTGGTGTACTTGGCCGTCGCCGGATCGAAGTACGGCAGCGCGATGGCGGGCAGCGCCAGCGTACCGCCGCGCTCTGGCTGCGCGATGAAGGTGTAGACCTTCTCGCCCTGCATCGGCTCCCCCGGCGTGATGTTCTCGCGCACCGTCGGCTCGTAGAGCTTCCAGCCGTCGACCTTGCCGAGCTTTGGTAAACGTACTTGACGAATGTTGCCGGTCCCGCGCAGCGTGACCTTCCACGTCACGGCGGCACCGGCGACGATCTTGTCGCGATCGACGCTCGCCTGGAGCTGGAACTGGCCGACGTTGGCAGACTCGAAGCCCGCTGGACGACCGTCGGCAGGCAGCGGCATCACCTCGACGGAGATCGGCGGCGACTTTCGCGACGCCGAGGCGTTGGCGTAAAAGGCGGTCTCGAGCGTCGTCGCCTCGGCCTCGAGCGACGAGATGGTGAGCTTGCCCGCCTTGAGCGGAAAGAGCGCCTTCTTCATCAGCAGCGCGACGACGTAGTCGCGCCCCTTGACCGTCGTGCGATCCCACGACAGGTGCCCGCCGGGCGAGAACAGATCCTCGCTCCAGAAGTCCTCGTGCTTGGGCTCCGAGAGGTTGCGGTACTTGATGATGTCGGCGCGCGTGAAGATGCGCCACGTCGCGGTGAGCTGCTCGCCGACGTAGATCTTGGCCTTGTCGACACGCGCGTCGATGAACAGATCCTCGTCGCCGCGCGCGCTCTCGGGGGCGGCGCCGACCTGCGGCGGGGTGACCGTGCCGGGATTGGGTGGCGGCGGGTTGGCCGAGTTGCGCGGCGGGTTCGACGCCAGGATCTTGATCGGTTTGGTCTGCAGCTCCTTGCCGTTGATCCGCACCACCGCCGGGCCGATGATCAAGAGGCCCTTCTTGCGGGGCCGCAGCACGTACTGATGAATCTCGGTGCGCCTCATCACCTGCGTGCCGTTGAAGATGTTCCACTGCTGACCCTGCTGCGTGCTCTGGTGCAGCACCTCGAAGTCCGGCACCGTCGGAGGACGATACGACTCGAGGACCTGGCGGCCATCGGCCTCGAGGATGATCTGCAGCTCGAAAGACTGATCGAGCGTCACCTGCTCGGTCGAGACGCGCGCCTCGAAGCGATTCGCCCCTTGGCCGTAGGCCACGGTGCTAGCGACGAGAACGATCAGCGCGGCCAGGCTCTTCACGATCACCAGTCCTTCTCTTACCAGTCCTTCTTGGGACGACGAGTGCCGGCACGCCGACGGGCCAGCTCCTTCTGGACCGTCGGTTCCGAGCGCTCGAGCGCATCGAGCACGGCCTCGGCGTCTTGCTTGTCGATTTCACGCGCTTCCTTGAGAGAAGGCAAACTTCGGCCCTTCTTGTCCTCGCCCTTCTTGTCATCCGGCTTGCCGGCCGAGAGCGGCTCGGCCTTTTCGTCGCGCGGCTCGGGTTTCTGCTCGCCCGGCTTCTGCTGCTCGCCCGGCTTCTGCTGCTCGCCCGGCTTCTGCTGCTCGCCCGGCTTCTGC
>CAZPEY010000125.1:0-14552 GCA_964585665.1 uncultured Polyangiaceae bacterium | reverse complement strand
CCCCTAGCCCTCCGAGGGATGGGCGACTCAGTCGCCGGGGCTTGAGCCGAGCGAGCGATGGGCGCGCGTGCGGCCGTGGAGCGGCAGCACGGCCTCCCAGACCTCCTCGAGCGGGCGGCCCGCCTCGGCTGCCACGGTGGCGAACACCGCGCGCTGCAGCCGTCCGTCCGGCGCCCGCGTCCGATCGCCGCGCTGCCGACGCTGCAGGGCCTCGTGCATGAGCTCGTGGTAGCGACACATCCAGCGCAGCGAGTCGGGCGGTGTCGGCCCCGCCGCAGCGTCACGTCGTGCCTGGAGCTCCTCGGTCGTCAGGCTGTCGAGCTCGCGCAGGGAGCTCGGAAACTCCGCCGCCAGCGCGCGCATGACGGCGCGCTGCGCGGCGGTGGGTGGGCCGACGAGCTGCCGGCGCAGCAGCAGCAGCGCGTCGTACTTGCGGACCAGATCGGCCAGCGTCACTCGGCGGCGACGATCTTCTCGGCCTCCGTGATGAGGTCGTTGGCGCCGGCCGGCACCTTGACCCATCCGGCCGTCGACTCGCTCCGTACGTAGACCTCGGCGGGCGGCGTCGGGGGCGTGCCACCGTCGGGCGCTGAGCTCGTCGCGGGCGGCGGCGGCTGGACGCGGCCGAGCTCCAGGAAGGCAGCCTTGACCCCCTTGACCTTGTAGTCGAGCCGCACGAGGAGGCTCGGGGTGCCGTTCGCAGGAACCTCGCCCTTGCCGAGGATGTCGGTGCCGAGCAGGCGCCACACCTTGTCGTGCCACGCTGAGGCCTGATCGTCGGGCTTGTCGGCGCTCCGCAGCAGCTTGATCTGCAGCGGAGTGGCGCCCGGCTTGGAAGTCAAGGTCCTTGACTTTCCACCTGGCCCACCGGCGGTGATGGTGAGCTGCTCGATCTCGGCCGGCTTCCAGGGGTGGAGCGTGCGCTCGATGAGGCGGACGTTGGCCGACTCGAGGTCGGCGACGGTCGAGCTGCCGAACAGGAACACCGTGCCGTCCTTCTCGTCGCGCAGGTACGGATCGCCCGCGGATCCTTGCGGCTGCCCGACGAAGAAGGCGCGTACGCCCTTGCTGCTGGTCACCTCGAGCTTGCGCTTCGGTGCGTCGAGCCCGAGCTCCTTCAGCTTGTCGCCCTCGATCTTGCCGAGGGCGCGGCGTGCGTACAGCGGCGTGAAGCGATCGAACAGGCGCTGCGCGCTCTCGTTGCCGCGCAGATCACGCTCCGGCTGCTTCTGCTCGGGCCGCGCCGACAGCTTGACCCACAGTCGCTGCTCGCCGTCCTCATCCCGACGCTTCTCGAGCTCGACCCACTTCTTGTCGTCGGAGAGGCGGATCTTCTGCAGCTCGCTCTTGGCGAGATCGAGGAGCACGACCTCGCCCTTCTTCTGCTCCGGCTCGCGCTGCCACGTGGCGAACGCCAGGCCGAGACCGACGAGGGCGAGCCCTCCCTGAAGTGCTGCGCTCTTGGCCTTCATGCTTGCCCCTTCTGCCGCGAGCCGCTCGCCTTGCGGCGGCCGCGCGTCGCCGAGCGACCGACGAGGAGGACGAGCGCCGGCATCAGACAGACCGTGGTGTAGAACCACACCGCGTCCTTGTTCTTGGTGTGCTGGATCGGGACGTCGACCTCGGTCGAGGTCTCGCCCATGATCGCCTCTTCGCCGAGCAGCCACTTGACGCCGTCGACGAGCAGGTACTGGTTGCCGGGGTAGGCGAGCAGCCCGTCGGCGAGGAAGTCAGAGTCGCCGATGACGATGGCGCGCGACTCGTCGTCGACCTTGCCGCTCGCGCCCTTCTTGCTCACCGCGGCCGCCAGCTCCCAGGCCTTGCGCGTCTCGCCAGGATCGAACGCGAAGTTGCCGTCCTTGTCGTCCCAGACGCTGGCGTGCGAGCGCAGCGTGATGTTCACGACGAGCTCCTTGGCGTGCTTGAGCTCCTCGAGCGCACCCGCCACCGGCGTCACCACCGGGCTCTGGGCGCCGAGCTTGCTCACCGTCGAAACCGACGGGTGCGCCCCGAACGTCGCGGTGATGATGTTGTAGCGATCGCTCGGCTGGAAGGTGCGCTTGCCGAACGCCTGATCCGAGGCGAGCTTGGTGCCGCGCAGCTTCAGGCCGAGCGGCGTCAGCAGATCCTTGCCGTCGAACGTGCTGTCCGGATCGAGCGCCAGCAGGAGTCGTCCGCCGCGGTCGAAGTAGCGGACCAGCGCCGCGCTCTCCTCGGGGAGCAGCGACTTCTCGGGGCCGAGGAGCATGACCAGGTTGGCGTCGCTGGGGACGTCCGCACCGAGCCCGTCGGCGGCGCCGAGCTGCTTGACCGTGTAGCCGAGCTGGCCGAGGCCGTCGCGCAGGTCGCGCACCGTCAGGCGCTTGTTCGCTTCGCCGACGTTCTCGAAGCCGCGCTCGTCGTGCCCGGTCACGAGGTAGATCGTCCGCGCTGGGCGTCCGACCTGGAGCAGCCGCTTCTGGATGTCCTTGTCGAGGTTGCGCAGCGGACCGCGCGCGCTCTCGAGCTCGGTGCCGAGGAACAGCGGCTCCTTGCGCTGGCCCTTGACGAACACGATGGTGCCGTTCGCCGAGACGTTGAGCTCCTTGGCGCGCGCTGGCTCGACCGCTTGGTCAAGCAACTTGACCTCGAGGTTGGGGGACTCGCCCTTGACGTCGTCGAAGTAGCTCGCCACCTGGTCGGCGACCTCGTTGGCCGGCGGGAAGAACAGGTAGACCGTGACGGTCTCGGTCAGGCCGCGCACGATCTTGTGCGTCGCCTCGCCGGGCCGTGCGGTGCGGAAGTACGAGAAGTCGACCTTCTTGTTGCGCTGGGTCGCCACGTACATCGTCGAGAACGCGAACACCAGCACGGCGCCGAGGCCGAGCCCCGAGAACAGCGCCTCGAGGATGCGGCCGAGCTCGAGGCGAGGGGCGCGCCACACGCTCGCCGCCGCCATCTCGACGAGGACGAGCGCCAAGGCCGAAGGCGCGAACAGCGCGGGCCAGATCGCCTGCAGCGACGTCGCGAGCTTCGGCGAGGAGCGATCGAGCGCACCACCGAGCAGGCTAGCGCCGACGTCGGAGCCGACGCCGTAGAGCAGCACCGCGAAGAGGCCGACGGCATAGAGGCCGGCGACGATCTCCTCGACCTGACGACGCTCATGCTCGGCCGAGCGCACGCGCGCGATGCGCCAGGCGAAAGCGGCGACGACGGCGACCAGACCCACGACCGACAGGCCGCGGCCCGGTCCGGAGCCGATCAGGCGCTCGCCGACGAACAAGCTCGCCATGCCGGCGGCGTAGAGCACCGACACCATGGTGCCGGCGGAGGGGGGAGGTGCAGTTGGCTTGGCCATGGCTATTTCCACCGGCGCGCTTCGAGCACGCGCGTCGCCGAGAACAGGGCGACGTACGAGACGAGCAGGTAGTAGACGACGTCCTTACCGTTGACGAGCCCGAGCTCGAACGGCGCGAAGTGCGGGAAGTAGGCGAGCGCCGCGAACAGATCCGACAGCGGCCGCTCGGCGACGTGCGCCAGCCACAGGCACGCGTACATCGCGACCTGGATCACCGCGGACAGGATCACCGCCACGACCTGCGTCCCGGCCAGCGTCGAGCCGAGGGTGCCGATCGCCACCGATCCGGCGCCCATCAGGAGCAGGCCGAGGTAGCCGGACAGGATGTGGCCGAACGACACCTTGCCGTTGACGAAGATCAGCGCCGGCATGAACGTCGAGAGCGCCAGGAAGATGGCCAGGAAGCCGAGGCCGGAGAGGAACTTGCCGAGCACGATCTCGACGTCGCGCACCGGGGCGGAGTAGAGCAGCGTGATGGTGCCGCTCTGCTTCTCCTCCGCGACGAGGCGGGTCGACAGCAGCACCGCCACGGCGACGGTGCACGCCGACGCGAGCCGGAAGAACACCGCCAGCACCTCGGCCGAGCGCTTCTCGGCGCCCCCGAGGCCGTAGCTGTTGAAGAGCAACCCGAGGATGAACAGCAGCGCCGCGATGATGACGTAGCCACCCATCGTGCGCAGATAGCCGAGCAGATCTCGGCGAGCAATCAGCAGGACCGCGCGCATTCGCTAGCTCCTCTCCGCCGTGAGCTTGAGGAAGATGGACTCGAGCTTCTGGCCGCCGCGCCCGACGTCGACCCGCAGGACATCGAGGTTTGCCGCGACCAGCGCTCGCACGACCGCCGGGCGCTGGGTCGCGTCGAGGTCGAGGCGCAGCGTCGTCGTCTCGGCGTCCGCCGCGGAGACGGCCTGGTGCCCCTTGAGCCCGTCGATGCCGGCGCTGGCGAGGGCCTCGACGACCTTCTTCTGCGGCGCAGCGACCTCGATCTCGACGCCGCTCTGCATCTTCTTGGCGAGATCGCCTTCGCTGTCCTGCGCGACCAGCTCGCCCTCGTGGATCACCAGCAGCCGATCGCAGGTCTGGCTGATCTCGGGCAGGTTGTGGCTCGACAGCAGCACCGTGTGGTCGCCGCGCAGGTCGCGGATGAGCGAGCGCATCTCGACGATCTGCACCGGGTCGAGCCCGGAGGTCGGCTCGTCGAGGATGATCAGCGACGGCTTGTGGACGATCGCCTGCGCGATGCCGACGCGCTGACGGAAGCCGTGCGACAGCGAGCCGACCGGCTGCTCGAGGACGTCCTTGAGGCCCGTGCGCTCGGCCGCCGCGGCGACGAGCTTGTCGGTCGCGGCTCGCTCGACACCGCGCAGCTCCGCGACGAAGGTCAGGTAGGAGCGCACCGTCATCTCGTCGTAGAGCGGCGGCGTATCGGGCAGAAAGCCGATGCGCTTGCGCACCTCGTGCGGATCCTTGACCGCGTCGTGCCCGTCGATCAGCACCGTCCCCGCCGTCGGCAGCAGCACGCACCCGAGGATCTTGAGCGTCGTCGACTTGCCGGCGCCGTTGAGCCCGAGGAAGCCGATCACCTCCCCACGCTCGATCGTGAAGTTGAGATCGCGGATCGCCGCGCTCTCTCCGTAGTACTTGGTCAACCCTTCGACTCGGATCATCGTTGTCGTTTCCAGACCGGCCACCGCCGGCGAGGGCGGAACTTGACCATAGTCGAGTGAGTCGTCAAGAGTGTTGGCGTGCGGCCGCCGCCCTCGCTGACCCACGCGCCCGCGTACCCGGTGACGGCGGGGCTGGCCTTGCTGGCGATCGTCGTGACGTTTCTGGTCATGCAGAAGCCGCCCGCAGGGGCGCATCCCCCGGATCTCTACGGCCTGTTCGCGATGGATCTGCGCGCCTTCGAGCTGCCGCCGCGCGGTCAGCCCTGGCGCCTCCTCTCCTCGACGCTGCCGCACGTCGGCTGGATCCACCTCATCTTCAACGTCGTCTGGCTGTGGGCGTTCGGCACGACGCTCGAGGCGCGCTATGGCCTGCTCCGCTACCTCGGGCTGATCGTCGTGGTCGCGGTGGCCTCCTCGGCGGCCGAGTACGCGTTCTTCGCCGGCGGGGTCGGGCTGTCGGGCGTCGGCTACGGCCTCTTCGGCTTTCGCTGGGCGATGGCCCGGCGCGATCCACGCTCGATCGATCTGATGGACGAGCGCACCACCGCGACCTTCGTCCTCTGGTTCTTCGTCTGCATCGCGACGACGTACACCGGGCTGATGGCCGTCGCCAACGTGGCCCACGGCGTCGGAGCGCTGACCGGGATGGCGATCGGCTTCGCGGTGGCGAGCGCGCCGCGCTGGACGATCCGGGCGCGTGTCGTCGCGGGCGGGCTGGCCGTCGCGGTGGTTGTCCTGTCGGTGCTGTGCGCGACCGTGTGGCGACCGATGGTCAACCACCATGACTACGCGGGCAGCGACGCCGCCGAGGTGGCGCGGGCGCTGCTCAAGCGCCGCCCGCCGCGCGTCGAGGAGGCGCGTCGCTACCTGCACCGCTGCCTCGACTACACCCCGCGACAGCGTTACTGCGCGGCCCTGCTCGACTATCTCGACGCGGCGAAGCTCGACGCTCTCGACGAGCCGAGCGCGCTCCCGTCGGAGGAATGGTAGCGCGGAGCGGCCCCCGCGACCCTACTTGTCGACGGTGTCGACCGGTGCGCTCGCCTTGCTCTTGATGCCGCCCGCCTCACCGACGATGAGGAACACGACGCGTCGGTTCTGCGCCCGCCCCATCGCGGTCTTGTTATCGGCGATCGGCTGCGTCTGCCCGAAGCCCTTAGGCTCGAGCCGCGCCTTGTCGATGCCGAGCCCGACGAGGAAGCGCACGACGCTGCGCGCCCGACGCTCGGACAGGTCGAGGTTGTGCGCGGCCTTGCCCTGGCTGTCGGTGTGTCCTTCGACGCGAATCTTGGTGATCTCGGCGTGCGCCTCGAGCACGGATGCGACGTTCTTCAGCAGGTCGTACGAGCGCGGCATGATGATGTCCGAGTCGGTCTTGAAGTAGACCGTGTCGAGGATCTCGAGCTTGCCGTTGCGGATCTGCACGAGCTGCTTCTGCTTGCACCCCTGGTTCGCCGGATCGCCCGGCTCATCGGGGCAGTTGTCGACGGGATCGAGCACGGTGTCGCCATCGCGATCGGGGCAGCCGGTCGGGGGCGTGCCGGGCTGGAGCGGGCACTTGTCGTCGGCGTCGAGGACGCCGTCCTTGTCGTTGTCGGGATCGGGGCAGCCGTCCTCATCCTCGAAGCCGTCCTTGTCCTCGGGCTCGTTCGGGCACTTGTCGTCCTTGTCGAGGATGCCGTCCTTGTCGTTGTCGGGATCGGGGCAGCCGTCCTTGTCCTCGAAGCCGTCCTTGTCCTCGGGATCGTCGGGGCACTTGTCGTCGGCGTCCGCGATGCCGTCGCGATCGCGATCGTTGCGCCCGAAGGGAGCCCACGCGACCCGGAACAGAAGTCGAAAGTCCGGGGTGCCCGGCTCGCGCAGGATGCCAAACCCGAGCGCGAGGCCGAGCTGGAGCTGACTGACGACGTTGTAGTGCGCGCCAAACAGCAGCTCCATCGACGTGTAGCTCGTTCCGAACGTCTTGCCGCCGATGACGATGGTCGAGACCGCGAGCTCCGGCGCGACCGCGAAGCGCTTCTGCAGATCGACGTAGCCGACCGCGGCGCCGAGCTGCAGCTCCGAGCCCATCGTGTTGCCCGGCGCCTTGGGCTGGTCGCCGAGCGTCGCCTCGGGGCGATAGTAGAACCCCACCGTCGCCGACCACCAGATGTGCTCGACGGCGACGCCGCCCAGCATCAGCTTGGGCAGCACGCGCACCGTGCGGTCGCCCTGGTTGGTGAAGGCCTTGAGCGGCGCCCACACGTCGATGCCGAGATGGATCGACAGCGGGCTCTTGTAGGGCTGGCCCCACAGCCGCGCCTTGATCCCGAAGCGTGGATCGCCGACCCCGACGCCCGAGAGCGGCCCGACCCCGTCGATCGTCTGACCGCGCTCGAGGAAGGTGATCGGCAGGCTGGCGGTGAGGAGCACCCGGTCGAGGAACGATCCGGCCAGGTCGACGTGGCCGATGAGCTGGTGCGCGATCACCGAGTCGCTGGTGCGGAAGTCACCGCCGCCAGCCGCGCGCGTGCCGTAGACGAGCGGATCGTGGGCGTAGTTGAGGGTCAAGCCGCCGGCGAAGTAGCGCGTCGAGGAATACCAAGGGTGATCGACGAGGAACGACCACTCGCCTGCCGCGGTCGGCTCGTAGCGATTGATCTGAAAGCCTTCGGCCGCGGCGGGCGCCGCGTCGATTCCAGCGAGCAGGGCCAGCGCGAGCGTTGCAGCGCGCGCCGCGGAGTGCATGCGAGACATGGTAAAGATCCTTGACTAGTGCCGGTTAGCGGCGGCGGCGCAGGACGAGCGCGGCCATGAGCAGCGAGAGCCCCGTCCCGAAGTTGGCGAAGGGCGTGGTCGGCACGGTCGAGCACCCACCGATGCCACCACCCGAGAAGGCCGGCAGACGGTCGTCCTTCGGGTCGAGCGGGTTGGTCTTGTCGTCGAGCACCTCGTCGCCGTCCTTGACCCCACCGTCGTCGGTGTCAGCGTCGAGCGGATCGGTCTCGTTGTCGTCGCGGACGCCGTTCTTGTTGGCGTCCTCCTCGCCGTCCTTGAGCCGATCGTCGTCGGTGTCGGGGTTGAGCGGGTTGGTCTCGTTCGGATCGATGACGCCGTTGTGGTTGTTGTCCTCGATGCCGTCGAGCAGCCCGTCGTCATCGGTGTCCGGATCGTACGGATCGGTGCCGAGCTTGTGCTCGATGTCGTCGGTCAACCCGTCGCCGTCCGAGTCCTTGGGCTTGCTGGGCACGTCGTCGCTCGGATCGTTCGGGTCGGTCTCGCCCGAGTCGATCTTGCCGTTGTGGTTCTTGTCCTCGACGCCATCGGCGACGGTGCCGCCGTCGGTGTCCTTCTCGAGCGGGTTGGTCTTGGTCTTCGGGTCCTTGTCGGCTACGAAGACGTTCGCGTCGGTGTCGGTGCCCTGCGGCTTGGCGAGCCCGAGCTCGGTGCCGTCGAGGATGCCGTCGCCGTCGCTGTCCGGATCGAGCGGGCTGGTCTCGTTGCTGTCGATCTTGCCGTTGTGGTTCTTGTCTTCGTTGCCGTCGAGGACGCCGTCGTCGTCGCTGTCGTCGTCGTTCGGGTCGGTGCCGAGCACCTCCTCGACCGAGTTGGGAAGGCCGTCGTTGTCGTCGTCGCCATCGGGGCCGCAGCTGTTGGCCGGCGGCGCGGAGCACTGCACCCAGGCGCCGGCCTGACAGGTCTCGGTCCCCGGCCCGCAGCCGTTGTTGCAGGTGCGCTGCAGATCCTCGTCGACGAGGCCGTCGCAGTCGTTGTCGACGCCGTCGCACACTTCGGCCGAGGCGCTGACCGCGATCGCCGAGAGCGCGGCGTTGAGGGCGGTCGCGTCGTCGGCCTGGTAGTAGCACTTGTTGGGAGACGCAGCGGTCGAGCCCGTCGCGTCGCAGCCGGGCAGCGCAGTGCCCGCTTCGCTGGCCATCTTGTTGAGCGTCGCGACGTCGACGCCGCCGCCGAAGCCGACGACGTAGACCGTGATCCCGGCCGCCTTGGCCTTCTTCACCTCGTCGACGGGCCAGGTGCGCCACTCGGGCGGATCGTTGTCCGAGCACCATTGCCATCCGTCGGTGACCAGCACGATGGAGGGCTTCTGCGCCGCGGTCGCGCCCGAGGTCGCGACGTCCGCGACCGCGACCGCGATCGACTGCGCCATCGGCGTGTACGCGCCGCCCGCCGGGGGCGGCGTGGCGATCGCGTCCTTGATCTTCTGGGCGTTGCCTGCCGCGGGCGCGACGACCACCGAGCCGGGCGAACACTGCGCCGGGCTCGGGAAGATCATCAGCCCGAGGTCGAGCTTGTTCTCGTATGAGGTGGCCAGCGCGCCCACCGCCTCCTGCGCCACGGTCCACTTGGTCTTGGTCGAGCCGGTCACCTTGCCGAGCATGCTCGACGAGCGATCGAGCAGCAGCATCAGGCGCGACGGGGTGCACGAGCTCGACTGCGCCTGGGCGACCGAGGTCGCACCGACGAGCGAGAGGCCAAGCGAGAAACGGACGAGAGCTTTGGTGAAGACACTACCCATGCATCGCTGCAAAGCAGTGACCATGCCAGGGGAGCGATCGTGAAAGTTCAGCTGGTTAGCGTCGAACGACCTGGCCACTTCGGACGCCATCGTCCGAACTGCGGACAGCGAATCGGGCCGGAAGACCCGATCGGCGCAAGCCGCTCAGTTGAGGGCGTACGGCAGCGACAGCGGGAAGGCCGCGATCTCGGCGTCGAACTGCTCGCCTTCGGGCGTCACCATCTGATAGGTGCCGCGCATCGAGCCGTGCGGGGTCGCCAGCATGCACCACGACGTGTACTCGAAGTCCTGCCCGGGGCGAAGCAGCGGCTGGGCGCCGACCACGCCGTCCCCGCGCACCTCCTGCACCTTGCCGTCTCCGTCGGTGATGATCCAGTGACGCGAGCGAAGCTGGGCGGTCAACGAGCCGACGTTCGCGATGCGAACGGTGTAGGCGAAGGCAAACTGCGCGTTCTGCGGGGAGCTGCGCTCGGGAATGTAGCGGCTCTCGACGGAAACTTGGATCCCGCGGGTCGTAGCGGTGGAAGGCACGGAGCTACTTTTTCACGAGGGAAGCGGCGGCGTCAACCGCCACGCGGCTCGATTGGGCTCAGTTCACCGAGGCGGAGATCGTGTAGCTGTTGCTCGCGCCGTCGTAGCCGAAGACGCGGACGTAGTAGTAGCCGGCCACGAGGTTGCTGCCCGAGACCGTCTCGACGTCGCTGGTCGACTCCGAGGACGAGACGCGCTGGCCAGACGACGAGAGCAGCTCGACGTCGAGGTCGCCCGCCGAGTGGGTGAAGCGCACCGTCACCGACAGGGAGCGGCCGTTCTGGACGTAGACCTTGTAGTAGTCGTTGTCGCCGCCCGAGCAGACGTGTGCCGAGACCTGGGTCGAGCCGAGGGTCGCGGCCATCGCCACCGAGCCGTTGGTGCCGTAGTCGCATGTCGCGTTGCTGTCGGCCGGCAGGCTGCAGTACGCGGTCTCGGCGGTGAGGTCGGTGTTGACCACGTCGTTCTGCGTGCCGCGCTGCGCGCAGCTCTCGTCCTCGGCCCACGCCTTCCACGCCGCCGCCTGGTTGAGCGTCGCGGCGTGGTTCGCCCAGCGCTGGTAGCCGCCGTTCTCGTTCTTGAACACCGTCGGCGCGATGCACTGGCTTGCCTGCTCCTTGCGGGCGTAGTCCATCACGATCGCGGCCATCGCCGACGTCGACGAGTTCCAGCAGCAGGTCTTGCTCTGCGAGTAGACCAGCGACGCGAAGACGTAGTCCTCGAGCTTGCGGTACTGCGCGTCGACGTCGGCCTTGGTCATGCCGAGCTGCGGCGCGAGCTGATAGAGCGACTCGAACGCGTGCTCACGACGCTCACGCGCGCCGCACGAGGCAGGGTAGTTGAGCAGGTGCGAGCGTGCGTCGTCGATCTGGCGCAGCAGCGCGTCCCGCTTCTCCTCGGGGGCGACCTCGTCGAGGAGCTCGCCGAACTGCTCCTGGCGCGCCGTGATCGCCGCTTCGTTGTCGGAGTTGATCCAGTTCGCCTCGTCGGCCTGCATCCAGGTGTTGGTCCAGTAGCCGCCGATGTTCTTCGTCACGCGCCAGCGCTTGATGCCGCCGCCGAGCGAGAAGTACTTGTCACCATCGGGATTGACGCCCGGGCCGCCCGTGTCTTCCGACATGAGGTAGCCCTTCGAGGCCACCGGGTCGTAGATCTTCGGCTGGCGACGCGGCATCGAGCCGGACATCAGCTGCACCGCGAGCTTCTCGCTCGAACGGTCAACTCGCTTGACCATCTTGGTGTCGCCGATGCCGTTCTTCTGCCAGCGGTGGAGCAGCACGTCGCCGGCGCGGATCGCGTCGGGCTTCAGGTTGAAGGTGTTCGCCGTCGAGGCGATCGAGCCCGAGTAGAGGAAGTTGAGCAGATAGATGATGAAGTGCCCCGCCCGCTTGTTGAGGTGGAGCTCGTCCATGTACGCGCCTGCCGTGCTCGCGCCGATCGCCGGCTGCTCGTCGCCACCACCCTCGGCGTGGCGGGCGCGCAGGGCCGCATCCTTGGGCCAACCCTGGGCCGCGAGCTGCGCCTCGGTCAGCGTCGTGTAGTCCTTGTAGGCGGTGCCGAAGTTCGGCGTGTTCGAGTACTTGCCCGCGGCGGTGCGGATGCCGAAGTGGCCGAAGAAGATGCGGCCCGCCGAGCCCGAGCCCGCCTCGAGCATGAAGGGCAGCTTGTACCAGGCCGCGAAGGTGGCGCGGAACATCATCGCTGCCTCCGAGCACTCGAGCGACGGTGCCGGCAGCTCCTTGTTGCCCCACGGCGTCTTGATCTTGACCGTGTGATAGCCCTGCTCGCCCTCGACCTCTTCCATGGTGTCGATCCAGCGCGCGTACTTCTCGTCCCAGTTGAGGCCCGAGTTCTCGCCCCACGCGAGACCCGCCTTCTTGGCCTCGGCCGTGTCGCGGTCTTCCCACTTGTTCGACGCGGTCCAGACCTGGGTCAGCGTCGTGTTGGTGGCCACGAGCGGCCCCTTGCGGCCGGCGTTGTCGGCCTTCTCGTCGACGTTCTCCGCCGGGAGGATCTCCTCGTCGATGCCGAAGCCCTCGTTGTGCGGAGCACAGGCCGAGAGCAGGAGTGCCGGGAGTAGAAACCGCAGGGCCGTACGCATCGTCGTTCCTCCGCGGCCTCTGAGAAGCAGCAGGCATGCCAGAACGATGCGTCAACAATCTTGGAGGGTTGAAGGAGCGAAAAGCCGGGGCTGGGGTCTCCGTTCCCCCCCTGCGGCTACCGGGCTGGGCGGTAGCGCTACCGCCGCAGCAGCACGTACATGGCACCGGCCCCGCCATCGGACGGGCGGGCCGTGCAGAACGCCAGCACGTGGTGTGACAGGCGCCCGCGGGTCAGCCAGACCTTGAGCTTCTCCTTGAGGACCGGAATGCCGTCCTTCGAGTGATAGCCGCGTCCGTGCACGAGCAGGACGCAGCGGCGGTCCTCGGTGCGCGCCTTTAGGAGGAACTGCTCGACCTCGGCCTGCGCCTCCTCGGCGACGAAGCCGTGCAGATCGAGGTGCGCCTGCACCGCGTAGTCGCCGCGGCGCAGCTTGCGCAAGAGGCGCCGATCGATCCCGGGCGCCAGCCCCTCGACGTACTCCTCGGTGTCGCTGATCTCGAAGGGGCCGATCCCCTCGACCAGATCGGCGAGCTGCGCGTAGGCCTCCGCGTCGTCGCGCTGCCGCCAGTTCGTCGCGGGCCGTGGCTTTGGCACCACCCCGACGCGACCCCTCGGATCGACGGGGATCTGTCGGACGAGGGACATCTCCTGCAGGAAGAGCTGCTCCTCGTCGGCGGAGGTGAAGGTCGGGGCGGCCGGGGTCGGCTCGGCTGGCGGAGGCGGCGGCGCGGGCGCTGGCGGCGCCGCGGGCTTCTCGAGCGCGCGCTTGAGCGTCGCCTTGGCCGCCGCGAACGGGTTGTTCGAGAACGCCGGCTCCGCCTTGGGCTTGGCGTCGGCTTTGGTCTTGTCGCTCTTGCGCTTCGTCATGCGGCCACCGCTTGCAGCTTGTGTAAGTTTACCTAAGCGGCAAAAATCTACCCGATGGCCTTTCGTCCACGCATCCTGCGCCACCGCGGCATCACCATCGTACAAAAGCTCGACCCGTCGCTCGAGCGAATCCGCCCGAGCAAGCTCGGCCTGGTCCTCGCCGGTGGTGCGGTCTCGGGTGGCGGCTACAAGGCCGGTGGTCTCAAGGCGCTCGACGAGATGCTCGCCCGTCGTCGCGTCCCGGGCAGTGGCAGCAAGCCCTTCACGCTCAACGACTTCGACTGCTTCGTCGGCCTCTCGGCGGGCAGCGTCCTGTCCTCGGTGCTCTCGGCGGGCATCAGCACCGACGAGCTGTTCCGTATTCTCGAGGGCACGAGCGAGACGTACGAGCCGTTCCGCCCGCTCGACTTCATGCGCCCGAACCTGTCGGAGTTCGCGCACCGCCTGCGTCTCTTCCTGTCGCGCGAGAACTCCGTCGCCGCGAACTACTTCTCGGGCGCGACCGATCCGTCGACGGGCAACCGCATGTCGCTCGGCGCGGCTGCCTTCCGCATGCTGGAGGCGACCGGCCGCATCGTCCCGACGGGGATCTTCGATCCGACCGCGCTGCGCGACTACGTCCGCCGCAACATGGAGCGCGCCGGCATCCCCGACACCTTCCAGGGAGCGTTCGAGAAGACCGGCAAGGAGCTGTACCTCACCGCGACCGATCTGGATCGCGGCGAGCTCGTCGTCTTCGGCCACGACGAACCGTACCGCGAGGTGCCGGTGTCCTGGGCGATCGCCGCGTCGTGCTCCCTGCCCATCTGGTACAAGCCGACCGTCATCCCCAACCCGCGCTACGGACTGCCAGCCGAGCCCAAGCAGCTGACGCTCGCCGACGGTGCGCTGGTCCGCACCGCCAACGTCCGCGTCGCGGTGGAGAAGGGCTGCGAGCTGATCATCTGCTTCAACCCGTTCCGCCGCATCGTCTTCGATCGCTCGGGCCAGCACCTCTACGACCACGGCATCCCGTCGCTGCTCTCGCAGGGGATGCGGACGCTCATCGGCGCGCGCCTCGATCTCGCCAAGGAGCTGATGTTCCACGATCCGTCGGTGCAGGCCGATATCGTGTTCGTCGAGCCGGCCGAGGACGACTACACGTTCTTCAAGATGTCGGCGCTCAACTACTGGAACAAGCACCGCGCGGCGACGCACGGCTACGAGTCGGTGCGCCACTCGATCGAGAGCGCCTACACGCTGCTCGTCGACCTGATGCGCGGCCACGGCCTCGAGCTGCGCGAGCCGCGCCGTGACATGTTCACGCCCGACGCCGACGACGAGCGCGTGCAGTTCAACATCCGCGAGAGCCGCGGCTAGCCGCAGCGATCAGCTCAGCCGCGCGCCGATCTTCTCCGCGGCGCGGGTCGCGAGCGCCATGATCGTGAGCTGCGGGTTCACCGCCGGCGAGGTCGGCAGCACCGACCCGTCGACGATGTAGAGGCCCGGCAGATCGTGGACCTGGTGCTCCGGGTTGACGACCGAGCGCGCC
>CAZPEY010000124.1:8097-14553 GCA_964585665.1 uncultured Polyangiaceae bacterium | reverse complement strand
CGTCGAGAGGCGGCGCCTTTCGGCGAGCGGGCTTGCGGCGGCCGTAGAGGGTCGCGGCCCGCTTGCCGGGTCGCGAACCCTCGTTAGGCCGTCGCCCCTCGCCAACGCGCAGCCCCTGCGCTCCAAGCGCCCTCCAATGAATCGAAATGATCCGACTTCTTCTGATGGGCGCTCAGCGACCGCGGTCGACAACGAGCTTGCTTCGACCGGCCTCCTCGAAGAACACTGCCGCCATGTCCCAGGCCCCTGCCACCACCGACGCCCTGCTCCTTGAAATCTACGATCGCTCGCGCGGTCGCGACCTGACCGCCGCGATGCTGCGCGGCATGCTCAAGCAGTACTTTGCGCCCGCCCAGGCGAGCGGCAAGGACGTGACGGCGGCGTACGCTCGCATGGAGCAGCTCGTCGACAAGCTGCCGCTGCGCGAAGCCACGACCCAGGCCCTCCGCGAGAACCTGAGCGAGCCCGAGATCCTCTCCATGGTGGAGCTCTATCGCTCGCCGCTCGGGACGCGCTTCGCCCGCTTCGGCGTCGACTCCGCCGAGGAGGTGGCCGACCTGGTCCAGCGCTGGGCGCAAGAGAAGGTCATCATCAAGACGCTCGTCGCCGCGGGGCTCGGTGCCGAGGCCGCCGCGTCGCTCGGTATCGACGTCAACGCGCACCTCGAGCCGGCCGACTGGAGCAAGCTCGGTGCGGGGCGAGAGGCGGCGCGCAGCGTCGTGTCGGCGATGGGCTTTGCCGACCGCATCGAGGAGATGGTCAAGACCCAGAGCGACGCGCTCGTCCAGCAGGGCATCAGCCCGGTCGTAGTCTCCGAGGCCGACCGCGAGCTGCTCATGGATCGGGTCGCGCACATCTACGCGAGCTACTTCTCGGTCGACGAGCTCAAGCAGCTCGCCGCCTTCTATACGACGCCGTTCGGCCATCGCTTCGTCGCGATCACTCCGATGCTCGGGCAGGCCGGGCAGCTCGCGATCGAGCAGTGGACGGCGGCCCACCCCGGCCAGCTCGAAGCCGAGATCGGCGCCATCGTCGAGCTACTGGCGTAGCCGCCGTGGATCTCGAGCTCGAGGGTCGAGTTGCGATGGTCGCCGCGGCGACCAAGGGCCTCGGCCGCGCCTGCGCCGAGTCGCTGCTCTCCGAAGGTGCGCGCGTCTCGATCTGCGGCCGCGCCGACGGTACGACCGGGCAGGCCGTCGCCGAGCTCGCGGCACGCTTCGGCGCCGATCGCGTCGCTGGCTGTGCGGCCGACGTCTCCTCCGGTGACGACCTTCGCCGCTGGTACGACGCGACCTGCGAGCACTTCGGCGCGCCGTCGATCCTCGTCACCAACACGGGCGGGCCGCCCGTCGCGCGCTTCCTCTCAGCCGACGAGAACGACTGGCGCTCCGGCATCGACTCGACGCTGCTCAACGTCGTCCGCCTCTGCAAGCTCGTGCTGCCGGCGATGCAAGCGGCGCGCTGGGGGCGCATCGTCAACCTCACCAGCCTCGTCGCCAAGCAGCCCGTCGATGAGCTCACGATCTCGAGCACGCTCCGCGCCGGCCTGTCGGGCCTGACCAAGACGCTCGCCAACCAGGTCGCGCGACATGGCGTCACGGTCAACGCGATCCTGACCGGAAACGTGCTGACCGATCGGCAGTTTCACCTCGCCGAGGTGCGCGCCAAAGAGCGCGGCTCCTCGATCCAGTCGATCCTCGACGAGGCGGCGCAGGCGGTGCCCATCGGTCGCTTCGGCACGCCCACCGAGATCGGCGACGTCGTCGCCTTCCTGTGCTCGCCGCGCGCCGCCTTCCTCACCGGCGTGTCCCTGCCCGTCGATGGTGGTCAGATCAAGGCGACGATGTAGCGGATGAGCCGACGCACCGCGCTGCTGTCGACGCTCGCGCTCGGCGCCGTCCTCGCGGTGCTCGTCGCTCCGATCTTCTTCGATCAGTCGCTGTTTCTGCGCGACCAGCTTCGCTACAACTACCCGGAGAAGCTCTACCTTCGCGATCGCTTCCTCGCCGGAGATCTGCCGCTGTGGAACCCGCTGGCCGGCCTGGGTCGTCCGCTGCTCGGCCTGGTGCAGCCGGCGGTTCTCTATCCCGCCAACCTGCTGCTCCTCCTGCCGCGGCCGTTCGGCGTCGATCTCTACTTCTGCGCCCACCTCTTCTGGGCGGCGCTCGGCCTCGCGCTGTGGCTGCGCGCCCGCGGTCGTGATCCGATCGCAGCCACCGTCGCTGGTGTGCTGTTCGGCGGCTCGGGCTATCTGGTCGCGATGGCCGCCGGAAACGGCGCCTACGTCACCTCGGTGGCGTGGGTGCCCTGGGCGCTGTGGAGCACGGCGCGATCGGCCGCGACGCACGCCCCGACGGCGACGGCGCGCATGGCCGCGGCAGCGCGGTTGGCGATCGTGCTCGCGCTCTGTCTCTTCGCCGGCGATCCCCAGGCGCTGCTGTTTGCGGTGATCCTCGTGACCGCGCAGGCGCTCGCCGGCAGCGAGCGAGCGCAGCGCCTACACGCGCTCGCCACCGTTGCTGCGGCGGGAACGATCTTCCTGCTGCTCGCGCTCCCACAGCTCCTCGCCGGAGGCCAGACGCTCGCGGTCGGTCGCCCGGGCGGTGTCTCGCTCGATGAGGCGGCGCACTTTGCGTTGCCGCCGCAGCGCCTCGTCGAGTGGCTGTGGCCGGGCTGCTTTGGAGCCCCGCACACCCCGAGCACCTTCCTCTTTCCCCTCTACGACGAGGGCACCGGCGTCCGCTGGGAGCCTTGGGCCTCGGGCATCTACCTCGGGCTGCTCGTCTGGATCTGCGCACCGCTCGCGCTCCTGCGACGCCAGCGTGATCGCCTCGACCTCATCCTCGTCGGCGTCGCGATCCTCGCGTTGTTGATCTCGTTCGGCAAGCACACGCCGATCTTCGCGCTGTTCTTTCGGTTCGTGCCCCTGGCCAGCCTGTTTCGCTACCCGGAGAAGTACCTCTTCCTCACCTCGCTCTGCGTCTGCGCGCTCGTCGGCTCGGGGCTGGCCGCGATCCCCGAGGAGCCGCGGCGCGCGCGGTCGATCGGCCTCGTGCTCACAGCGACGCTGGGCTTCGGGGCGCTGCTGACGCACCTCCTCGGACCTGCGATCGCGACGCTCCTGGTGGGCCGCTTCGGCTCGGTCAGCGCCACGGAGGCCGGCGCGATCCTGGCCGGTGCGGCGCTGCGCAGCCTGGCCGTCGCCGCGGTGCTACTGCTGGTGTTGTCGCTCGCCGCCCACGGGCGACTGCGCGGCGGGACGCTGCTCGTCGTGCTCGGGCTCGTCGGTGCCATCGAGCTCGCCGTCGCGTCGCGCGCCCTGCTCCACTTCGCCCCGTCCGAGATCTATCGCTCGGCCCCGCGGCTCGTCGCCGATCTGCGCGCGCTGGCCGGTGCCGGCGAGGGCGCGCCCACCCGGCTCTATCGCACGCAGGACGCAGGCGTCATGGCGCAGGGCGGCTTTGACCCGGTGCTGATGCGCCTGACGCTGTTGCCCAACTCGGGCCTCGAGGACGGCATCGCCCACATGGATGGCTACGTCATCTTTCACACCCAGTACGAGGACGCGCTGCAGAGCGCGCTGCGCGATCAACCGCTGCGCCTCTTGCAGATCAACGCGACCCGCTTCGCGCTCCTCTCCGATCGTCAGCTCGGCCCGACGCCGCCGCCGGCGCTCGTCGTGCGCCAGCGCTATCCGGCGATCGGCGCCAACCTCGTCGAGCTGACGCTGCCCGCCCCACGCGCCTACCTGGCGATGGAGACGACCCCGGCCCGCGACGCGAGCGACGCCGCCCAGCGACTGCGGGCCGCGGACTTCGTCCCCGGGCAGAGCGCCGCCATCGAGGGAGGGGAGGCGCGGCGTGCGGCAGGCGACTGTCAGATCACCCGCTACCGTGCCGAGCAGGTCGTGCTGCGTTGCACGACGAGCGCACCGAGCTACGCCGTGCTCAACGACGTGTGGTTCCCCGGCTGGACGGCGACCGTCGACGGTGCCGCTCGGCCGATCTTGCGCGCCAACGCTGCGATGCGCGCCGTGGCGATCGACGCAGGCACGCACGAGATCGTCTTCCGCTATCGGCCGCTCGGGCTCGTACCGTCTCTCTCCGTCGCAGCGCTGGCGCTGCTCGGCTGCCTCCTCCTCCTCTGGCGAGCTCGCGCCAGCGACGATCCGGGCAGCCAGGGCAGGTCGGGCGCCGCCGCAGCGTAAGATGAGGCGCGTGCGCGTGCTCTTGCTGATCGCGAGCCTGCTCGTGGCCTCCTCGGCGATCGCCGCGCCCTGCCGGCTGGTCGGGCAGCCCTGGCTTGAGGCGCGCCTGTCCGACGGTAGGCTCGTTCGATCGGTGGACGCGAAGCTCGGCGAGCGCGTGCCGGTCTTCGTCGCCGCACCGGCCGAGCTCGACGGCAAGCGCGTCGTTCTCGGCGACGGTGGCACCGGCCGCGTCCCGCTTGCCGAGGTCAAGCCGCGCTGCGGCGAGCCACAGATCGCGTGGCGACGCATCGAGCCGCTGATGGAGCACACCCACACGAGGTCGCCCAACACCTCGGTCACGGTATACGCCAACGCGGTCGTCTTCGGCCCCAAGCACGGCACCTGGATCGGCTACGACCGTCTCGAGTACGTCGAGACGCCGTTGCCAGACGGCGGCCCATCGCTCGTCGTCGAGGACGCTCGGCCCAGCGCCTCGATCGCGATGCCCGAGCGACCCGCCGACTTCGCGCGCCTCGGTGTGATGCACCTCGCTGCGACGATCACGCTCGCCGGCACGTCCGCGAGCACCCCCGGGATCGACCGCCGCGATCGACAGCTCGACGCCGCGACGTTCCGCTACACGTTCCGCACGCGCGACGACTTTCTCGGCTGGCTGACGACGTTCTTCAACGTGCCCTACCTGTTCGGCTCGGCGGGCAAGGGCGCGCGCGCCCAGGCCGAGCGCTACGTCGGCGCGGACTGTGCGGACGTGCTGGTCGCGGCGCTGCGCCGCAGCGGCCTGCCGCTGGAGTACTCGAGCGTCGCCGAGCTGGTCGGCAAGCTGCCCCGCATCGCAGGCCCCGTCGAGCTGCCCGCGTGCGCGCCCGAGACACGCTGCGCGACCACGCCGCTTCGCTACGGCCGTGAGGTTCAGCCCGGCGACCTCGTGGCGCTCGACTACGTGACGGCCGAGGAGCTGCCGCGGGCGTGGGATCACATCGTCTCGGTCGTCGAAGATCGCGGGCCGGGCGATGCGCCCGACGGCCTCCTCGGCCCTGAAGACCTGGTCGCGGACATCGGGGATCGAGCGGGGCTGAAGCTGGCCCGCCTCGGGGATCAAGGGCACATTCGATTGGTCGTTCTACGTGCCCAGGCGCGATCCGGCAAGCCGCGGCCGTAGGCGCCGCGCTTGATGAAGATCAAGCTGGTTTCCGACGGAAGACTGGCGATCCAACATACAAAACCTCGGCGTGGAGACTGGCCTGACCAGGCCCGAAGACCCCAGTCGCCAGCGCGAAACCGCTCTAGAACCATCTCCTAGAATGACATTCTAATTACTTGGCGTCTTGGCACTGCGGTTGCTCCCCCCAGCAGGCAGGAGGTTCCGTCATGACCCGCTCACTCTTCGCTCGCTGCTCTGCCCCCCTTGGTCTGGCCGCGGCCACGGTGCTCGCCCTTTCCGCATGCTCCCAGGAGGCCCCTGCCACGGACGGCCAGGACGACTCGTTCGTGGCTCGCGGCAAAGGCGACACGGGCGGAGTCGCCGAGGGTACCTACGAGGCGCAGCTCGTGCTCGGAGTCGCCAACTCCGCGAGCGACGAGACGCTGCGCTCGGCTCCACCCTATGGCGTCGGTCTCTCCGATCGCACCACCGACAACCTGATGTACTTCCGGCTGGGCGACGACGGCGTTCCGGGGACGCAGGACGACGGTCACTTCAACACGCTCGCGTCCCTCGACGCGATCCCCTACGTCGGCCCCATCGCGTTCGCCAAGCTGCTCGACTACGCCAAGCGCACGACGCCCGGCAAGCCGGACTTCTTTGCGGCGCTGCCCACGCTCCCAGACGGCTCGGTGAGCCTCTCGCATGAGGCGCTGTTGACGTTCTCAATCCATAGCCAGGGGGGCGGCTCCTATGACACCCCGATTCAAGCCAAGTGCACGCTCTCCGGCCCGTCACACGCGGACCTGACGCTAGCCTGCGTCGCGGGCTACCTGAGCTGGCAGGCCCCCATCGACGCGAGCGACGGCCTCTTCAACCTCGCCGGCAACGTCGCCTACGGCGCCGTGAGCCCGACCGGACAGCTCACGGTGAGCGCGTGGAGCCAGAATCTCGAGAGCTACGTGTACACGGCCAAGCCGTTCACCTGGCAGCTCGAGGCCACGGCGGCCATCGGCGGTCCGGATGGCGGCGCGCCTCCGACTTCACTCGATCTCGGGGACGGCACTTCGGTCAACCCCGACGGCAACGGCCCACCCCCTTCGTC
>CAZPEY010000124.1:0-7997 GCA_964585665.1 uncultured Polyangiaceae bacterium | reverse complement strand
AACCCCGACGGCAACGGCCCACCCCCTTCGTCGCTCGACCTCGGCGGCGGCTGGCAGAATCCCGATGGTAACAGCCCGGGGCAACCGAGCTACTTCGATTCGTTGCCCGTCGGCCCGGACGGTTCGGTCAATCTGGTCGGCGGAAAGACGGTCGTGTTCGGCACCCACACCGACGGCTACGACGACTACTCGACCCTCGACGTCGCAGTGAGCTGCGTCCTGTCGGGGCCGAACCGGAGCTACCTCGCGATCTCCTGCACCGGCCTCAACTACCCTTGGACCGCCATGGTCGATGTGTCCAATGGCAGTTTTCAATCCGTCGGCGTCCCCTACGTCGTCGGATCGATCGGAGCGGGAGGCACCATCCAGCTCACCTACTGGCACCTCAGCAATGGCACCACGCACTACGATCTCGTCGGTCCCGTGAGCTGGCTGCTCAACTGAACATCACAGCTCGCCCGGCGCGATCGGGAAGAACCCGTCGTGGTAGTAGCTCCACATCCGGTTGAACGTGATCGCGCCGAAGAGATTGACCAGCACGCCTAGCACGATGAGCGCCTTCCACGTCCTGGTGATCGTCCGATCGCCGACGGACAGCAGCAGCATCCACGCGATCAAGAAGTCGAGGCTGAAGCGATAGCCGAACTGCACCCACCCATCGTTCTGGTACATGAAGCCGAGGATCGCGATCGGCGCCGCGATGAGCCACAGCAGCGTGTGCATCCCGGTCTTCCGATCCGGCCACAGCAGGTAGAGCAGCGCCGGCGTCGTCAGCAGCATCGACATGCCGTGCCAGCTGATGAGGACGTAGGGCGCCTTGGCGGTGAGCTTGGGCGTCAGCGTCAGTGCCGCGGTCAGGTTGCGCGCGATGAAGGCGTAGTTGAAGAGGCCGTACCGCTGGATCCGATCGGTCCAGCGCACGTTGAGGTACGAGTGGCCGAACTCGGCGAGGGCCTGGAAGCGCGCGTAGTTGAAGGCGGCGCCAGCGACGGCGAACAGGGTCAGCGGCACCGCCATCTTGGCGAGGTTCTTCACGTTGAGCTGACCGACTCGCTTGAGCTCGAACAAGATGAACAGGCCCCAGAAGAGCATCTGCGGCCGCGTCAAGACGAGCGCGCCGAGCAGCGTCGCGGCGAGCACTGGGCGCCTTCCCTCGAGCGCCGCCAGCAACATCGTCACGACGAGCACGTTCGAGACGATGTGCGCGGTGTACCAGACCTGCCCCATCACCGAGGAGTAGTAGAACACCGAGCCGAGCCCGAACATCGCGGTCAGCCACAGATCGTCCTCTTCACTGCGCCGGGACTCGCCGCGCTCGGCGAAGCGGCGCAGGATCAAGAACAGCAGCGCCGGAACGAGCGCCGCGAGCAGGATCGTCACGATGACGTCGTTGACCTGCATGCCGAAGATCGCGACCAGCGGCAGGAACACGACCGCCGGAAACGGCGGGAACGAGACGTAGTACTTCTTCTCGCGGGACGCGATGTCGGCCTGCTCGACGTTCTCGAACTTGCCACCGAGCAGGCGGAACTTCGACGGCTGCGCCTTCAGGAACGCGCCGGCGATCGTCCGCCCGTCCTTGAGCTTCAAGTACTCGACCTCGGCCCAGTCGTTCATGTTGGGCGGCGCGCTGTGCCCGAGATCGAGGCGCCCTTGCAGGAACATGCGCGCCTGATAGAGGAAGTGCGTGTCGCTCGATTGCTTGAGCAGACGCGAGCCCGCTGTGCCGAGGTAGATCGCGAGGAAGACGAAATACAGCGCGAAGGTGATCTTGGCAGTGCGCGAGAGCTTCTTCATCGTTTCGGCCGCTCGTAGACGGTGACGATCGGCACGCCGAGGTGATCGAGCACCACCGACGGCTTGGTCGTCCCATAGAAGTCCCAGATCCAGTACTCGTACTTGTTGAAGTGCTTCTCGTGGATCACCATCGCGATCTCCGAGGACTTGACGCCCGGCTCCTCCATGCCGCTGTTGCGCAGGTCGGTGCGAAGGCGCCCGACGCGCATGTGCATGTTGAGCTGGGACTGGTTGGTGTCATGCCAGTAGATCGGTGCGCCCATGCGCGCGTGGCCGTCGATCCAGGGCAACAGCGAGCGCGTCGGGTAGCCCCAGAACTGACGATTCATCCCGAGCGTCGCGCCGCCCTGCGGCCCGCCCGCCAGTACGTTGTAGTGGCTGAGCCCGAACGGGTGCGACCGATAGGTGTCGAGCACCGCTGGGGTGCACACGATCAGCGCCGCCGCCAGGCGCGCCGCCCGGTGCTGCGACAGCTTGCTGACGACCGTCTCGATCGCGACGCCTGCGGCGATCGCGAGGAAGGGGATCGAGGCGTGGAAGTGCTTGGTCGCGCCGAAGATGGGCGCGCCGGTGATCGTGATGATCGCCATCGGGAAGATCGCGTTGCCGAGGATCAGGAGCGCCGGCGACGCGTTGCCCATCAGCGTCGGAGACGCTGACACGAGCTGCCCCTCGGCAGCGAGCTCGCGGCGCTTCAAGAAGTCGCGCACGACCAGCACGCCCATGCCGATCGTCGCCAAGATCACCGTCGTGAAAGGCAAGGTCAGCAGCGTCATCACGTACGGGAAGGACTTCGGGAACGGCGGCTTGTTGTAGTTCGTCCCGAAGTACTCCATGTTGTAATAGACGTGGTTGACGTGGAACGCGACGTACTCGCGGAAGCGCGCCACCGTCGAGAACCACAGCCACGGCCAGCAGAACAGATAGACCACGATGCTGACCGACGCGAAGTACCAGAACACGCGCGGCACCGGTGGAAGCTTGAAGCGTCTCAGGTCGTCGCGGCGCAGCCACAGGTAGTGCAGCACGAGCAGCGGCGGCAAGAAGAACGCGTTGTGCTTGGTCGCGAGCGCGAGGCCGAGCAACACAGCTGCAGGCAGCGCCCAGCGCTGATCGTGGAGCGCCCGCCAGTAGCCGTAGACGACGAAGACCCAGAACGCCGCGATCGGCGCGTCGAAGCAGGCCAGCTGCGCGTCGAAGAAGAGGCGCGGTGCCGCGATCGTCAGCGCCGCAGCGACGAGCCCAGCGTACTCGCTCGAGAGCTCGGCCGCGAAGAGGAAGACCACCATCACCATCAGGGCCGACAGCGCGTAGGCCGGCAGGCGGAAGGCGACCTCCTCGTTGAACAGGGAGTGGAGCGCGCCGCCCTGCTTGACGAGCGGCTTCCAGAGGCGCCACGACAACCCGAACAGCGTCTTCATCAACGCCGGATGCTCGTGGTTGTAGCTGAACCACTTGTCGATGTTGGCGCGCGTGAAGCTCTGCTGCGGGCGACCGCGCAGCAGGTTCTGGCCGAGCTCGACGTACCAGCCCGAGTACTGCTCGGCCGCTTCGAAGTAGTACCCTTCGTCGCGCACCGAGCCCTGCGTCTGCCCGCCCCAGAAATAGAAGGCGAAGGCCACGACGAACACGAAGCCGGCCAGGCGCTTCACTGCTGCACCTCCGCCGCGATCGCGCCGATGCGCCACACCGCTGCCTTGGCGCTCACGTCGAAGCGCACCGTGTGCTGCCCGGTGAGGCCACGCGTGTCGAGCTCCACCCGCTCCCAGCCGCCGTCATTGCGATGCTCGACGTGGCGCTTCTCCTGACCGTCGATCGCGATGCGAACGTCGAGCTTGCCGTCCGCCGACTTGCGCGCGTAGTAGTCATGCAGGCCGACGTAGACGACGAGCTTGCTGCCGAGCTCGACGTCGTACTCGAGGCGCGTCGTCGCTCCGGCCTCGACCGGAACGAGGATGGCGCGGCGAGGCTGATAGTCCACCTCGGCCGTGCGGCGCTCGATGCGTGACTGTCCGCACTTGCGAGCCTCGCCGTCCCCGAGACAGGGGCGCTCCTCGTTGCGCACCAACGTCACGCGCGCGGCCTCGAAGTGCGCGACGAAGTCGTAGAGGATCTTGACCGCTGGCTTCTCGTACAGGCTCACCGTCAACTGCCCGAGCTGCTCGCTCGAGACCAGCTTGGCCGACGCGGGCAGCTCGGCCCGCGCGCCGCGTACCCCGACGACCCAGACCCGTCCGTACGCATCGTCGCTCGACCGCGCGATCATCTCGACCGGCATCAGGTCGCCGAGCTTGCTGCGCCCGATCTGGTCGACCCACGCCGGCGCAAACACGAGGAGATCGCCGGACGCGAAGTCCTTGCGGACGCGGGCGCTGGCCTTCGTCCAGTCGTCCGCGCTCGCGACGCGCGCCGGCAGCCGATAGGCCGCGATCGACTCGACGACCGCGATCGGGAAGATCACCGCCGCCGCCACCGCCGCCATCACGCGCGTTATGTGCGAATCGAGGGCCATTATTTGGGTGTCATCCAGTAGCGAGGGCTGGTGATCGCGCCGGCGAACGTCGCCGGGCCGCGCAGGTTGTCGACGGACTTGTAGTTCTGCTGCAAGCCAGGGAAGACATGCCACGTCCCGTCGATCTTGTCGTCCATCACGACCACGGAGAAGCGCCGCTTCTGAAAGCCGTCCTGCAACCCCTTCGGGATGCCGAGACCGGCGCGCCAGACGTCGAGGACGCCCATGCGATGGAGGAAACACGGCTTGCCGGCCAGGTGTGCATAGAAGGGGTGGAAGGGGATGAGAACGTCCCCCGGGGTCGCGCGCAACTTTGCGATGAGCTCGTCGCCCTTCTCGCGATCGGCGCGGGTCGGCACGTACGGCGTCAGCCGATAGCCGGTCGGCGCGTCGGCGTGGATGCCCCAGTCGTGGGGGTACAGCGACGAGGTCGGCTTGAGCAGCGCGCCCGGCGCGAGGCCGATCGCCAGGAGCGCGACGACGTAGGCCGTGACGCCCCAGCCCTTGTGCGACTCGAGGCGCCCCACCATGGTGGCGATCGCCAGCGACGGAAAGAAGATCCCCGGGATGAAGGCGTTGTGCCACGCCCACTGCGTCCCAAAGCCGAGGCAGGCAACGACGACCCCGACCGCCGCCATGTAGAGCGCGAAGTAGATCCCCTTGCTCCGCGCCTTCCACAGGCCGATCGGCAAGAGCAGCAGCGCCGGACCGAGAAGCAGCAGGAGTCGCATCGGCGTGCCGAGGAAGGCGCGCGCGGGATAGAAGTCGTGCTGCTGGTGGAGCTTGAACACGTAGGTCCAGAACCAGCCGTCGGTGGTCTTGTAGAACGAGTAGAGCAGCGGCAGCCCCGTCACCGCCAGCGTCGCGCCGAACACCAGCGCCATGCGCCAGTTGGCGACGAGCCAGAAGAGGCCGATGGCGATCATGAAGGGCGACGCGGTCTGCTTGGTGAAGAAGGCGAGCACGAGCAACAGCGCGGCGGAGATCGCCCCACCGACGGAGTCGCGCAGCGAGAACGCGAGCAGCGAGGCGGCGGTGATGAGCAGGAGGAACAGCGAGTCGGCGCGCGCCAGATCGTACCAGACCCCCGTCGAGGCGTACGCCGCGCACGGGATCGCCACGGCGATCAGCGCGGCGACCGACGAGCCGCCCTCGCGTCGCGCGAAGCGGAACGTCAGCAGGCACGCCAGCAGGAAGGCGCCGATCGAGAGCAGGCGCGCCTGCAGGTAGCCGACCCCGATCAGCGAGACGAGCAACGGGTAGAACGGCGTGTACAGGAACGGCACGAAGTCCACCGTCGGTGGCGCGTAGGTCGGCAGGCGCTGCGAGATGCGTAGCGCATGGGTCAGCGAGCCGCCCTCCATCCACTCGAGGTCGTACGGATAGGGCACGCGCAGCGCGACCGCGTACAGCATGCCGCCGATCGCGGCGCTCGCGGCGAGGACCAGGAGAACGCGCAGCGCCTTCACGGCGCGACCTCGATCGTCGCGACCTCGACGGCGTTGTCCCGGCCATGCGAGCCGCGCACGGGCGCGCGCTCGTTGGGGCGCCACAGACCGACCAGCACGCGCATCGTCCCCGTCGGGAAGCCGGGCGGCACCGCGACCTTGACGCGATCGCGCAGGTACGTGCCCGGTCGCACCTGCTGCAGCGGCAGCAGCCCCTCGACCGGCTGATGGTCGGCGTTGAGGCGCTGTCCGCTCGCCGCCGTGAAGTGCGTGAAGATGCGCCACTCCGCCGGGGCGCGCTGCTTGACGTGCCAGACCAGATCCACCTGGGCCGTGGCTCCCGGTTTCACGCTCGGGGTCACCACCTCGACGCCGTCGAGCACCAGCCAGTCGCCGAACGCGTCGCCGAGCTTCTGGGGCGGGGCGATCGGTTGCGTCGAGACCGCGCCCTCCACCTTCTTCGCGAAGTCGCCAGGGATCGCGATCGCGTCCATCCAGGCGGCCAGCGCTCCGTCGAGCTCCGCCTCGTCCGGCGCGCCCTGGCGATCGTGATCCTCGTCCGGATCAGCGGTGAGATCGTAGAGCTCGCGCGTGTCCTCGGGCACGAGGTTTCGAATGTAGTGCCAGCGACTCGACACCACCGCCTTCTTCGAGGTTGGCCCCTCGTACCAGACCTCCTGGAAGAT
Organism: uncultured Polyangiaceae bacterium; assembly: GCA_964585665.1. Lineage (GTDB taxonomy): Bacteria > Myxococcota_A > Polyangia > Palsa-1104 > Palsa-1104 > CAZPEY01. Next base: position 1,554 of record CAZPEY010000124.1, on the reverse strand, counting down.
CTTGCGGTCGCCGAGCTCGGCGCCGAGCATCGGCCCGAGCAGGCTGTCGCCGAGGAGCTGCGGCTCGTCGCTGGCCGGCCGACCGAGCAGATCGAGGAGGGTCGGCACGATGTCGACGTGCGACGCCGCCGTCGTGACGACGCGCGGCGCGAGCCCCGGGACGCGGATGATGAGCGGCACCTTGGTCTCGGTGCGATAGAGGTGATAGCCGTGGCGCCGGTTCGGCGGGATGCCGTGCTCGCCAAAGCCCTCGCCGTGATCGGCGGTGACGATGATGATGGTCTTGTCCCACAGGCCAAGCTCGCGGAGCTTGGCGAAGAGGCGACCGAGCTGCAGGTCGGTGAAGCGGATCTCCCCGTCGTAGAGATCGAGCTCCTTGGTCCCGAAGTTGGTCTCCGGCGCCTCGGGGTGCGGCTCGAACTGAAAGTGGGTGTCGTAGTAGTGCGTCCAGAGGAAGAACTTCTTGCCGGCGTTGCGCTCGAGGAAGGCGAGGTTCTTCTCGGTGAGCTGCGCCGCGGAGGTGCCGCGCGTCTTGGCCGGATCGCCGCCCATCGAGTGGAGCGTCTGCAGCGAGAAGTCGTATTCGTCGAAGCCCTGGTTGAGCCCCCAGCCGTGGCCGAAGTAGTGATAGGTGAAGGTGCCGCCGGTGTAGTAGCCGAGGTCGTGCAGCATCTCGGCGACGAGCCGGTTCTCGGGCAGCACGTTGGGCGGCCAGTTCGAGCTGCCGACCGCGATCGTCGAGGGATAGCGGCCGGTGATGATCGCCGGGATCGAGTACCGCGTCGACGGCGCGTGCGACCACGAGTTGGCGAAGCGCGCCCCCGAAGCGGCGAGCTCGTCGAGGATCGGCGTCGTCTTGCGCGCGTAGCCATAGGACGAGACGTGATCGGCGCGCAGCGCATCGATGGTGATCAAGAGGACGTTGAGGTCGGTCGGCTGGCCGCTCGGCAGCTCGGCGTGGGCGCGCGGCTTGCGGTTCTGCAGCGTCGCCTGGTGGCCGTTGCAGTCCTGATCGACGCCATCGTCTGGCCAGTCGAAGGCGCCCGGGTGCACCGACGGGTCGGAGTCGTCGCAGTCGCCGCCGCCGAGCAGCGCCGCGTAGCCGTCGCGATCGCGATCGGAGACGAGCTGCAGGCCGCGCGCGAGGAGAGGGAACAGCCCGGTCTGGGCCGTCGCGACGCGGCGGAGGAGCGGTCGATTGCCGAGGCGGAGGCCGAGCCCAAAGCAGAGCGCGACCACGAGCAGCGAAGAGACGAGCACCGCGGTGCGGGTGCGCGGCGGCGGCCCTGCGCTGCGCCCGAGGCTGAGCAGCGCGAGCGCGCCGAGCACGACCGCCAGCGCCGTGAAGGGACGAAAGTCAAGCTGCTTGACCGTTGACCAGCCCCACGCCGACGCCGCGGCGATCACGACCACCAGCAGCGCCGCGGTCGCTCCGACGGCGAGCTGCGGCGAGCGCCAGCCCGGCGCCTCGAGCTTGCGCCCGAGCAGGCGCGCCAGGCTGCCGAGGACGGGCGTGACGACCGCGATGGCGATCGTCGCGACCCAGGCGAACTG
>CAZPEY010000123.1:0-14683 GCA_964585665.1 uncultured Polyangiaceae bacterium | reverse complement strand
CCCGCGCCCGAGTCGTCGATCGAGGTGTCGGGCATGAGGTCGACGCCCGTCGGCGGAATATAGAGCTGCGTGTCGATGCCGCGGATCACGACGAGCTGCCCGCGCTTGAGATCGCCGTGCGCATCGCCGCCCGGCTGCAGCTCAGCGGCGCGCGACTTCTGCGCGTCGCGCACCGACACCGAGGTGGCGCGGGTGATCGCCGCGCTCCGCTGGGTCACGTCGAAGAAGGGCGCGGCCTTGTCGGGCTCGCCGTACACCTTGACGATGAGGTACTGGTCCGACGCCAGCTCGTGCGCGTCGCGCACCTCGGCGCGCTGGCCCGGCCGCAGCCAGAAGCAGCACGGACCCGGGATCATCGCCCGCGTGCCGTTGCGCAGCGGCCGCGACTCGTTGCGGCCCGGCCGGAACTTGCCGTTCGTGCCGCCCTCGTTGTCGACGAGCGGGTTGTAGAGGACCGCGTACTGATTGTCGCCGACCTCGACCATTCGCTGCGGTTGACCCGTCGGGTCCTCGCGAAAGCCGCCGTTGCCGTCGTCGACGACGACGCGATCGGCCGCCGTCGGCGAGACCATGGTCGGTCCGACGTGCAGCGTGACCTCACCCTTGTCGTCGTCCTGCACCCACAGAAACTGCCGTTCGGTTACCGGGATCTTGCGACTCGTACGCTCGGACATGAGGCCCTCCTCTGGTGATCACCTGCGCCAAAACAGTGTTCCAAGATGGATCACTCTCTCGGTGCAGCGCAGATGCTCCCCAGCATCTGCAAACTACGTGCGACCGAAGCTGAAAGCTCCTGATCGCACGCTTTATGTGTAGCGCTGTCAAGGCGAACGTCAAGTCGCCAGGTGTGGGTTTTCGCGGCGCGTTGGGAGGGGGCTACGGCACCCGCGCCTTGGCGGCGGCGCGCAGCTCGTGGGCCGTCGGCCCGTCGCCAAGCGACTTGCGGAACACCTCGCCGTGCCCCTTGCCCGTCACGTCGCGGAGGTAGGCGGCGCGCTCGAACGTGTCCGAGTGCTCCTTGATGTGGCAGGTGGATCCGCAGAGGTTCTCGTCAGGCGTCTTGACGATCGTGCTCTTGCGGTGCGCCTCGTCGGCTTTCAGATGATCGGAGCCCGGCCCGTGGCAGACCTCGCACTGCACCGACGTGAGCTGCTTCTTCTCGACGGAGGCGAGGTGCGATCCGCCGGGCTTCTGCCAGCCCGAGACGTGGCAGCCGATGCAGTCGTAGTCGTACTGCTTCCCGACACCGACGACGGTCTGCCAGGCGCGCGCGTGCTGCGTCGTCTCCCAGAAGGCAGCCTGCGACGGGTGACAGTCCTTGCACGTCGCCTGTCCGACGAAGCTCGGCTTGCCTGGCTCTGGCGCCGGGGGCTCGACCTTGGCGGCCCGCTCGAGGTTCGACGCGCCGATGGTCTGATCGGCCTGCTTGATGAGCGCGCCGCCGTCGGTGTCGCGCGGCACGCTGCGCCGGACCGGCACGAGCTCGTAGGTGAAGTAGCTGGTCGCCGGTGGTCGGCTGGCCTCGGCGAGCCGCCTGGCCTCGTTCTCGAGCTTGCGCAGCTCCTCTTCGCTGGTGCGCAGGAACTCCGGGTCGGTGCCGGCGGTGCTTCGCAGCTCGGCGACGCGCGCGCTCTGCTTGGCGATCCGGGGCTTCAATCGCTCGGCCTGGGCCTGGCGCTGCTTGTCGTCGGCAAACAGCGCCAGCGATCCGCCTTGCAGCACGACGTCGAGGCGGGCGACGCGCCGGCCCTCGTTGGCCGGGCCGACGAGAAACGCGGTTCGTGAACCGTTGGTCACCGGCTCCGGGTCCCGCAGGCCTTCATCCGTGTCGACGGAGAATACGCCGAAGTCGATGCCCGGGACGGTGGCGAGCAGCTGGCGAGCCTCGGGACGCCGCATCGCGAGCAGCGCCACGATCACATCGGGCTTGGCCGCCGCGAGCTGCTGCACGGCGCGCGCGAGCGCCGGTCGAGGGTCAGTGGCGACCAGTCCGCCCGGGAGCGGTCCGGGGGCGACCGCCCCGATCACCCCGATTCGCACGCCGTTCAGGACACGCACCGTCGGCGGCTTGACGAAAGGGGCGGCGACGTTGACGGCGTGCAGCTTGAGCCCGTCAGGCATCGGCCCGACGACATCCTTGGCGCCGAGCGCGACCTCGGCCGGTTGGACGATGCCGGCCAGACAGCGCGCCTTGACCTCGGCCTGGAACTGACGCTCGCCCTTGTAGGTGTCTGCGTCGTAGAGCAGGTTGCCTGCATCGACCCAGATTCCGTCCTTGGCGAGGCTGCGGATGCGCGACACGTCGCCGAGGATGTCGCTCGTGCAGCCACAAGGCTCGACGACGCCCGCGATCTCGGCGCTGGCGATGATCGAGACGCGCTTTCCCCCCGGAGGAGAGGGGTTCTTGCACGCCGGGGCGCAGAGCAGCACGAGGAGCGGAGCGAGCTTTCGGATCACGCGCCGAATGTCCTCCCACGGTTCGCCGGTCGTCGCAAGGCGCGACGCGCGCCGCGTGCGATGGCTCACACGAGGATTGCTGTTGCCTCCGTCGACGCTTCCCCCTAAAACCGCGCCATGCCTCCGCTGCGCCGCGCCGCTCGCCTCTTTCGCTCGCTCGAGCGACGAGCCGTCGTCGTGTGCCTCCTCTTCCTGGTCGTTGGTATCGGCCTGGGCGCGATCTCGGCGCGACTCGAGCTACGCACCGATCTGACCGAGCTCTTGCCCGCGGATCACCCAGCCGTCGTCGCGCTGCGTACGGTCTCGCCGCGCCAGCGCTCGGCCAGCAACCTGGTGATGCTCGTCGAAGGCCCCGATCCCGCCGCTGCGGCGCGCTTCGTCGACGCCCTGCGCCCGCACCTCGAGGCGCTGCGCCCCAAGACGCTGACCGCGATCGACTGGGGCCCCGACCAGGAGCCGGCGCAGTTCGCGGCCCGCTGGGGCTGGCTCTACGCCGACCTCGCCGATCTCGAGAACATCGAGGGCCTGCTCGATCGCCTGATCGCATCGCGCACGGATCCGCTCTACGTGGATCTCGAAGACACGGATCCGCAGAAGGAGCTCGAGGCGCTGGCCGAGCGGATGCAGAAGCGAGCGCCCAAGAAGAACACGAACACGCGCTTCACGTCCGAGGACGGTAAGACGATCGGCGTGCGGATGTGGCGGCGCCGCGACGGACTCGGTGGCAGCGGCGATCACCAGACCATCGCCGCGGTGCGCGCCGCCGTCGAGCGGACGCGCCTCGACGACAAGACCCCCGGGATCGTCGTCCGCATGACCGGACCGATCGCGCAGGCGGTGGAGGAGCAAGCGGCGATCAAGGACGACCTCGGCTTCGCGACCGTGGTGTGCGTCGCCCTCGTCCTGCTCGCTCTGTGGCTCACGTTCGGCAACCTCGGCCTGGTCGCTGCGGCGCTGTTTCCGACGTTGTTCGGCCTGCTGGTTGCGCTCTCGGTCGCGGCGCTGGCGCTCGGCTCGCTCAACCTCAACACGGCCTTCTTGATCTCGATCATCCTGGGCAACGGCATCAACGCGCCGATCATGGTCTTGGCCGAGCTGCGGCGCCTCTACGAGCAGGGCCTGTCGACGAGACGGGCGCTGCCGCGGGCGTTGTTGCGCTCGGCGCGTGGGGTCGCGGCCGCGATGCTCGCGGCGGCGGCGGCCTACGGCGTGCTCGGAGTCACGCGCTTCGCTGGCTTCCGGCAGTTCGGCCTCATCGGTGGCGTCGGCATGGTCTCGGTGTTGCTCGCGACCTACGTGATCCTTCCGGCGATGCTGCTGTGGGTCGAGCGTCGTCGCCCTGGCTCGCTGGCGCGCGGGCGCGATCGGTTCTCCCCGCCGGTGCTGTGGGCGCTGCGCAAGCTGTCCGCGCCTCGCGTCGCGGCGACCATCGTCACCGGGGTGACGATCGCCAGCGTCGTCGGGGTCGTGCAGTTCGCGACCGATCCGTTCGAGTGGAACCTCCGCAAGCTGCGCTCGACGCAGAGCGAGGCGGGTCGCCTGTGGCCAAAGATGGAGGCCCTCGGCATGGGCTCGGTCGGCGCCGGCTACATCGCCAACACGGCGGTCATGCTCGTCGACGATCCGCGGCTCGCCGACAAGGTCGCGAACGCGCTGTGGGAGCACGATCGCGCCGGCGAGAAGCTCCTCGGCGAGGTCCGCACGATCAACACCTTCCTGCCCAAGCAGCAGAGCGAGAAACTGGTGGTGCTCGAGCGCCTGCGGGGGCGCGTCGATCAGCTCCTCGGTAAGCACCGCAAGATCCTCGCCGCCGCCGATGTGAAGCGGCTCGAGGAGGCGCGGCCTCCCGACGGGCTGCGGGTCATCACCACCGATGATCTGCCGCGCGTCCTGCTCGACGCGTTCACCGAGATCGACGGCACACGCGGGCGGCTCGTCGGCGTCGACGCAGACGGCAAGCGCTATCGGGACTGGGATGGCAAGATCCTGCTCCGTCTGTCGAAGTCCCTCGCGGTGGACGTCGACGGCAAGCGCTACGTAGCGGCCTCGGCAGCGACGGTGTTCGCCGGCATCCTCGAGACGCTCATCGCCGACGCGCCCAAGCTCAGCCTGTTCGCGCTGGTGGTCGTCTCGGCGCTCCTCGTCGTCGGCTTCGGACGCCGCAGCCCGTTCGTGCTCGCGTCGCTCGGCCTCGGCCTGCTCTGGCTCGCCGGGCTGGCCGGACTGTTCGGGCTGCGCCTCAACTTCATGAGCTTCGCCGCGATCCCGATCTCGATCGGCGTCGGCGCGGACTACTCCGCCAACCTCTGGGCGCGCGAGCAGGACTCGCACGGCGCCGCCGTCACGCCGGTCTCGGCGACGGTGGTGCTGTGCTCGCTGACGACGATCATCGGGTACTCGACGCTGATCCTGGGCCGCAACGGCGCGCTGCGCTCGTTCGGCATCCTCTCCGATCTGGGCGAGGTGACCTGTCTGCTGGCAGCGATGCTGGCGATGGCGCTGCTGCGCCGCCGACCGGCGCACCCGCTGCGGCCGCTCGGATCGGCGCAAGAAGACCCGCCCAATGGGTGATTGGTCGACCCTCGCCGCCAACACCAGCCTGGCCCTGCGCAGCGCCACGTGGTGGCCGCTCGGGCTCGCGCTCGTCGCCTACTTCGTCGGCGTGTTCGTGATCGGCGAGCGGCTGCACTCGGCGGCGCACCGTCTGCTCCCGCGCCTGTCGCGGCTCGCTTCTGCGTCGATCGGAATGGCGGGCGTGTTCGCCAGCCACATCTCGTTCGGAGCAGCGGCGGGCGAGGTGGCACGCGCCGCGTGGCTGCGCCGGTTCGCGCACGGCGAGGAGGCGGTGATGCGGCGCGTCCTCGCGGCGCTCGCCATCGATCGGCTCGCTGATGGAGTCGCGCTGTTCGGCCTGGTGGTGATCGCGTTCGTCGGCGGAGTGCAGCGCAGCAAGTCGCTGCTGCTCGCGGCGATCCCGGTGGTGATCGCGGCGGTCCTGATCGTGGCGCTCGGCCGCGCGCGCTTCGAGTTCGATCGCAAGCAGGCGCTGCGTGGCACGGTGCGCGCGCTGCCCGCCGCGATCGGCGGCTGGGCGCTCGACCTGCTGCGCGTCTACTTCGTCGCGCTCGCCGTCGGCCTACACCTGCCGCTCGGCACCCTGTGCGCGCTGTCGCTCGCCGCCGCGATCGGCAGCCAGGCGCCGACGCCGGGTGGGCTCGGCGGCGTCGAGGCGGCGATGGTCGTCGCCGGTCTGTCGCTCGGGGTCGCGCCCGCACCGCTGTTCGCGCTCGTCGTCCTCGATCGCGCCATCACGCTGGTCATCGGCACCGTCGCGGGCGGGCTGTTCTCCATGTTGCTCATTCGGCTGCAGCGTGCATACGATGGAGCCTCCGCATGAGCCAACGAGCCCGAAAAGTCGCCCTGGTCTCCGATTGGTTCCTGCCGCGCACCGGCGGTGTCGAGCGGCACATCGTCGATCTGGCGCGCGGCCTCAAGTCGCGCGGCCAGCGGGTCGAGATCGTCACGACCACCCCCGGTCCGACGCGCGTGGCCGAGCTGCCCGACGTGCCGGTGATCCGCATCGACACGCCGCTCTTGCCGATCTGGAAGGTCGTCTACCACCCCAAGGATGGCGCGGCGCTGACCAAGCTGTTCCGCGAGCGCGACTACGACTTCATCCACGCGCACTCGATCTACTCGCCGCTGGCGCTTGCCGCCTGCTGGGCCGGCAACGCCTTGCGCCTGCCGACGGTGCTGACCGCGCACTCGATGGTCCGGCACGCGATGTTTCCGGTCTTCCGCCTGCTCGACTACTGGCTGCTCTGGTCGAGCTGGCCGACGGTGATCACCGCCGTGTCCAACAGCGTCGCCGCGGATCTGCGGCGCGCCTCGTTCGCCGGCGAGATCGAGGTGGTGCCCAACGGCCTCGACCTGCCGCTGGCGGCGCGCCGCGTGCCGCGCCGACCGGGCGATCCGGTGCGCATCATCTCGGTGAGCCGCTTGGTGCCGCGCAAGCGTCCGGGCGCGCTCCTCGAGGCGTTCGCCCAGCTCGAGACGCACCTCGGGCCCGAGATGACCGCGCGCTGCCGGCTCGTGCTCGTCGGAGGCGGGCCGCTGCTGCCCGAGCTCAAGGCGCAGGCCGAGCGCCTCGGCGTCGCCGATCTCGTCGAGTTTCGCGGTTGGTGCACGGCGGAGCAGGTGGCGGCGGCGCTCGACGAGGCGGAGTTCTTCGTCCTCCCGACGCAGAAAGAGGCGTTCGGCATCGCGGCGCTCGAGGCCGCGGCGCGCGGCCTGCCCGTCGTGACGATGCGCGGCTCGGGCGCCGCCGAGCTGTTCACCCCCGGCTGTGATGGGCTCGTCGCGGGCTCGGACGCCGAGCTGACGCAGATCCTGGCCCGGCTCGTCGTCGACGCGCGGCTGCGCGAGCGGCTCGGGCAAGAGGCGCTCAAGACCGCGTCGCTCTACGCGTGGCCGGGCGTCCTCGACCGCACGATGGCGATCTACGACAAGGCGGATCGCAAGGTCGCGGAGCGCTTCGGCGCCGTGATCCCTCCCCCCGCGACGGCGCAGGTCCGCTGAATGCCCAAGGTCTACTTCACCGTCGACGTCGAGCCCGATTGCCCCCCCTTCCTGTGGACGCACCGCGGTGTCGACGAGGGCTGCCCGCGCCTGCTCGACCTGTTCGCCAAGCACGGCGTGGTCGCCACGCTGTTCTGCACCGGCGCGGTGGCGCGCCGCTCGCCCGACGCGGTCCGGCGCTGGCTGGCCGAAGGCCACGAGCTCGGCTGCCACGGCGACGAGCATGTTCGCCTGTCGAGCGTGCCGCTGGCCGAGGCCTACGAGGACGTCGCCCGCGCCACCGAGACGCTGTCGCGCTTCGCGCCGCAGCGGTGCTTCCGCGCCCCCAACCTCGATCTTCCGTCGGAGCTCCTCCCCAAGCTGGCGGCGCTCGGCTATCAGCTCGACTCGTCCGAGGGGCGCCACAAGCATCGCCGCGCCACGACCCGCTCGGAGGCCGGCCTGCTGCGCGTCCCGGCGACCACGACCTCCTCGGTGCTGCGCCTGCCGCCCCGGCTCGTCGCGCCCGTGCTCACCAGGCTCGGGCCGCCGCTCGTGCTGTTCACCCACCCGTGGGAGCTGGTCGACCTCCGGCAGACCGACCTGCGCTGGGATTGCCGCGCTGGGACGGGCGAGCACACGGTCGCCGCGCTCGACGGCCTGTTCGGCGAGCTGCGCCGTCGGGGCTACGCGTTCGCGCCCATGGGCGAGCTGGTGCGCGACCTCGTCGGCGGCGCGGCGCTGGACCAGGTCGCTTGAGCCCGGCGCGAGGTTTTGCGCCAGATCTGCTTGACAGCGGCCGCGGCTCCGTCTACTGATTCCCGTCTTTCAACAGAGGCAGTGTAGCTATGTCCGTCAAGATGCGACTGGCCCGGATTGGGGCCAAGAAGAATGCGATGTACCGGGTCGTCGTCACCAACTCGCGCAGCCCGCGCGACGGCCGCTTCATCGAGCAGGTCGGGTTCTTCGATCCGAACCAGGAGCCGGCTCAGATCCGCTTCGACGAGGAGCGCGTCAAGCACTGGCTCTCCGTCGGTGTGCAGCCGTCCGACACGGTCGCGAGCCTGATCAAGGCTGCCGCCAAGGCGGCGGAAGCGAAGTCCGCCTAACCTTCCCTGTAGTTTCTCTCCAAGGACGGGCTGCGATGGCCACCACTGCGCCAGAGTTGCAAGCGCTCGAACAGCTCGTCGAATACCTCGCCAAACGGCTCGTCAACGAGCCCGACAAGGTCGTCGTCCGTCCGTCGGAGTTCGAGGACGACACGCTCGAGCTCGTCGTCTCCCCCGAGGACATCGGCAAGGTGATCGGCAAGCAGGGCAAGATGATTCGCGCCCTCCGTCTCGTCGTCAACGCCGCAGCCGCCAAGATGGACGCGCGAGTCGGGCTCGAGGTCGCCGAGTCCTCCCTCGACGACTAGGATCTCCATGCCAGAAGTCGAGCTCGGGTTCATCCTCCGTGCCCACGGGTTGCGCGGCTGGGTGCGTTGCCGCGCCGGCGCCTCGCTGCGCACCCTCAAGCGGGTGATCGTCGACGGCAAGCCCTGCGAGATCGAGGGCGTCTCTCCCGACAAGGACGAGTGGCTCCTCAAGCTGGCGGGCGTCGCCGAGCGCAACGCCGCCGAGGCGCTGGCCGGCGCCTCCCTCCGCGCCGATCGCGACTGGCTCCCCGAGGCTGCCGACGACGAGGTCTACCTCGCCGATCTGGTCGGCTGCCGCCTCGTCGACCTGCACGGCAGCGAGCTCGGCGTGGTGCGCGGGACGACGCCCGGCGCCCAGGAGCTGCTCGACTGCGAGACCCCGACGGGACGACCCTTCCAGGTGCCGTTCGTCCCGGCCCTCGTGCCCGAGGTGCGGCTCGCCGAGCGGACCCTGGTCTGTGACCTGCCGATCGGCCTGGTCAACCTCGACGAGGCCGAGGAGGCCTAGGCCGCCATGATCGTCGAGGTCCTGTCGCTCTTCCCGGAGATGTTTCCGTCGGTGCTCGAGGCGAGCATCCTCGGTCGCGCGACCCGCAGCGGCCGCCTGGTCGTGCACCTGACCGATCCCCGGGACTTCGTCGATGGCCCGACACCGTATCCCGCGCCGGCCGTCGGCGATCCGGCCGCGGCGACCTGGCAGCGCCGCCAGATCGACGACACCCCCTACGGCGGCGGCGCCGGCATGGTGATCCGGCCCGAGCCGATCGTCCGCGCCATCGAGCACGTCGAAGCCACCCGGGGACCCGCCCACAAGATCTACCTCTCGCCGTCGGGACGGCCGCTGACGCAGACGATCGTCGAGCGCCTCGCCGCGCTGCCGCGCCTGCTGCTCCTGTGCGGCCGCTACGAGGGTATCGACGAGCGCGCGCTCAAGTCCGTCGACGAAGAGCTGTCGATTGGCGACTACGTGCTGTCGGGCGGCGAGCTCGCCGCGCTGGTCCTCATCGACGCGGTGGCGCGCCTGCAGGGGGGCGTCCTCGGCAACCAGCAGTCCGCGGTCGACGAGAGCTTCTCCTCGGGGTTGCTCGAGTATCCGCACTACACGCGGCCGGCGGAGTTCCGCGGCGCGACGGTACCGTCGGTGCTGACGTCGGGAAACCACGCCAAGATCGCACGCTGGCGACGGCAGCAGGCGCTCAAGCGCACCGCCGCGCGCCGCCCCGAGCTGCTCGCCAGCGCCGGCCTCAGCGACGAAGATCGTCGGCTGCTACAGGATCCCGACGAATCCGCTTGACCTTGGCGGACGGATTCGACAAGTATTCCGCCCTCGCTGGACCCCTTGGTCGCAGCGTCTCAATTCGAAGGACAATTGACCATGAGCGACGTCGTTCCACTCCTTGCCGCCATCGAGAAGCGCCAGCTTCGTAAGCAGACCCTCCCCGAGTTCCGCGTCGGTGACACCGTGCGCGTCAGCGTCCTCATCAAGGAGGGCGAGAAGGAGCGCGAGCAGGCGTTCGAGGGCGTCGTCATCAAGCGCACCCGCGCGGGCGCGCGCGCGAGCTTCACCGTCCGCAAGATCAGCTACGGCGTCGGCGTCGAGCGCATCTTCCCGATGAACACCCCCCGTATCGCCAAGGTCGAGGTCGTGGCGCGCGGCGAGGTTCGTCGCAACCGCCTGTTCTACCTCCGCGATCTTGCCGGCAAGGCGGCGCGCATCCGCGAGAAGAGCGGCGGCGGCGGCAGCAGCGCTGCGGCCCCGTCCGACACCGAGAGCAAGTAACCCGCGCTCCATGTCGCGGGCGCGCGGTCGCGTCGGCGAATCCATCGCAGCCCGGGCGCTCGCCGCCCGCGGCTATCAGATCCTAGAAGCCAACTATACGTGTCGCCTCGGCGAGATCGATCTCGTCTGTCGCCACGCTGCGGTCCTCGTCTTCGTCGAGGTGCGGAGCCGCGCCACCGACGAGCACGGCCTCCCCGAAGAGACGGTGGGCCGGGTCAAGCAGCAGCGCCTCCAGCGCGCCGCGCAGCACTACCTGACGACGCACGGGCTCGATGACGCCGACTGCCGCTTCGACGTCGTCGCGATCGTCGGTGACGAGATCACCGTCTACGAGGACGCGTTCCAGTAGCTTGTTGTTGGGGGGCGAGAGGCGGGCGGAGGGCCGGGGAGCGGCTACTTCTTGACGTTCTTGCACTGAATGTCGGTGTTGCGCATCGGGTCGCAGGCGAACGGCGTCGCCACGCCACCGTCGGCGGCGTTCTCGCCCTCGACGAGGTCGTCCTTGCAGATGCACATCTTCTTGCAGCAGAAGTCACCGGAGGTCGTGGCGACCGCGCAGGCAAAGCCCGACGGGCAGGACTTCTTCGTCTCGGCGTCGCAGTCGTCGTTCGAGCTGCAGAACGCCGTGCAGGTGCGGCGGGCCAGCGAGTCGTCGCCCGCGTCGGGATTGTCCCCGCCCATGCCCTTGGGGGGCATCAGCAGGCACAGACGCGAGGGGCACTCGAGGGCGGGCGAGCTGATCTGCGTGCCAGCGACCGCGGTTCCCGTCGGATTGACGCACTCACGGCCGATCGCCATGTTGTTGCACGCCATGAGGCCGACGCCGACAAGAGCGGAAAGACAGAGGGTGATGAGGAGCGCGCGCATAGATGCGTGTCAATAGCCTTTCGACGCTGCGGAGTCAAGCGGTTACGCGCTCGACCCGGTGCGGCGCCGATCGCTGGCTTCGCGGAGCGACGCGGGCACCCCGGTTTACCGGATGCCGGATCGATCGTACGTGATGTCAATAGGTTATTGGTCATTCGGAGCGTTGGTTATTTCTCTAATGGAAAAAATTAAAGAATGGTTGAAAGAGCGCCCGGCCGGTGTTATTAAATTTTCCAGACTCAAAACAAGGAGCGCGGGAGATGGCGTTTACTGGCGTTAAGGTGTTTTCGGCGACGAAGGCGAAAGAGCGCGAGGAGCTGGGCGACAAGGTGACGCTCTGGCTCGCAGCGAACCCCAATTGCGCGGTGCAGGAGAAGGTCGTGACCCAATCCTCCGACCGAGAGTTCCACTGCCTGACCATCACCCTGTTCTACCTGGGCGCGAAGTCCTAGCTCCCTCCTCGACGTAGCTCCCCGACAGCTTTTCCATCCGTCGCACGCCAGGCGCTCCCGGCGTGACGGGCGGGTGCGTCCTCGCTACTGGGCCGCGACGCGGGTGCCTTCGTCGAGGCGGGCGGTGATCCGCTGGAGGAGCGGGCTCACCTCGACGAGCAGGGAGAGCTCCTCCTCGGAGAGGTGGAGCTCCCGCTCGAGCCGCAGCGCCGCATTGCGCAGGCGGAGCGCGATGCCCCCAGGCCGCCGCTCGCAGCCCAGGACCTCGCCGCCCTGGCCGAGGTCGCGCTCGATCGATTGCAGCAGTCGATTGAGCCAGCGCGCGCGCTGCGCGGCGGGCGTGCGGTGCGCCTCGAAGTAGCGGTTGCGGCTCCAGCCGCCGCTGCGCATGGCGCGCAGGCACTCCGCGACGTTTTGGGCGCTGACCACGATCGACACCGGGTTATCATACGATTCCCGTGTCCGACCTCAAAGTGTTCGCTGGCTCCTCCCACCCGAAGCTCGCCCAGGAGATCTGCGACTGCCTCTCGATTCCGCTGGGTCGCTCGTCGACGACGCGCTTCTCGAACGAGAACCTCAAGGTCAAGATCGAGGAGAACGTGCGCGAGCAGGACGTCTACGTCGTGCAGACCTCGGCGCCACCGCTGTCCGAGGGCATCGTCGAGCTGATGATCCTGCTCGACGCCCTCAAGCACGCCTCGGCTCGTCGGGTCACCGCGGTGCTGCCGTACTTTCCCTACGCGCGCAGTGACAAGAAGGACGAGCCGCGCATCTCGATCACGGCGCGGCTGATGGCCGATCTCCTCGAGGCGGCTGGCGCGGATCGGGTGCTCACCGTCGATCTGCACTCGCCGCAGATCCAGGGCTTCTTCAGCATCCCGACCGATCACCTCACCGCGGTGCCGGTGCTGTGCGACGATCTGGCCGAGCGGGATCTGTCGAACGCCGTCGTCGTCGCGGCGGACGTTGGGGAGGCCAAGGACGCGGGCAAGTTCGCCAAGCGACTCAACCTGCCAATCGCGATCGTCGACAAGCGGCGCACGGCCGACGACGAGAAGGCCGAGGCGGTGACGATCGTCGGGGACGTGCGCGGCAAGCACTGCCTGCTGGTCGACGATGAGATCGCGACCGGCGGCACCATCTTCTCGGCCACCGAGTTTCTCCTCGCACACGGGGCGCGGAGCGTCGCGGCCGCGGCGGTGCACCCGGTGCTGTCGGGGCGCGCCCACGAGCGCCTGCAGGCTAGCGCGATCGAGTCGCTCACGGTCGCCAACACCATCCCCGTACCGCCCGATCGGCAGACGCCCAAGCTGCGGGTCCTGTCCGTGGCGCCGCTCATCGCGACGGCGATCACCAGGATTCACGACGGGCGCTCGGTCTCGGAGCTGTTCAAGTAGGCGATGCAGGTCTTCTCCGTCGTCGTACGCGACTCGGCGATCGGCCAGCCCGGCGAGGGCCACGCGACGAGCCGACAGGATGACTGTCCTCTGTGTCATCGCACGCCCGATCCGGTCGTCAACCAGGTTGACTATCGCCTGACGAGCTGGGACTGGGAGGAGTGGTTCTTGCTCGACGGCGCGCACGTCGTCAGCAAGCGCGTGCAGCAGCGCCTGGCGGTCGAGCGGGGGATCGCCTGGCGGCCGGCGCGCGTCACCGCGGAGGGCCTCGAGCTGTTTCCGTTCTTTCAGGTTCAGCACGCGCCGGTGGTGCGGCCCTGGCCCCCGCTGGTTCATGAATGGTTCTGTGAGGCCTGCGCGACCACCAGCCTGTCGCTCAGCGAGCGCGGCCAGCTCTGCCTTGGGCGGCAGCGGCTCGTGGTGTCGCTCGGGAGCTGGGGGGATCTCAAGGTCGGCAGCCAGCCAGGCTGGCCGTGGTTGCTGGTGCGCGACGACGTCGCCGCGTCGCTCGCTGCGCTGAAGGTCAAGAATCTTGACTATATCGAAGTGGACTTCGAAGACGAGGAGGCTATCGGATGAACGTCAAGCGCGTCATGGTCTGGGGGCAGTTTCTCGGCGGCATTGGCTGCATCGCGCTGTCGATCGCGCTGTTTGCGCTGATCTCGAAGTCCCGACGCACCAGCGCCAAGGGCGGCGCCGCGGCGGTGATCTTGATGTTCGCCGGCCCGTGGTTGATGGCGACCTCGTATCAACGGGGCTGCGGCAGGTGTCAGAAGCCGCTGACCGCGACACACCTCCTGTTTCCGATCGAGCAGCTCGATGGGATCAAGCAGGACCTGCAGAACGGCTCGACCGCGACGCTCGCGCACCCGCAGCCGATCAACCGCCAGCTGCCGAAGTTCGCCTCGATCAAGGGCGAGTTCTGCCAGCACTGCGGCGATCTGGCGACGGTGCAGGTCGGCGAGCAGGTCTACTCGCGGCCGAACGACGAGCGCTCGGGCAAGTTCCATCCGCAAGGGGACAAGCGAGAGATCACCGGGCCGGCGGCGCTGGCGATCAAGCAGATGTCGATGGTGGTGTCGACGAAGACGTGAGGTGGGGGAGCGGGCGACGCCCGCGTGCTACTGCTTGTCGGCGAGGGCGCGCACTTCGAGCTGCGCGGCGAGCCAGGCCGCGTCGGCCGCGAGCTCTTCGCGGGACGGCTTCTGCCCGTCCTTCCAGTCGCGGACCGAGCGCTCGGTCTCGTCGAGCTTGGCCTTGAGCTCGCCGGCCGTGATGTCCTCGGGGCGCGCCGTGGCGCGGGTGATCACGACGACGCGATCGTTGCCCGACACTTCGGCGTAGCCGCTGCCGATCGCGAGCAGCGAGGCCTTGCCCTTGCCGTCGCCCGACTTCCACGCCAGCACGCCGGGGCGGAGCGCGGTGATGAACGGCGTGTGCCCCGGCAGCGCGCCGAACTCGCCGAGCAGGCCCGGCGCGGTGACCTCGGTCGCCTCGACGGAGACGACCGTGCCCTTCGGGGTGACGACCTCGAGCAGCATTACGACTTGGCCTCTTCGCGGAGCAGCTTCTCGCCCTTCTCGAGCGCCTCTTCGATCGAGCCGACCATGTAGAAGGCCTGCTCGGGGAGGTGGTCGTACTTGCCGTCGACGAGGCCGCGGAAGCCGCGAATGGTGTCCTTGAGCTCGACGTACTTGCCGGGCGTGCCAGTGAACGTCTCGGCGACGTGGAACGGCTGCGACAGGAAGCGCTGGAT
>CAZPEY010000122.1:13412-14686 GCA_964585665.1 uncultured Polyangiaceae bacterium | reverse complement strand
ACGGACACCCTGCGTCCCCGGCACGCTGGCCCTCCGCCGTCCCCGCGCCCACCAAACGAGCAAACCCACGGCCCGCGGCCCGCGGTTCGCGGTTCGCGGTTCGCCGCCCGCCGCCCGCCGCCTACCCGAGGTCGCCGATCACGTACCCCAGGATCGCCAGCGCGACGAGCGGCGCCGTCTCCGTGCGCAGGATCCTAGGCCCGAGCCCCGCGACGACGAAGCCGAGGCGCACCGCGGCGTCGACCTCCTCCTGCGTGAGCCCACCCTCGGGCCCGACGACGAGCGTGACCGCCTGGGTGCGATCCATGGTCGGCTGCAGCGGTGCAGCGCTGCTCTCCTCGGGCTTGGCGGGCGTCGGCAGGATGGCGCGCAGGCTCTGTCCGCGCGCGCCCTCCCAGAGCACGATCCGCAGGCCCTGCGGTGTCGCCTCGGACAGCGCCTGATCGAGCGGCAGGATCGGCGCGACGTCGGGGATGTCGACCCGACCCGACTGGCGCGACGCCTCGCGCGCGATCTTCTGCCAGCGCATCTGGCGCGCCAGCGCCCGACCGAGCTCCGGCCGGATCACGGCGCGGCTCGTGGAGACGGGGACGATCCGCGACACGCCGAGCTCGGTGGCCTTCTGCACGACGAGGTCGAACTTGTCCCCCTTGGACAGCCCCTGGATGAGCGTGACCGTCGGACGATCCGGCGTGCCCGCGGTGCGGCGCTCGGTGATCTTGAGCTCGAGCGCTCGCGGGCCGATGCGCGTCACTGTCGCGTCGACCTCTTGCGACTTGCCGTCGAACAGGACGACTCGATCCCCAAGGCCGACGCGCAGCACGCGGGTCAGGTACCGATGCTCCTCGCCCGCGATCGTGATGAGATCGCCGACGAGCTGAGAAGGATCGACGTGCAGGCGGGTCATTGGCGCTGGTAGGCGACGAGGCGCCACTCGTCCTCGACGACGTCCTCGCCGAGGAGGTCGAGCGGGACAAACGGGTGGGCGGCGTAGGCCTCGGTGACCGAGCCGCTGACCTCGTCGAGGATGCCCGAGAGCAGCAGCACGCCACCGGGGCGGAGGCGCTCGGCGAACGCCCCCGCCAGCGGGATCAGCACCTCGGGCTGGATGTTGGCGACGATGAGATCGAACGGACCGGCGACGTCGGTGATCGGCGTCGTCGAGTAGTCGAGGCGATCGAGCACGCGGTTGAGCTCGGCGTTCTCGCGCGAGACCTCGACGGCCTCCGGATCGACGTCGACGCCGAGGCCGCGCAGCGCTGGCGAGGCGAGCG
>CAZPEY010000122.1:0-13402 GCA_964585665.1 uncultured Polyangiaceae bacterium | reverse complement strand
CGTTGCTGAGGTTCACCAGCGAATCGAAGGCAAGCAGCGCAGGCGAGGCGAGCGCTGCAGCGACGGAGAGGATGCCCGACCCGCAGCCCGCGTCGAGAATCCGCGCCGCCTGCAAGTGGCCGCGCTCGTCGAGCACGTCGAGCGCGCGCAGCACCAGGCGCGTCGAGGCGTGGCCGCCCGTGCCGAAGGCGCGCCCCGGATCGATGTGCAGCGCCCGCTCGCCGGGCTTGAGCTCGAGCGTCGCCGTCTCCCAGCTCGGCACGAGGACGAAGCGCCCGACGCGCCGCGTGCGGAAGAACTTCTTCCACACGTCGCGCCACTCGTCTTCATGACGGTCGGTGCTGCCGGTGGGTGTCGCGACGTCGAGCAACACCTCGGGGAGCCGCTCGGCGCCCTGCCGCATCGCCTCGAGGAAGGGCTCCACCTCGTCGGGCGGCAGCCACACGACGACCTTGGTCGTGCCGAGCTCGACCTTCTCGATGGTGCCGGCGTCACGCTCCTCGAAGCCGGGCGCGCCGGCGTCGTAGAGCAGCGCGGTGAAGGCTTCGAGGGCGTCGGTGGGAACGATGAACTGCAGCTCGCGGTACTGGCTCACGGGCGAGGTTGTACTCCGAAGCGGGCCGAAAGGTAGCTACGAGCGTGCGGCGAGGAGCTGCGGCAGGACACCGCCGTGGGTGCCGGAGGGGACGAGCGTGAGCTGGGCCTTGGTGTCGAGGAGGCGCTGCGTCTCGAGCACATCGAACAGCGCCGCGAGCACCTCTTGATCCTTCGAGATCTCGGCGAGCACGCTGCCCAAGATCTGCGGTCGGATCGCGGCGGCGCGCGCGAACTCGACGGCGGCGGTGCGCTCGGCCGTCGACGAGATGATGTTGACCTGGTTGGCGCCGTCCTGGTTGATCGCCGAGGTGACCTGGCGCAGCCGGTTGACGACCTTCTCCTCGATCTGGCGGACCATGCCGGTGTCGCGGAAGTGCACCTTGCGGATGTAGACCGAGCCGAGCTTGTAGCCCCACTCGTGGCTCTTGGGCGAGACCTCGGCGCGGACCGCGCGTGACATCTCATGCCGCGTCTCGAGCATGTCGTGCAGCTTCATGTTCGAGAGGCTGCGCACCGTCGCGTTCGAGACGTTGGCGCGCAGCGAGCCGCGCGGATCGGTGTTCTTGAAGAGGTAGTCGACCGGATCCGAGACGTACATCTCGTACCAGATGCCGATGCCCATCGGCGCGCCCTCCTCGGTGTTGACCCACTGACCGCGCAGGTACTCCTGATCCATGCGCATGTCGACGGTCTGGTTCGAGCCGAAGAGGTTCACGATGAGCGCCTTGGGGCCCATCTTGGCCCACAGGAAGTGCAGGCCCGGATCGGAGTAGACGCCAACGACCTCGCCGAAGAGGACGAAGACGCGGCACTGCCCCTCTTCGACGACGGTGTAGAAGCCGAGCAGGCGCAGCAGGCCGAAGAACACCGGCACGAAGACGAAGCTGGCGACGAAGGTGACGAGGATCATCGAAAAGGCGTTCATTGATTTTCCTCCATCACGATGCGATCGGCCTTGCCGTAGAGCGACATGCGGATGTTGCGCAGGTAGGCGGCGAGGACGCCGTTGCCCGACTGCTTGAGCGCGGCGAGCTGCTGCGCCAGCTGCCGGAGCGGCTCGGCCTCCGCCTCGGCCTTGAGCGACTCGATCTCGACCGCGCGGCGCGACTGCACGATCTTCTGATCGGCGTGCGCCTGCGCGAGCGAGATCTCCGACGAGACGGAGTTGTGCGCGGTGTTGATCGCGGCGAGCGCCGACTCGACCTCGCGTGGCGGCTCGATGCCGGTGATCAGCGACGCATCGAGGATGATGCCGTAGCGCGCCGCCGACGAGGCGCACTCCTTGTCCATGAACTCGTTGATGGCGCGGAGGTTCTTGCGCAGGTCGTTGATCGAGATGCCCTGCACGCCAGCCGTGTCGTCGCTCTTGGGCGCCTCGAAGTTGGCGATGCGCTGACGCAGGATCGAGACGAAGTAGCCCATGACGTGGATCACCGGCCGCTTGACCCCGAACAGGTAGGCGTAGAGGTTCGCCTCCGACGGGCGGTAGCGGATCTGGCCGGTCAGCCCCGTGTTGAGCTGATCCTTGGTGACCGCCTCGAGCTCCGTGCCGTTGCGGTTGGCGCTCGGATCCTCGAGGTCCTGCGCCATGTTGATCGTCCGCGTCGCGATCGACACCTTGTGGATCTTCTCCCACGGCCACTTGAAGTAGGGACCGCCGGGGCCGATGATCTCGACCTGCGGGAAGATGTACCGCTGCTTCTCCTCCTCGTTGAGGTGATCGGCGAGCGGACTATCGAGCGTCGTCTTCGTCCCGATGCGGGCGGCGCGACCGAAGCTCGTCTTCACGGCGCGTTCGTTCTGCCCGACGGTGTAGAAGCCCGAGATGATGCATCGGACGACGAAGTACAGGAGGAAACCAATCAACACACTCGTCCCTATTGTCATGCGCGGCATCTTACTCCCGCGCTGCGCGTCAGGGAAACTAACGGCGCCCGCCGAGGGTGTGCAGGATCAGAGACAGGCGCGGACGTAGTCGTCGACCATGCGGTCGAGGGCGAAGCGGGTCGCGACGTGGGCGTGGCCAGCGCCGGCGAGCCGGGCGCGGCGGGGCGCGTCGAGGGCGAGCTCCGCCAGCGCGGCGCCGAGGGCGTGCGGGTCGTTGCGTGGCGTCAGCAGGCCGGTCTCACCGTCGAGGATCTGCTCCCGCATGCCGCCCACGTCGGTGGCCACGACCGGCAGGCCGAGCGCGAGCGCCTCGAGGGACGCGTTCGGGCAGCCAGGCGGCTCCGCGATGAGCGCGAACAGATCGAGCTGTCGCAGAAACGGCGTCACGTCGTCGAGCCCATGCTCGAGCGCCAGCGGGACGCCGAGCCGCGCGGCACGTTCGCGCAGCTCCTGATCGTGCCCCTCGGCGCCGCGCTCGACGTCGCCGGCGATGCGCAGCTCGAGCGGCGCCCGCTGGCGCGCGATCGCCACGGCGTCGATGAGCTCGACCAGCCGCTTCTGCGGCGAGAGGCGCGTCGTGGTGCCGACGCTGCGCGCCACCCCTTCGCGGATCGGAACGGGCTCACCGAGGGGCACGCCGTTGGCGATCACCGAGACCGGGATACCGAGGACGGCTTCGGCCTGTGCGCGTTCGTCCACGTACTTGACGATCGCGCCGGCGAGCCTGCGGCCATAGTCGCGGCCAGTCGCGTAGGGCAGGGCGTCGGTCGGGCGGGCGAAGAAGCGCTCCAGCGACTGGAAGTTCATCTCGCCGGGGCTGACGTCGAAGAGCCTCAGGTCGAACGCTGCGTCGGCGATCCGCACCTTGTACGCGGGGCGGAGGTTCCACAGCAGCACGGCGCGCGGCCGAGCGTCGCCGAGCCAGCGCAGCACCGGGCGCATCGCCGCCTCGATCGGCACGAGGTCAGCGGCGGGCGCCGCCTCGACGCGCACGCCCTCTCTGGCCAGCCGCCGCGCGCCCTCGGTCGGGAACTCGGGCTGCTCCTCGACGGTGATCGCCATCACGCGGTAGCCGCGTCGGTGCAGCGCGGCGAGCAGGCGGCGGGCGCTCGACTGGGCTCCACCGACGGAGAAGTTGTTGATCACCAGGCACAGATCGAGGCCGGGCTGCGGCGCCGCGCTGCCCCGCGCGGCGGCGTAGTCGAAGAGAGGCCGGTAGCGCTCGGCCATGCGCGCCGTCGAGAAGCGGGCCGCGACGAGGCGCTCGCCCGCGCCCGTGGTGGCCGGCTGGCTGAGGATCGCTCTTGCGATCGCGGTCGCGTCGGCATCGACGGGGACGAGGGTCAGATCGGGCGCCGCGGCTGCGAGCTCGACCGTCCCACCGGCCGCGGTGGCGACGAGCGGGCGGCCGGCGGCGAGCGCCTCCAGGTGGGCGAGCGAGAGCCCCTCCCAGTCGGAGACCGAGACGACGACGTCGGCGGCGTGGAGCGCGGGCGCGACGTCGTCGAGCGGCGGCAGGCGGACCAGCGCCTCGCGTACCGTCGGCGGTACGGAGCCGAGCGCCGCGGCGAGCTCGGCCTCGGCGTGCCGGGCGTCGAGCAGGAGGCCACCCTGCTCCCCGAGGATCGCCCAGACGGTTCGCCGGGGCGGGTCGAGCCTGTGGACCTCGGCGAGCGCCGCCGGGATCCGATCGAACCGCTTCTGTCGGCGCGGGTTGGCGACGGTGAGCAGCAACCGATCGCCGGCTCCGAGGCCGAGCGAGGCGCGCAGCTGCGCCGCCGCCTCGAGCCGCGCCGCGCTGGCAGAGACGCGCTCCTTCGGGATGCCGTTCCACACCATGCGCGAGCGGATCGGCAGGCGCGCCTCGTCGAGATCGCGCGCCGCGGACTGCGAGCAGGCGACGTGCAGCGTGTGCGCATCGGGCTCGGCCTCGGCCAGGCCGCGCGGCCAGCCGGCGCGCGCGTTGTGCACCGTGACGACCAGCGGCAGGCCGCGCTGGCCGAGCGCGTGGATGAGCCCGTGGGGCAACAGGTGGGCGTGCACCACGTCGCAGCCGAGCTCGCTCGCCAGTCGCTCGATCGCCTCGGGCTCGGCCGCGACGGTGGACACGCGCGTCGTCGGGTCGAACGCGCCGCGGGTCGCGCGCCCGGTGGTGGCCAGCTCGACGCCGAGGTCGAGGGTGCGCAGCGCCTCGGTGAGCTCGAGCACCAGACGCTCGGCGCCGCCGCGCTGCAGGCTGGTGATGAGCTCGAGCACCCGCAGCCGTCCGTCGCGGCGGAGCACGAGCGGCGCCTGGCGATAGACCTGCGCCGTCGAGAGCGCGCGCCGCAGCGAGGTCGCGAAGGAGGCGCCGCGCTGCCGCTCGTCGCCGAAGCGGCGCGCGAGCTTGGGCTCGAGGAGCACCGCGCTCCAGTCGAGGAGCAGCGGGCTGTCGATCGCGTGTAGCTCGTCGCTTGGCAGGGTCGCGGCGCCGGCGCGCTCGCCGACGATCGCCATGGGCTGCCCGGCGAGGATCGCCGCGAGCTCGGCGATTGCAGCGACGGTGCCAGCCGGACCGCGAGGGCCCGCCAAGCAGCCCGCCGCGACCCAGAGCTGCGGCCGATCCGCGTTTGACTGGCGCCGGGCCCAGTCGAGATCGTCAAGTCGCTTGACCGTCGGACGGAGGCCCGCGGCGCTGAGCCAGCGAGCGGTGCGCGCGGCGAGGAAGCGAGGCTCGGCGACGGCGCAGACGACGGTCGCGTCAATACGCGGAGGGCGGACCATAGTCGTACGCGCTCGACACCGTGGCGTCGGCGACGTCGGCGATGTCGTCGCCGTCGTACTGCTCGACGTTGCCGTCGGGCGTGCGCAGCGAGACCATCTTGAGCGCCTTGGGGCGCATGCCGAGCAGCACGAGCTGGCCGTTGAGCGTCGGGTCGAGCACGACCGTGCCGGTCTTGAGCCCGTCGCGTCGGCGGTAGGAGTAGGTGAGCTCGGCGCCCTTCAAGTTGGGGGGCGCGACGATGCGGAAGCCATCGCGCTGCGGGCGCAGCTTGACGCGGCCGCTCCACTTGGTCGGACCCGAGGCGGTCTTGGCCAGCGGCGTCGCTCGACTCGGCTTGCGACGACGGAAGATGACGAAGATCAGGATCGCGACGACGGTGAGCGGCGCGAACCGTCGGCAGCCGTAGATGGCGGTGTCGACCTGCGAGTCGGACGCGGCCTGCGGCGGAGGGCCGCTGCTCGCCGGGGACGAGGAGCCGGTCGCGCCGAGCGGGCCACTCGATTGGGAGGCCAGCGGCCGTGCGCCCGGGGTTGCCACGGGCGGCGCGAGGCCCGCGCTGCTCGCCGGGGGAGACTCGTAGGCGACGACGCGGAAGCCGTTGTCGGCGTTGCGGCTGCCGGGCGTGTTGCGGTAGCGCGCCGCGCAGCGGGCGTGCTTGTCGTCGCGGATCCACGAGCCGCCGCGCAGCACGCGCCGCGGCTTGTCGCCGAGCGACGTGCGCTCCTCGAGCGGATCGACGATCGGGCCAGCGACGTACGGGCCGTGATAGTCGAGCACCCACTCGTTGACGTTGCCGAGCAGGTCGTGCAGGCCCCAGGCGTTGGGGCGCCTTCCACCGACGGGGCGCGTGCCGTTGCCGGCGTTGCTCTTGGTGTGCGCGAGCTCGCCGGGCTTGGCCGTCGCGTCGTAGGTCGCGTCCGACGAGCCGGCACGGCACGCATACTCCCACTGCGCCTCGGTCGGCAGCCCGACGTAGAGGCCACTCTTGCGCGCCAGCCAGCCGCTGAACTCGAGCGCGTCGGCGAACGTGACGAGGGTGACCGGATGATCGTCGGTCTGCGGGAAGCCGGGGTTGCGCCAGTTGTAGATCGGCTTCTGGACGAGCTGCTGACCGTCCCACCCCGAGCCGCCCGAGGTGCCGCGCTCGGCTTCGGTGCGATAGCCGGTCTCGTCACAGAAGCGCCGGAACTGTCCGACCGTGATCGGCGTCTTGGCGAGCAGGAAGTCCTGCGACAGCGTGACGGTGCGCTGGGTCTCGTCGTCGCCGCGCCCGGCTTCGGTCGTCGGCGATCCCTGCACGAAGCGACCGTGCGTGATCTTGACCAGCGTCAGCGTCTGGTTGTTGCCGAGCGGCACCCGTCGCTCCTCGGCGGGAGCGGCGAGCGCGAGGGCGGGCAGGAGCACCGCGACTAGAGCGAGCGACGAACGCACGGCCCGATGATACGACAAGACCCGACTCATTTCTTGTCGCGCGCGCGCAGACGCACGGGCAGCGGCACGTTGCACAGCTCGATGCGGCCGGCTGGCACCTTGTACCAATCGTCGCGACGGTTGCGGCGCGACTCGATCACCTGCGCGAAGATCGGCGCGTCGGTGCGCAGCAGCTCGAGCTCGGTGCGCTCGCCGACCGGGACGTCGGCGGCGACGCGCATCGCGGTGATCGGCAGGCGCTCCGTCGGCTTCTCGTAGAAGCCGAGCGCGCCGGTCCCGCGCGGCAGCGTCGAGAGGTGCTCGATGCCCCACACCACGCGGCCGAGCAGCGTGACGTTGCGATCGAGGTGGCGCGGCGCGTGCCCGATCACCGCGTACAGCTCGGTGCCTCCGCCCGAGGCGGAGTCGTTGTCACGCCCCGCGCCGACCATGCCGTAGCAGTGCGTGCCCCAGGCGCGGCCGGCCTTGCCGTCGCGCGCGACCGGAAAGCCCTCGGAGAGACCGACCTCTTTGGCGTAGGTGTCCGGATCGGGCAGCGGAACGAAGGGCAGCCCCTCGGCGGGTCGCTCGAACTCGGGCGGCAGCGTCTTCTTGGCACCCTTGACCTGCCTCTTCTCGTCGGGATCTCCCCACTGCGCGACGTAGTTGTCCTGGGCGCGCATGACGGAGAGCCCATCGAAGTAGTGCTCGCGGGCCAGCGCCTTGACGTTGGCGACGTGGTTGGGGGCGAGCTTCTCCGCAAGCTCGATCACGACGCGCCCGCGCGGCAGGTCGAGGTAGATCGTCTGCTCCGGATCGAGGGTGCGCCAGTCGGTCGGCGACGAGGCGGCCAGGAGATCGGCGAGGCTCTTCGACTTCTGGGGCGCAGGGGCCGGGGCCGGAACCGCCGCGGACCGGTCGGCGTACGCCGAGCCGGCGCCGACCACGACGAGGAACGAGAGAGCGAGAGTGCGCATGGCGCCGACTCTACTCGATCGAGGCGGGTTCAGCGCAGACAGCGATGGCTGATCGCCTCGGCGCTGTCGGCGCGCCGGACGCACTCGAGGGCGGTGTCGGGCAGGCGACGGCCGACGCAGTCGCGCAGCTCGCCGCCCAGCTTGCGCCGCAGCTCGGCCTGTCGACGCGCGATCAAGACCGCGTCGTGAAAGCCGCTCTCCCGCAGCTCGAGCTCGACGATCCGGTCGAGGATCGCGGCGCAGTCGGCCTCGGTCGCGGGGTGGGCGTTGCAGCCGGCCGTCGCGAGCAGCGCGGCGCAGCCGAGGTGTCGGGCGAGGGCGCGCAGGCTCATCGGCGCTCGAACCTCACGCGCACCGGTGGCGACCAACGCTCGACGGGCGTGCCGTCGTCGTCGAGCGCCGGCTCCCAGCGCGTCTGCATGGCGCAGGCACGCGCGGCGCGGCCAAACCCATAGCCGGGATCGTCGACCGACTTGACGTCGATCGCCTCGCCGGTCGCGCTGACCCGAACCCGGATCGTCGCGCTCTGCTGATCGATCTCGAGCGACTCGGCCTCGCTCGGCCACGGACAGCGCCACTCGCTGTCGCGCTTGCCAACGGGACGCGCCTGACTCTCGGCGGCCGGTGCGCGCGGCGGCGCGGCGGGCGTGGTCGAGGTGCCGGTCGCGGTGGTGCTGCCGCCGGCGTAGCGCGAGCCCTCGCCAGTGACGATTGGCGTCGACGTGAAGTCCGCCGGGGCGTTCGGATCGGCGGCGATCACCTTGCCCGCCTGGGCCGGCTCGCTCGGGGCGCGCGGCGAGGGCGCCGGCCGCGGCGAGGGGACGGCCTTGGGCGGCGCCACGGCGGGCGCTGGTGGCGGCGGGGGCGGCGGCTTGGGCGGCTCGGGCATCTCGATCGCGACCGGGGCGGTGCGGTCGAGCTCGCTGTGGACGTGGGACGCGATCTCCGCCGCCCACGACTCGAGCGACGGATCCCACCAGGCCACCACGATGCCGAGCCCGGCGTAGAGGAGCGCGGCGCCGACGAAGGCGACCGCTCGTCGCTGCTTGCTGCGCCCGACCTTGCGCTCGAGCACGACGTCGAAGATGCGTTCGCTCACTTGCTGCTCTCGACGCCGAACGCGATGTGCACGACGCCACCGCGGCGCAGCTGGTCGAGCAGCGCGATGGTGCGGCGGTGCGGCACCCCGCCGTCGATCTGGAGCACGGCCCGCAGGTCCTTGTCGCGCTCGACCGCCGCGCGCGCCATCGGCAGCAGCGCCTCATCGGTGAGCAGCGGCACGCCGTCGACGAGGATCGGGCCGGCCGTCGGCACGATCACCGAGAAGACGACCTGTACGTCCTGCCCCGAGCTCGCCTTGGGCAGCTCGAGCGGCACCGCCGGCTGCTCGATGATCTTGGCGGTGACGATGAAGATGATCAGCAACACCAGCACGACGTCGACCATCGGCGTCACGTTGATGCCGGTGATCATGCCGCCGTCCTTGTTGTTGCTGCCGGCCATCTACGTCCTCTTCGCCGCTGGCGCGTCCGCGGTCCGAGCCTCGGCCGCGCGCGTATCCGACAAGTACGCGAGCACGAGGTTGGTCAGCACGTCGGTCGATCCGAGCAGGGCCTGCATGCGCCGCTGAAAGTAGTTGTACGCAGCGACGGCGGGCAGCGCCACGAGCAGCCCGACCGCGGTGGCGACGAGCGCCTCGGCGATCGACGACATGACGGCTTGCGACGCGACCTGGCTCGCGGCTCCGGCGCCGCCGTGGCCAGGCGCGCCGTGCCCGAGCTCCTCGAAGGCGTGGATGACACCGACGACCGTGCCGAAGAGGCCGACGAACGGCGCGTTGTTGCCGAGCGTGCCGAGGTAGGCCAGCCAGCGCTCGAGGCGGACGCGCTCGAAGGCGGTGGCGCTCTGCATGGCCTTGTCGGCCGCGTCGACGCCGCGATCGGCGAGGCGCAGGCCGGCCCGCGCGATGGACGCAGCCACCGACGGAGACTTGGCCAGGTACGTCTGGGCCCCGACGAAGTCGCGCTGCTGCAGGAAGCCGTCGAGCTTCTCGGCGAGGGTCCGTAGGTCGCCGGACACCGACCGATAGAACAGCCAGCGCTCGACGGTGAGCCCGACCGAGACGAGCGACATCCCCAGCAAGAGCCACATGACCCACGCGGCGCCCGACTGCAAGAGGATGTGCTTGAGTGATTCGACGACGTTCATGGCGCGAGCTCCCACGAAAAGGCCAGCGGTCGGCCCGAGGTGATCTGTTGATGAAGGATCGCGGCGATGTGCGAGTCGGGCGGGATCGACGTCGGTCCGTCCGCGGGCGCCGGCAGCGCGAACAGCTCGGCCGGATCGATCTCGCCCCACCAGGCCCGCGCGTCGGCGGTGACGCGCATGCGGTGGGCGGCGTCGAGGACGGTGGCGGCGATGCGGGTGGCGCCGATGGTGCGGGTGCCGGCGATCGTCGGCAGCAGGTCGAGCTGCAGCACGAAGGTGCGGACGACGCCGTCGCTGCGCCGGGTGAGCGTGAGCGCGAACTCGGCCGAGTGGTCGAGACCGGCGGCCCGGCGCGGCGCGGTGTCGCGGGGGAACCAGCTCCACCCGAGGTCGTACGTCGTGGTGCGCAGCAGGCCGGGCAAGGAGTCGATCTCGCCGAGCGGCTGCGGGCTCGGATCGAGCAGGTCGATCGACGTCACGGTGAGCAGCTCGGCGCCGGCGACGGGACAGAGCTCGGGCGACGCGGCGGCGGTGCGACAGAAGTAGGCCGGCCCGTAGGCGAGCTGCGCACGGTCGAGCTGCAGCGTGTAGTCGGCGAGATCGAGTGGTAAAGCTGCTTGACCAACGGCGATCGCCGGGTAGGAGAAGGCGCGATCGCCCGAGGTGCCGCAGGCCGCAGCACCGAGGATCATCGCCACGAGCAGGAGCGATGGGACGCGGCTCATTGGGCGCCTCCGAAGTGGAGCGTCACGTTGCCCATCGCCGAAAACGGCGGTCCGGCGGCGATGTGGCGCGCCGGCAGCGAGGAGGGATAGGTGCTGGTGCCCCAGTCCGAGACGAACGCGTACTCGCTGGCCGCGTAGCGCAGGTTGGCGACGTTCATCAGATCGACGCCGAGCTCGACGAACCACCAGCGCACCGCGCCGCGCAGATCGAGGAGCGCGATCGCTGGCGTCGACTCGCCGTAGGGCAGCGGCCGCGCGCCGAGCACCGAGAGCCCGACGCCGAGCTTGCCGTCCACCGAGTGGCCGTAGACGCGACCGAGCGGCCGCTCGACGCCGGCGTCGAGCCGCACGACGAGCGGCGGCACGTAGGGCAGGAGCTGGCCCTTGCGATACGGCGGTGTCGGCACCGCCGCGGTGGCGGGCGGCGGCGCGTCGAGCGTCGCGCGGACGTAGGTGAGCGACAGGTTGGCGGTGAGCCAGGACGTCGGCTTCGACTCGATCGCCAGCACGAGGCCCTTGCGGCTCGTCGGACCGATCACCTCGAGGCGGCCCTCGCCGGGGTCGAACGCGAGGTCGCGCTGCAGGAACGTCGCGAAGCCCGCGGCGTGCACCGACAGCCGATCACTCGACGGCAGCCGCAGCCGCACGCCGCCCTCGACGCTGTGCACCTTGGCGAAGGGCGCGTTCTCGCCCTCCTCGAGGAGGCGCGCTTGCGGGGAGCGAAAGCCCTGGCCGTACGCGACGACGAGCTGCAGCCACTCCTTGGGGCTGCCCTCGAGCGTCAGGCGCGGGCCGGCGGCGACGCCGAGCGCGGTTCGGCGATAGCCGACGAGGTGGGTCTGCTGGCCGAAGCGCGGGATGAAGTTGCCGAGCCGATCGTCGACGTCGAAGTAGAGCACGTCGACGCGCGCGCCACCGCGGACGCGGAAGTAGCGCGTCAGGTGGAGCTCGAGATCGGCGAAGAAGCCGAGATCGGCCTGGCGGATCGACGCGTCGACCCGCCGATCCCAGACCTGGTTCTGCGGCTGGGCGAGGAGCGCCTGCGCCTGGTCGATGAAGTTGGTGCGCAGCTTGAGGCCGAGCGAGAACTGGCCGTCGATGGTCGTCGTTGGACGGAAGCGCCGCGACTTGTAGGTGAGCTCGCCACCGAGACCGATGTCGCGGTTCTCCTGCTCGATCAGATCGCCGCGACCGAGCCACGCCGGGTTCTGCGTCGAGCGCTCGCGAAACCCGGTGTAGTTCTCGCGCGAGCGGTACTGCTGGAAGCTCAGCCACAGCGCGGTGCTCGTCTGGCCGCCGTCGCCGTGATCGATCTCGAGCTGGAACAGCGCGTGGGTGCGCAGGGAGAAGGCGGACTGCGCCGTCGCCGACGGGTTGGCGTACACGTCGTAGAAGCCGACGCGGCGCTCGGCCACGTCGTCGCGACGGACGACGCCGGCCAGGTTGCCGCGCGCTCCAGCCGCGACGAGCTGCAGGGTCGCCCGCACGTTGCTCGGCAGCGCGAAGCGCACCTGACCGATGGCGCTCGCCGACAGCGCGCCGCGATTCTCGCCGAAGCCCGCGGTCGAGCGCAGCTGAAACGCGGCGAAGGTCTCTTCGGGCTGCTGCTGCGGCGCCCACAAGACGAGCTGGCGGATCGTGCGGAAGCTGCCGCCGCTCGTCGAGATGCGCACGCCGCGCTCCTTGACGCCGAGATCGAAGTCGATGCTGCCAGCGACGGCGAAGTCGCCCTGCCGTGGATCGTAGACGCCCTCGGTGACGCGCAGCGAGCGGACGGTCTCCGGGATGAGGAAGTTGAGATCGCCGTAGCCCTGACCGTGGATGTGCGACGCCTGGTTGAGCGGCAGCGCGCCGAGCGACAGCTCCATGTCCTGGCCGTGCTCGGCGGAGAAGCCGCGCAGGAAGATCTCGTGCGCGACCGCCTCGCCCTCGGGCTGCGAGACGTAGACGCCGGGGGCGGTGGTGAGCAGATCCGAGGCGGAGGCGTGCGGTGCGAGCTGGAGCGACTTCTGGTCGCGGACGAAGTCGGAGACCGAGCGCGGCGGCGGGCGCTTGTGGCCGCGAACGGTGATCTCGATCGGCTCTTCGGCGGCTGGCGCCGCGGCGGGAGCGGACGTCGAGCTCGGAGCGGACGTCGAGCTCGGAGCTGGCGCCGCGGCCGGTGCCGGCGCGGCGGCCGGTGCCGGGGACGGCGCCGCGGCGGCGAAGCGGAACGGGATGCGGATGCGCGAGGCGATCGGCTGCTGGTTGCGCCGCGCCGGGCGGAAGGTCCAGTCGCGCAGCGCCGCGAGCGCCGACTCGTCGAAGGCGGTGCCGCCGGAGCGCTCGACGGTGGCGCTGGTCACCTTGCCGGTCGCGTCGAGGGCGACCTGCAGCACGAGCTCGACGTCAGTGGTGCGGCCCGCCTCGCCGCTCGGATAGCGCGCCTGCGTCTGCGTCACGACGGCGGGAGGCTCGACGGCGTCTGCGGTCGATGGCGCCGCAGGCTCCTCGGCGAAGGCGCGGGTCGCACCCCCGAGGATCGCGCAGACGAGCACGAAGCGTTGCCACATCGCAGGTTGCCTTCCGAAGCGCGTCTCTACTGAAAGAGAGACGCTTCGTCAAGGTTATTGCAACTGAGTTTCATTTGCTAGTGGGTTGCGAGGAGATCGGCTGCGAAGGGGTGCGTCGACCCAGGCTCCACTTGAGCAGCGGCGGCGTGACGAAGGTCGTCGCGATGACCATGACGACGATCGCCGAGAACGTCGCCGGTTCGACGATGCGCTCGTCACCGATGCGGAGCCCGAGGCCGATGTTGGCGAAGATGAGGCCGACCTCGCCGCGCGGGATCATGC
>CAZPEY010000121.1:1311-14737 GCA_964585665.1 uncultured Polyangiaceae bacterium | reverse complement strand
CGACGGGCCCATGTTGATGGTCATCGGCTCGGACGGCAGATCGTCGTCGCTGTCGATGTCCAGGTGGTCCTTGACCCCGAGGACGAGCGTGCGGGAGGTGGCGGTGGACTGCGACATGGCTAGACCTCGCTCCCGTCGCGGCGCACGAGCGGATGGCGCCGCTCCTTGGGGTAGTCCTTGCGCAGCGGGTAGCCGATGAACTCTTCGTAGAGGAGGATGCGACGCGGGTCGGGGTGGCCACGGAAGTGGATCCCGAACATGTCGAAGACCTCGCGCTCGTACCAGTTGGCGCCGGGCCACAGCGACACGACGCTATCGATCTCCGGGGCGGAGAGCGGATCGACGCCACCGTCGGCGGTGAGGACATCCTGCAGCGGCGCCTTGACGCGCAGCCGGGCACCGCTCTTCATCGAGCGGAGGTGGTAGACGACCTCGAACCGCGCCTCGCCGTCCTTGAGGCCGAGGGCGTAGCGATCGACGGCGGTGAGGTCGACGAGGAAGTCCATCGACAGGTCGGTGTCGTCGCGAAGGGTCTTGAGAACCGAGGCGATCTTGTCGGCCTTGACGACCAGCGTGTCGTCGCCGCGGAAGCTCGAGGTCGAGAGGACCGCATCGCCGAGGAGGCGTTGCGCACGGGAGAGGGCAGCAGCGGACATTACGGCAACACCTTGAGTCGTCCTTGGGTGACCAGCTCGTGCTCGCGCTTCTCGCGCAGCTGCACGTAGCCCTGGCCGCGCTGGATCTTGTCCTGCAGCAGCACGAGCCCGTCGAGGACCTGCTCGGGGCGCGGCGGGCAGCCGGGGATGTAGACGTCGATGGGGATACACTGATCGGCGCCCGGCATCGTCGAGTAGTTCTGGTAGAAGCCGCCCGTCGAGGCGCAGACGCCGAAGGCGACCGTCCACTTGGGCTCGCACATCTGCTCGTAGATACGGCGCAACACCGGACCCTGGCGCTCGGTGATCGTGCCGACGATGATCAGCAGATCCGACTGGCGCGGTGAGAAGCGTGGGAACTCGGCGCCGAACCGCGCGACGTCGTACTTCGGGCCCCACAGCGACATGAACTCCATGCCGCAGCAGGCGGTGACGAACGGATACTGAAAGAGCGAGTACTTGCGCGCCCAGTTGACCGCGTCGGCGAGGCGCGAGGTATAGAACTCTAGACCCATCCGATTGCCTTCTTTCGCCAGGTGTAGGCCAGCGCCACGCCGAGCACCGCGAGGAAGACGACCATCTCGCCGAACCCGAAGAACGTCACGCCCGCCTGGCAGATGCCGTCGACCAGCGGCCCCTTGCAGGAGAGCTGCCGGAACAAGACGGACCAGGGATAAAGAAACGCCGACTCGATGTCAAAGACCAGGAAGAGGATCGCAACCTGGTAGAACTTGACCGAGAAGCGCACGCGCGGCGATCCGACCGGCTCGCTGCCGCACTCGAACGGCGCCAGCTTCTCGGCGGTGACGTGCTTGGGGCCGAGGAGCATGGCGAGCAGCAAGAAGACCAGGCCGAAACCACCGGCGAACAGAATGGCGACGAGAATTGGCGAGTAGGTCGCTGACAAGAGGATCTCCGACTGAATTGGCGCCGGTACAATAAGCAGCTCGCTTCGCCAGTGTCAACGTGCCAGGGGCCCCCCGCTGCGCGGTGCCCGGCCGCAAATCCGTTGACGAAAAACCGCTGCCCGCCCTACCGTAACGATCTCGGATGAGCGCACGCACCCCTTCCCGCCCAGGCCCCCCTCCGAATCCCGGCACCAACCCGGGCAAGCGCATCGCGACGACGTTCAGCGGCCAGCCCGCTGGACGAGTGCCGACGAGGAAGGCGCCAGAACCGTCGAGTTGGGATGAGGCACCGACGGTGACCGATCAGCCGAAGGTCGCGGCGCCCCCGGAGATGGTGGCCGGCTCGATCGACGTCCGCACGCCAGTCCGGGGCCAGCCCAAGGTGCCGGCGCCCGTCGCGACGCCACCGTCGGTGTCGACGGCGCTCGAGGACGACGAAGGGCGTGGTGGACGGTCGAGCGGTCGCCGCCTGTCCGCGACCCTGGTCAAGATCTTCCGTCGCCGTCGAGAGGAGATCGGCCTGACGTTGCAGCAGGTCTCCAAGCTCTCCGGCATCGATCTCACCGAGCTCGATCGCTACGAGCGCGGGGTCGAGGACATGCGGGTCACGTTCGACCACGCGGTCATCCTGGGCCGGGTGCTCGGGGTCCGTCCGCAGGACATGCCGGGGCTGCGCCCGCGCGAGCAGAAGGGCGATCTGCCCTCTGCCGTCGACGAGCTGCGCACGGTGATGGCGGCCTCGCCGATGCTCCTCTTCGAGGGCCGCGGCGGTGAGCGGCTGCAGGGCGACCTCGATCGCATCGGCACGACGCCGGCGTTCGCGGTACAGATCGGCGACAACACTCTCGGTGAGCAGTACGGCAAGGGCACGATCCTCGGCTTCGTCGCCGACATGGAGGCCAGCCCAGGAGACGTGCTGCTCCTGCGCCACCGCCGGAGCAAGCTGCTCGCGCTGCGCCGCTTGACACCGCCGACCTACAACGGCCTCGCGGCCTGGCAGCCGGCCTACGTCGTCGCCGACGACTGGGTGGCGATCGGTCGCCTCGTGGTCACGCTGCCCGGCCGTCAGTAGGGCGGCGCGGTCGGGTGCGCATCGCCGAGCTCCTGCTGGTGATGGCGCGCGCGCCCGTGGCCGGGCAGTGCAAGACGCGCCTCGCCGCCGCGATCGGCGATGGGCCCGCGCGGGATCTCTACGAGGCGATGCTGCGCGACACCTGGGCCGCCGCCACTGCCACCCACACGGTCGTGCGGCTGTGCAGCGACGGTGCGCACCCAGCGCTGGACGCGCTGGCCTCCCCCGACAGCGCGCTGCGCTGGCCGCAGGCCGACGGCGCGCTCGGCCCGCGCATGGTCGCGCTGCTCGAGCGCGGCCTCGAGGAGGCCGAGGCGGTGTGCCTCATCGGCAGCGACGCGCCGACGGTGAGTCGCGACGATCTCGAGCTCGCCTTCGAGCTGCTCGCCGTGCATCCGGCCGTGATCGGGCCCGCCTCGGACGGGGGCTTCTGGCTGATCGGCCTCACGGATCCGCGGTCGCTGCGGGCGCTCTTCGACGGCGTGCGGCTGTCGACGCCGAGCGCGCTCGCCGACCTCTTGCCGCGGCTCCCCGGCGCGGCGTTGCTGCCGGTGCGCGAGGACGTGGACGAGCTCGACGATCTCGAGCGGCTGCGTCGGATCCTCGACGACGTGAGGACGCCCGCCGAGCTGGCGCCGCATTGTCGCGCTCTGCTGCCGAATCTGGTAGCCTCACGGCCGTGAGCGGGGAATTCGAGGCGCGCCTGCAGCGCGACGTACCAGCCGGAACGGTGCTCTTCACCCAGGGCGAGCCGGGGACCGAGATGTACATCATCCGCGCCGGGCGGGTGCAGCTGACGCGCCGGATCCGCGGCCGCGAGAGCCACCTGGCGACGCTGCCCCCGGGCGAGTTCTTCGGTGAGATGGCGATCATCAACGCCGCGCCGCGCTCGGCCACGGCGCAGGTGATCGAGGACGCGCAGCTCCTCGTCCTCGACGCGGCGACCTTCGAGCAGATGCTCCGCCACAACACCGAGATCGCGGTGCGCATGATCAAGAAGCTGGCGGCGCGGCTCGCGCAGGCCAACAACCAGGTCGAGACGCTGCTCGTGCAGGACATGAACCACCGCGTCGTGCACCACCTGCGCAGCCTCGCGGTGAGCCAGGGCCAGAAGGTCGGCATCGGGCTGCGCATCGAGACCAACGCCGAGGACATCGGCCATAGCATCGGTCTGTTGCCCTCGGTGGTCGAAGACTCGCTGCAGCGCCTCGAGCGGGCGCGCCTCCTCACCTTTCTGCCCGGCGAGGTGGTGATCCCCGAGGTCGGCCGCCTCGACGAGTTTCTCGAGTTCCTCGATCTGCGAGACAAGTTCGGCTCGTAGAGAGCCACCCAACGGAACCACGGCAAGAACCAACGCGAGCCCGCACGAATGAGCTTCTGGAAAAAAGAGAGTGGAGCGCGCATCCGCGACGAGTCGGTGCGGCGATCGGTCCCGACCGGGGTGTTCACCCGCTGCGCTGGCTGCTCGGCGACGCTGGTCGGCGAGGAGATGGTCAAGAACCTCTACTGCTGTCCGGCGTGTGGCCACCACTTCGCGTGGCCCACCGAGGCGCGGCTGCGCTGGCTGATCGGCGACGCGCCGTTCGAGGAGTGGGACGCCGGACTGCGCCCCGTCGATCGCCTGGGCTTCGTCGACGACAAGCCCTACAGCGAGCGACTGCGCCGGCAGCTCGAGCGCGGCGACTACGACGAGGCGATCATCACCGGTTG
This sequence comes from uncultured Polyangiaceae bacterium, assembly GCA_964585665.1. Taxonomy (GTDB): domain Bacteria; phylum Myxococcota_A; class Polyangia; order Palsa-1104; family Palsa-1104; genus CAZPEY01. The sequence continues at coordinate 10,391 of CAZPEY010000121.1, read as the reverse complement.
CTCGACGATCGCCGGGCGCCCCGCCGCGATCGGCTGCTTCGTGTACGAGTTCATGGGCGGCTCGATGGGCTCGGTCGTCGGTGAGCGCATCGCGCGCCTGTTTGAGCGCGCCACCGCGAGCAAGCTGCCGGTGGTGCTGTTCTGCGCCTCGGGCGGTGCTCGGATGCAGGAGAGCACGCTGTCGCTCATGCAGATGGCCAAGACGGTCGCGGCGCTCGGGCGGTTTCGTGCTGCGCGCCGCCCGTTCGTCTCCGTGCTGCTCAACCCCACGACGGGCGGCGTCGCCGCCTCCTTCGCCTCCCTCGGTGACGTGATCCTCGCCGAGCCCGGGGCGCTCATCGGCTTCGCCGGGCCGCGCGTCATCGAGCAGACCCTGCGTCAGAAGCTGCCCGAGGGCTTTCAGCGCAGCGAGTTCCTGCTTCAGCACGGCATGCTCGATCGCGTCGTGCCGCGCAGTCGCCTCGGCGAGGAGCTGCCGCGCCTGCTCGGGCTGTTGACCCCGACGAGCTAGCGGCGTGATCGTCAAGTAAGTGGACTATCAGGCCGTCCTTCGCGAGCTCTCGGCGCGGCGGCGCTTCGGCGTGCGGCCAGGCCTGGCGCCGATGCAGCAGGCGCTCGATCGCCTCGGCAACCCGGAGCGCGCCGTCGGAGCCAAGGTCGTCCATGTCGCCGGCACCAACGGCAAGGGCTCGGTCGTCGCGATGTGCGAGCGGCTGCTCGCCACGACGGGGCGCAGGGTGGCGCGCTACACCTCCCCGCACCTCTGTCGCCTGACGGAGCGCTTCGTCATCGACGGTGCCGAGGTCGAGCCGCTCGTGCTCGGCCCGCTCCTGGCCGAGCTGATGGCGCGGGAGCCTGAGCTCACCTTCTTCGAGCTGTGCACGCTCGCCGCCTTCCGGCTGTTCGCCGACACACGCTGCGACGCGTGGGTGATCGAGGTCGGCCTCGGTGGGCGCCTCGACGCGACCAACACGCTCGGTCACGTCGACGCCTCGATCATCACGTCGATCGGCCTCGATCACCAGGCGATCCTCGGCGACGATGTCGGCAGCATCGCGCGCGAGAAGGCGGGGATCCTGCGGCGCGGTGTCCCGGCGTTCGTCGGCCCCGTTCCGCCTGCGGCGGCGCTGGCGATCGAAGCGGTCGCGTCGGAGATCGGCGCGCCGCTCACCTGGTGCCTCCCGCCACCCGTTGGCGTCGGGCGCGACGGTCGCTCGGTGGCGGTCGAGGTCGCGCTGTCGGGAGCGCATCAACGCGGCAACGCGACGCTGGCCGTCGCCGCGGTCGACGCCGTCGCTGCGACCGTGGGGGCTCGGCTGTCCGACGACGCAGTCGCGGGGGCGCTCTCCTCGGTCGCCTGGCCGGGCCGCGCCGAGCAGGTCACACCGCAGCTTCTCCTCGACGGGGCGCACAACCCTGACGGGGTCCGGGCGCTCCTGGCGCTCCTCGCGCAGCGCGCGACGGCGGGGCACGCACCGCCCGCCGTCCTCGTCTTCGGCGCCTCCGCCGACAAGCCGATCGAGGAGATGCTCTCCCTGCTGGGGCCGCGGTTCGACGCGATCGTGCTGACGCGGGCGCAGTCCGAGCGCGCGGCGGAGCCGGCCGAGCTGGCCGAACGGCTCCGTGCGGTCGCGCCGGAGATCGCCTCGGTCGTCCACGTGGCCGCGGAGGTAGGCGCCGCGCTCACCCTCGCCGCCGCGCTTGCCGAGGGGCGCGGCGTGGTGCTCTGCGGATCGCTCTTTCTCGTCGGAGAGGCGCGAGCGCGCGTGCTCGGTCTGGCGAGCGATCCAGCCTCCGTGTCCGACCCCGCGGCGGGCAAAAGTTGAGCCCTCGCCCCAGGCAGCCTAGAATCAACAACGATGAGGAAGCTCTATCGCACCACGCGTAGCCTGGTGCTCGCCGGGGGCCTTTGCATGTCGCTTGCCACGACAGCGGTGCGCGCCGACGCTGAACCCGAGCCGGCCGACGTGCCGCGCGGGGAGCACCCGTCGGTCTTGATCGGCACCCGGGGCGATGAGCCCCCGGAGACGCCGATCGAGCCGATCGCGCCGAGCAAGCCAGGCGAGCTCAAGGGCACCATCGCAGTCAAGGGTCCGCCGCTCAAAGAGGGGCACTATCAGGGCGTCGTCCTCGGGGCGGATCATCTCCCGCCGCGCGCGCCCAAGCTGCCGATCAAGAGCGGCCCGCCGCGCATCGTGTGGACGGGCTTCCAGATCAAAGAGGGCGTCCCGACGCTGTTCATCGAGTTGACCGGGCAAGTTCCGTACCGGGTCACCGACACACCGCAGGGGCTCGCCGTTCATCTCGACGGCGCCAAGGCGCCGCTGCGCAACAACCTGCGGCCGCTGCGGGCCGGCTTCTTCGAGACCGCGATCACCGACGTCGAGGCCAAGCAGCAGGGCAAGGCGCTGGTGCTGCACGTCAAGCGACGAGGCAAGGGCGTGCTGACGCATCGCGAGCGCTGGCAAGAGGCCCCGGGCGGCTACCAGCTGCTGCTCGTCGAGTTTCCAGGTTCTCAAACCCCATAATTGCGCAACGTCGACGGGAGTCTAGGCAGCATGAGACGAATTGGCTTGGTTGCTTGTCTATGGATTGGCGTCGTCGGCGCAGGCTGCAAGGGCGAGGAGCACAACTTCTTTCAAGCGCCCGACCTGGCCGGCTTCACGACCGGCGACGGCGCGACGACCACGACCGATCTGCTCCCCCCATCGGAGGACGGGCCGACCCTCGGGCTCGATCTGCTTGGGGTCGTCGATCCGAACGGTCCGACGATCACCATCCAGTCGCCGGCCTCGGGCGCGGAGGTGCAGTACGACACGCTCGAGGTGACGGCCCTGATCGTCGCGGCCTCGGGTAGCAGCGTCGATGCTAGCTCGGTGACGCTGTCGGTGCCCTCGCAGCAGAAGGGACAGATCGACACCGCGACGATGTCGCTGACCGCGACGCCGGGGGTCTATCGCGGCCAGATCTCGATTTCCCACATCCCCTCGGGCGCGTCGGAACTCTCGGTGTCGGCCAAGGACATCCTCGGGCGTCAGAGCGTCGCGACGGCCACGTATCTCCACGATGGCGGCCCGGTGTTGACCTTCGTGCAGCCGACGCAGAAGACGGCCAAGGGGTCGATCAACGTCGAGCTGCTCGTCGACGACAAGCTCCACCCACTCACCGACGCCAGCAAGGTCCGCGTTGGCGTGCGCTCGCTCGGCGATGTGACGATGACCGTGGTGCCGGGCGCGGTGCCGCTGCGCCTCACCGGCGTCATCGACTTCTCCCAGTTCAGCCCACCGCTCGACGGGGATCAGCTCATCGCCGCCGAGGCGACCAATGACAAGGGGACGATCGGGCGCGCGCAGAAGGGCTTCATCGTCGACAACGTCGGCCCGGCGATCGCGATCGTGACCCCGACGGCCGGACAGTTCATCGGTGGCATCGTCGAGATCAAGGCGACGATCTCCGACATCTCGGACGTCATCGACAGCTCGGTGCTCGCCATCTTCGGCAACGATCCGACCTTCTCGGTGAACCTGACGCGTCAGCCCAACTCCACCGACTACATCGGTCAGTTCGACGTCCGCCAGCTCGGCAAGCAGATCGTGCTGCCGACGCTGTCGGTGCGCGCGGAGGACAAGCTCGGCAACGAGAGCGAGGTCGCCGAGGTCATCGTCGTCGACAACGAGCCGCCCGGCATCTCGCTCGATCCGCCCAATGTCCGCATCGCCAAGCTGGTCAACTTCGAGCGCATCTGCTCGATCGAGTTCGATCCGCTCGGCGATGGCCCGTTCGATCCGCCCAACGACGGCGCCACGGTTCAGCAGGTGTTCTCGGTGCGCGCCCGCGCCGAGGATCGCGGCAACCACGCCCCCGGTCTCGCGGTCGAGCGCCCGTCCCTGATTCAGGTCGACTCGGTCGACATGTTCGCGATCGCCGGCGCCAACGGACCGCTGGTCGTCGACACCGACGGCGATGGCAAGTGCGACAGCATCAACCCGCTGCTCATCCCGTCGACCAAGGCGACCGGGCCCAACGAGGCGCTGTCGATCCGGATGGCGCAGATCACGACGCCGGGCGTGCCTGACTTCCTCAACGCCGCGACGGATCCGCTGGCCGCTGGCTGCACGAAGATGGGAGAAGCTGGCGCTGTCCTGCCTGGCCCGCTCTGCGATTTGGCCAACACGTACATGACGGTCTCTCTCTACTACACGTCGCTGAAGATCCCCTCGATCTGGACCATCCCGCCGGTCGGCAGCGGTCAGGAGGCGTGCGTCGGCTACCAGCTCGACACGCTCAACCGTCTCGACGAGGGCCCGACCTGCCTCGCGGTGCGGGCGCGTGACATCGCCGGCAACCCGGGCGTTTCGATGCCGCTGCGCGTCTGCATCGACCGCGGCGGTGGCAAGTGCGGCTCGTGGACGCCGCCCAACTGCACGGGCACGTTCAACCCGGTCACCAACGTCGTCACCTCCACGCCGTGCACCGATGCTCAGCCGTTCCCGAGCTCCGGTGAAGTCGTCGTTCGCCAGTAGCGCCTGGGCCTCGGCCCTGCTGATCTGCGGGCTGGCCGCCTGCCACGACGGTGGCCCGCAGGTCGTGTTCGCTGGTCGCCTCACCGAGAGCAACTTCGCCACCGAGCGCGTCGACGGCCCGGCCACACAGGGCCTGCCCGGCGACTTCTTCCTCCGCAACAGCAAGGTGCGCTTCGTCATCCAGGCGCCTGGGCGCGCCATCGGCCCAGGGCCGTACGGCGGTACAGTGATCGACGCCGACTTCGTCACCCAGCCGGCGGGCGATCAGCTCGGCGAGCTGGCGCCGCACTTCGACCTCGGGCGCACCGCCGACTTCACGACGGTCAAGGTGCTTGACGATGGGCGCGGCGGTGGCGCGGCGGTGATCGAGGCCAAGGGGCCAGACGCGATCAACGACTTCATCAACATCCGCGGCACCAGCGCGCTCACGGTCGCGTTCATCGACGCGAGCATGGCGCCGCAGATCCCCATCGGGATCGAGGTGACGGCGCGCTACTCCCTGGCCCCCGACGCTGAGACCTTGCGCATCGACTACCAGCTCGACAACCACGCGACGAGCGACAAGCACGTCGCGATCGGCACCTCGACCGACACCGGCGCGGAGATCGAGGTCTTCCATCCCGGCATCGGCTACGGCGAGTTCGCGATCTCGAACTTCGTCGGTGGCAGCGTCCCGACCGTCGAGTACGTCGCGCTGCAGGGCAAGGGCCTGTCCTACGGGATCGTCTCGGAGGAGGCCGATCGCAACGCGCGCTCCGCGCCGCTGCCCGTCGGCGGCGTCGCGGTCGAGGTGTACAATCAGCGATCGTTCGCGGAGGCGCTGCAGCCGAGCGCCCGCGTCTTGACGGTGCCGGCTGGCGGCAGCGCGACCAAGTCGGTCTTCCTCGAGCTGGTGCGGGGCGGGGCAGGCCTGGTCGAGGAGCGCGTCGGACGCAGGCGCGGTGACGTGCTTGGCGCGGTCGACGGCGAGGTCATCGGGGCGGGGCGGGGCGGGGCGCGCGTCGCGGTGTGGAAGGCGGGGCGGGTGATGACCCCCGAGGGGCTGGTCGCGACCTACGTCGCCGACGACAAGGGGCGCTGGCAGGGCGGTCTCCCGGTCGGCAACTACGCGGCGATCGCCGAGGGGGATGGCTTCGTCCGCTCCCCCGCCGTCGAGTTCTCGATCACCGGCTCGGGCACCACGCCGGTGGCCGTCGAGCTCGAGGCCGCGGCGCTCCTTACCTACGTCGTCCGCGACCCCGACGGCAACCGCATCCCTGCCAAGCTGTCGATCGTCGGCGCGCCGCGCAACGCGCCGAGCCGCCTTTTTCGCGACACGATCAAGGATCCGTGGCCGTATGGCCTCGCGGGCTGGCGCGCGTCGTTGTCGGGGGACTCTTCGACGATGAACGGCTACGACGCGCCGATCGCCGTTGGCGCGGGCACCTATCGGGTCGTCGTCTCGCGCGGCCCGGAGTGGAGCCGCTACGAGACCAAGCTGCAGCTCGCCGAGGGCCAGATCGTCGCCGTCGAGGCCGAGCTGGCGCGAGTCGTCGACACGAGCGGCTACGTCTCGGCCGACTTCCACCAGCACGCCAACCCGTCGCCCGACAGCCCCATCCCGCCCGAGGATCGGGTCCTGGCCAACCTGGTCGAGGGCAACGAGCTGTTGTCCTCGTCGGAGCACGACCGCGTGTTCGACTACGCGCCGATCCGCGAGCGGCTCGGCGTGAGCGATCTGCTCGACTCGGGCGTCGGCATCGAGACGACGCCGTTCGACTATGGCCACTTCAACGCCTATCCGCTGGTCGTCGATCCGCTCTCGCCCTCGGGCGGCGCGGTCGACTGGGGCAACCGCGGCGCGGGGCTGACCCCCGCCCAGATCTTCAGCGCGTTCTACGCCGCCGGCGCCGAGGTCGTGCAGGTCAATCATCCGCGCGCTGCACCCGGCGGGATTCCGTTCCAGCAGAACTTCGATCGCGCTGCGCTGCGCTTCGACTACACGACGCGGACGTTCGGCTCGGACCTCACGGCCCTCGAGCTGCCGCCCGAGGAGCTGGGCCTGCCTGTCGACGCGTCGCTGTTCTCCCCGACCTTCAACGCGCTCGAGGTGATGCTCGGCTTTCACCCCGGCGTGGACGCGGCGGTGATCGATCGCGAGCTCGTCGATACGACGACGATGAGCGTGCTGCGAGACTGGATGACGTTCTTGTCGTTCGGCTTCGTCGTCACCGCCGTCGGCAACTCGGACACCCACCAGCGCTGGAGCGTCCCGACGGCGCTGCCGCGCACCATGGTGGCGGTGCCCGACGACTCGCCGGCGGGCGTCGCGGCGGGCATCGCCGACGCCGTCTACGCGACAGTGGCTGGAGCGACGCCGCGCGACGTCGTGATCACCACCGGACCGATGCTCAAGCTGTGGGTGGGCGACGATCCGCAGACGGGCGGTATCGGCCGGCTCGTCGCCAGCGCCGCGCCGACCTTGCATGTCCGCGCCTCCGCTGCCGAGTGGGTCGGGCTCGACACCGTCGAGGTCTACGCCAACGGCGCCTACACGATCCCGGCGCCGGCGGGCCAGCTCCCCGATCCGGTGTTGCCCATCTACTGCTTCACGACGCGCACCGTGCCGTCGACGCGCTGTGGGCAGGCGATCGGCGGGGCGCGGCCGCTGACGATCGCCACCGTCGAGGTTCGGCCGGGCCACCGCCGGGTCGAGGCCTCGATCGACCTGCCGATCGACGTCGATCAGGTGGTGGCGCGCAACCGCGTCGGCGCGACGGGGCGTGACCTCTGGCTGGTGGTGCGAGCCGCGAGCCGCAGGTCGCTCTTTCCGGTGGTGCCCGACGACGTCGATGACGGCGACGTCACCATCGCTGAGCTGGTCGACGGGCTAGTGCCCGACGGTCAGGGCAACCTGCCACAGGCGATCAGCAACCCGATCTTCGTCGACACCGACGGGGGAGGGTGGCGCGCGCCGTTCGCCCCCTAGGAGCTGCCCGCCGCGTTCCCGTGCGGTCAGTCACCGATTTTGCCGTCGCTGTTCCGTCGGAAAATCTTTGCCCACGGACGCGTTCGCGCGTAAAATTCATCTTCGTGCGCCTGTCCCTGCCCGCGCTCCTTGCGTCCCTGCTGTGCAGCGCTCCGGCGCTCGCCAAGCCCGTGGCGCTGGTGCGCGCGGCGACGACGCAGCACAAGCGCTCCGCCGTCGAGGCGACGCGCGCCAAGAAGATCGAGGCGCAGCCCGCCGCTGCCGCGTCGCTCGTCGCGCTCAACACGCACGAGACCTTCTCCCTCCGCCCCGATCGCGGTGGCAAGTTCGACGGCAAGCAGCTCCGCGCCTTCGCCAACTTCCTGCGCTGCCACCACACGGGCAAGAAGCACGCGATCGCGCCGCGCCTCCTCCAGCTGCTGTACGCGACGGCCAAGCACTTCGACTTCCAGCGCGTCGTCGTCGTCGCGGGGTATCGCGCGCCGAAGGTGGCGCGCCAGAAGGGCAACCCACGCAGCCCGCACAAGCAGGGCGTGGCGTGCGACTTTCGCATCGAAGGGGTCGCCAACACGACGCTGCGCGACTATCTGCGCACCAAGTTCGATCGCGTCGGCGTCGGGTACTATCCGAACTCCGGCTTCATTCACCTCGACGTGCGGGGCAAGAGCGCGTTCTGGATCGATGAGTCTCGCCCCGGCGAGCGGGCGCGCTACACGCGGGAGACCGACGAAGCGCTCGCGCTCGAGCGGGCCGCGGGCCTCGACGGACCGTCGCTTCGCGAGGAGGAGCTCGATCGCGAGGCGCTCGATCCGGTCCCCACCGCTGCCGCCCCCTCCGCCCCACCCGCGCCTACACCCACGACGCCGGACAGGCAGGTCGCCAACCCTGAGCCGTCGTCGCACCCGAGCCCCTGGGGGAATTCCCCCCAGGCCGAGCCCGCGCTTCCAAGCGAACCGGGGGGAGTTCCCCCACCCACGTCGCCTTCGGGAGGCTGAGTTTCTGAGCAGTTGCGACTGCGACTCGACCTGGCCCAACCCGTGCTTCTGAGACGAGCTGGTAGGAGGAGCAATGCCCACGCACTTCCAAAACAAGGTTCTTCGAGGCGCGGCACTCGCGATGTGTGCCGCAGTCGCCGGATGCGCCGATGAGCAGCCCAATCTGCTCGACGGTGTCCCTGCGATCGCATACCTGCAACGCACTCCCATGGAGACGGGCAACGTGTTCGACTACACGGCCGGCGCCAAGGGGGCCGACATCTGGACGCTGACGCCGCCGACGGCGTCGGGGGTTCGGAAGAACCTGACCAACTGGGGGATGATGGGCGACATCCAGTCGTTCGACGTCTCCTTCGACGGCCGTGAGTTGCTGTTCTCGGGCCGCGCGCCCGGCGACGACAACTTCCACGTCTACCGCATCAACATCGACGGGACTAACCCGTGCGATGCGGCGATCGGCAAGGTCTCGCAGGGCCCCTGCCAGGTCACGGAAGGCCCGCGCGACGAGGTCTATCCGATCTACCTGCCGGGCGGTCGAATGCTGTTCATGACCAACCGGAACGTCGAGGGCACCGAGGTGCCGCAGTTCCGCGA
>CAZPEY010000121.1:0-1211 GCA_964585665.1 uncultured Polyangiaceae bacterium | reverse complement strand
GCGCGGCCGCTCGTCAAGCGCACCGAGCCGCCGATGCTGATGTCGTCCTTCGGCGCGCAGGGCACCAACGCGACCCTGATCGGCGCAGTCAACGTCTTCGACTCGTCGCTGTTCGCGATGAACAAGGGCGATGTCTACAAGGTCCGCATCACCGAGGGCTTCTCGTCGGAGGAGGGCTTCCCCAACATGTTCGGCCTGACGATGGGCGACGGCATGTCGCGCCTCGGCGAGGTCGACATCCAGCCCGATGGCTCGTTCAAGGCGCTCGTGCCCGCCAACGTGCCGATCCGCATGGAGCTCATCGACGCGTTCGGCATGGCGGCGGACAACGGCAAGGGTGGCAACGCGCAGGAGCCGGTCTGGATCCAGGGCGGCCCCGGCGAGGCGCGCGTGTGCGGCGGCTGCCATGAGGATCGCTCGAAGACGACCCAGATCGCCCCCGGCTCCTCGGTGCTGCAGGCGCTCGGCGCGGCTCGCCTCGACTACGAGGGCGTGCCCCGACAGATGCGCAAGTCCGACGACGTCACCAATCTGACCGCGGCCAACATCCGTGGCGTGCCGTGGCAGACGCGCGCGGCGACCGCGACCTCGGGCGAGAACTACGGCCTGCAGGCGATCTTCGACCGCGCCTGCACCGACTGCCACGATGGCACGCCGGGCGCTGCCAACCCGAGCTACTCGATCATGGATCTGACCGAGGGCACGACGTTCAACTTCACATTCGACCTGCGCGCCAACCCGATCACGCTGTCCTTTGGCGAGATGACCTACTCGTTCACCACGTCGTACGTCAGCCTCATCGGCCTCGGCATGGCGACGCAGGAGGCGAACATCATGGTGACGATGGGCGAGGTCAAGGAGTACGTCGTGCCGGGCTCGGCGCGCACCTCCGAGGTCATCAAGATGCTCAACCCGCCGCAGCGGTATCCGTCGGAGGACTTCACCAAGCGCGCCTTCCCAGGCCCGGCGCACCCGGCCGAGATCAGCAACTACAACGGCCACAACGGCGCCGATGCGAAGTACCAGCTCTCGGCGGACGAGTACTACATGCTCATCCTGATGGCAGACAACGGCGGGCAGTTCTACTCGCGTGAGAACGCGCCCGGCGGAACGGGGTATTAACCAATGAGCAACCACAGCCGTTTCCTGACGAAGGTTCTGGTCGTTACGCTGATTGGCTTCGGCGCGTCGCTCGCCGAGGCTGGGACGGG
>CAZPEY010000120.1:0-14763 GCA_964585665.1 uncultured Polyangiaceae bacterium | reverse complement strand
GGTCGTCGACCAGCACGCCCAGGTAGGCCTCGTGCCGCCCCAGGACGACGGGCGCCTCGCCCCGCGCCGCGAGCCCCGCGTTGATGCCGGCGAGCAGCCCCTGCGCGGCGGCCTCCTCGTAGCCCGTGGTGCCGTTGATCTGCCCGGCGTGGTAGAGGCCGCCGACGCGCCGGGTCTCCAGCGTGTGGCGCAGATCGCGCGGGTCCACCATGTCGTACTCGACGGCGTAGGCTGGCCGCATCATCAGGGCGCGCTCGAGCCCCGGGATGGTCGCCAGCATCGCCAGCTGCACGTCGATGGGCATCGAAGTGGAGATGCCGTTGGGGTAGACCTCGACGGTGTCGAGCCCCTCGGGCTCGAGGAAGATCTGGTGGCGGGGCTTGTCGGCGAAGCGGACGACCTTGTCCTCGATCGACGGACAGTAGCGCGGCCCGACGCCGGTGATGGCGCGCTCGCTGCCGTAGAGCGGCGACAGGTGGAGGTTGTCGCGGATGATCTGGTGCGTGCGCTCCGTCGTGTACGTGACGTAGCACGGCACCTGCCGCAGCGGCGGCGCGGGCCCGTCCTCGGCGAACTGCGGGATCGGCTCGTCGCCGGGCTGCGCTTCGAGGCTCTGCCAATCGATGGTGCGCCCGTCGAGGCGCGCCGGCGTCCCGGTCTTGAGGCGCAGCAGGGCAAAGCCGTGCTTGGCCAGCGACGCGGAGAGGCCGCGCGAGGCGCCCTCTCCGGCACGCCCCCCGTCGAGCTGGGCGCGCCCGACGTGGATGCGGCCACGGAGGAACGTCCCGGTCGTCAGGACCACCGCCGGCGCGAAGAAGCAGGCGCCGAGCACGGTGCGCAGGCCGACGATGCGGCCCGCTTCGACGAGGAGCTCGTCGGCCTCGTGCTGCTTGAGCACCAGCCCGGGCTGCTGCTCGACGGTGCGCTTGCTGGCGATGCGGTAGCGCTGCTTGTCGCACTGCACGCGCGTCGCACGCACGGCCGGGCCCTTGCTCGTGTTCAGGCGCCGAAACTGGATGCCGCACTCGTCGGTGAGCCGTGCCATGGCGCCGCCGAGCGCCTCGATCTCCTTGACCAGGTGCCCCTTGCCGACGCCACCGACCGCAGGGTTGCACGACATCTGGCCGATCGTGTCGAGGTTGCCGGTGAGCAAGAGGACGCGGCGACCGAGCCGCGCTCCGGCCAGCGCCGCCTCGAGCCCGGCGTGGCCGGCTCCGACGACGATGAGGTCGAAGTGCGCGCTGGTCATGGCGGGGCGGAGACTCGTTCGAGGCTGGCGTGGTGTCAAGCGGCGAAGGCCAGGGGACCGAGGCCGAGACGGGGACCGAGGCTGGGACCGAGGCCGGGGAGGCCGCCGCCTCGGGGGAAGCGGCGGCCCCTCGGAGGGCGATTATCTGGGATGGAGGAGGCGCCAGGTCATAGCGGACGTCTGATCGAGGAGGTCTTGGAGCTCGGGGTCGAGGGAGGGCAGGTAGCCGAGGGCGACAGCGACGGCGAGGCCGGTCCTGGTTTCGCGGAGGGATCCGAAGGCGGACTCGAATCTCGCAGTACGCGAGCCTTTGGTGGAGCCGTAGCCTTCGGCGAGGTTCATGGCGACTGAGCTACTGGCCCGTCGCAGTTGGCGAGCCAGATCGGGTTCCTGACGACCGATGGCCGTGATCGCACTTCCGATCCGTGGCAGCAGTTTCATGTAGAGCGCTTGCACCTTGAGCATGGAGTCCTCCGCATCACGAGTTCCTCAGCAGCGCCGCCGCACCGTACGAGCGACGCGACCCGTCGCACCGCGGAGTCGCAGGGCTCGTCAACGATGCGCGCCCAAGGCGCGCACCGCGCAGCGGCGCGCCAGCGTCGTTGACGAGCCCGAGCACCGCGGTACGATGGGTCCCGTCGCGAGCGTCCCCACCGCACTCTCCACACCGTGAGCGCCCCGATCCACCACCACCGCCCCGATCCGCTCTCGCTGATCGCTGATCGCTGATCGCTGATCGCTGATCGCTGATCGCGTCCCCTGACCGCGCCTCCCGCTAATTCGTATTCTCGACCACGCTCCCTTCAAGGCCGAAAAGAATTTTGGCAACCTCGAGCCACCGCTTCGAGATAACTACCTCGCATGGGTGAGCACGATTCGGGAGGAGGCGCCAAGAAGGGTAGCGAGAACACGTCGTCGTTCTGGAGCGGCCTTCGATCGATCGGCGAAGGGCTGCTGGAAGGGTTCACGGGTCAGGTCAGCGTCGGGGGTGCCAGCGGTCGTGTCAGTCGCAGTGTTGACCGCAGAGATCCAGTCGCAGACGAACGCCAAGCTGCCGTTCGGCAGATCCACCGAAGCCTCAAGGCGTGGCGGCAGCGGCAAGACGATGACGACGAGTCGAAGTCCGTCGACGAAGCCAAGGAGCCTGCGCCGGAGCAGGAACAGGAGCCAGCCAAGTCGCCCGTCGCCGAGGAAGCCTCTTCGGGCGTCGCGCTCAAGGTCTTCCGCGCCAAGGGAGACGAGGGCAAGAAGCGCGGCGACCACCTCTTCAACAACGGACTCAAGAAGCTGCCCGCAGAGTTCACGGGACTGATGGGCGAACTACCTGCGAAAGGCAAAACAGCGATGGACGCGGCGATTGCGCAGCTGTCCTCGTGCGTCGGTCTGCCCGGCTTCGAGATCTGCGTCAACAAGGGGGCGACCGTCGCGGGGGGCGACGACAACTCCAAGAACTTTGGTGCCGGCCTGGCCGCCTTCCGCACCGCATGCAAGAAGTTCGTCGAGGCTGCAAGGGCTGTCGACGATGCCGAGCTGGCGCTCGAGACGGCTCCTGACGCCAAGACCAAGAAGACCGAAGAAGAGAACCTCAAGAAGGCGCAAGCCGCGCTCGACGCCGCCGCCACGGCCGCCTCGTCGGCGTGGACGTCGTTGGTCAGCGACGCCTACGATGCCGGGTGTGAGCCGCTGCTCAGCAAGGCCCAGAAGAAGGACGCCGCTGCCGCGAGCGGTGCTCTTGCCGGGGTGAAGAGTGCGATCGCTGCGGCCTTCGGTGCCGCCGCGACGGCCATCAAGGCGAAGGGCAAGTAGAGATGACGACGCCGATCGAATGGCTCGAACGGATCAACGCAGCCCGCCTCGCCGCAGCGTCGGTGAAAGCTGCACCGGGTCCGCTTTCGCTGCCAGCCTTGCTGCCGCGCCGCTTCGGGCTCATCGCCGGCCTGCGACGAGCTCCGCCGTATCGCGCCGAGGGGATCGCGCGCAGCGAGCAACCCGATTCTCGGGTCGTAGCGACGCTCGCGCCGCGCCTCGATAGCATCCTCCTCGCCGAGCAGAGCGCACTCGAGCTCGCTGAGCGACTGCTCCCTTGGGGCGCGACGCTGCCGGACGCGATCGAGTGGTTCGTCGTCGACGGACCGATGCCCCGGATCACCGACTTCGGCTCCGCGTTCTCGTGTGCGCAATGGTCGGTGGAGGCTGCCGTCGAAGAGGCCGGGGCTACCGTCACGATCGACGAGTCTGTCGACGATGGCTCCGGCTTCTGCCGCGCCTGCGTCCAGGCCTACGCCAACTGGCAGCAGGCGATCTCCAAGGATCTCGAGGTGCCTTCGAATCACTGGCCGCCCGAGGCCGTGAAGTGGAAGAAGTTCGCCACGCTCGCCGATCCGACGGCGGCGGCGCTTGCGGTCTGGTCGTCTGGCTATCTACTCGAAGCGAGCTTTGACGAGGTCGATCGCACGGTTCGCTTCTACGCTCCCGCCGCGCGTTAACCCCGAATCGAGTTGACGTGATTGCGGAGCCGAAGCGGGTCGGGGTAAGCCGCGAGCGCCCCTGCAGCGACCGAGGGAGCGAAGCGGAAAGCCGCGGATTGACCGACGTGCTTCGAGATCCGCGCTCACGTCAACTCGATTCGGGGTTAGCGTTCCCCCAGCTTGGCCGCCAACAGAGCCTCGGCGCGCGCGCGCAAATGGTCTCGCACGCCATCCCGATCTCGCTGAGGCAATCGCTTCCAGAGCGCTGTGGCTTGGTCGGCGAGGGTTGCCATCACGTCGCTGACGAGCTCACTGACGGCGGCCTCTCGCCGTTTGCGATCGCCAGGTTTGACGCGGCCGATCTTCGAGAGCGCGTTGTCGAGCCGCTGCGGCGTGCACATCGCGTTGCTCGCGGCCGTCAACTGGAGAAGCGGCGAGTCTGCGGTGTGCGACCGAGCCACCGCGTGGAACCGGGTCTCGGCGAAGGCCTCGATCTTCTTCTTCACCGACGGCCGCAACGCGGAACCACTGTAGGGCTTGAGGACGATGCCCTCGGCACGGTTCCCTGCGAGCGGCGGCAGACCGAGCTGCGCTGGGACCGTCGTGTCAAAGTCGTGCGAGACCATGGAGGCCGCGTCGTACCTACCGATGAACAGCGGCTTGGCGAAAGGGATCCCGACGCGCCCCAGGGCCTGGGTCGCGATCTCGTAGTCCAAGAGTCGGAGCTCGTCCTGCTCGAGCACGCCGACGTCGAATGCGCAGAACTCGAGATTCGGCGAGTAGTAGACGCCAGACTGCACGGGTTGGGCGTTGGGGTTGGGCGGCACGTCGGGGTGGGGGTACGCTCCGCCGAACAGCTCGCCGTACACGAACAGCAGCTCGATGGGCGCGCGCTCGGCCGCCAGCGCCAAGACCGCCTTGCGATACTTCTCGAGCACGACGCGATACCCGAAGAACTCGTCGTCCTCGTCGAGGTAGGCCTTGCGGCTGGCTGCGCGAACTTCGAGGCCGTTCGTGACGAGACAGAAGTTGGCACCGTGGATCTTCTCCGTGACGACCCAGGGGACTCGCGACACCTCACGCCACGCGGCCTCGTCTAGCGCGAGCCGCTCGGGGATCTTCTCGTAGGGAAAGAACAACCAGGGCTGCAGGCGGGCCTACTTGACGTCGTTGAGCTTGCGCGGGCAGAGGCCGGGCTTGTGCTGCGCCGGCTGGCCTTCGATGAGCCAGTTCTGGGTCGTGCCGTCGGAGATGCAGACGCGCAGCGGCGACTCCTTCTGCTCGACGATGACCGCGTAGGTCTTCGCGCAGTCGGACGGGCGGCAGAGCACGGCGAGCCGCACCTTGTTCTTCTTCTCGACCGGCGCGGGCGCGGTCCAGCTCGCCTCCATGACCGACAGCGACTGATCGCCGAGCAGCTTCATCAGGCGCAGCCGCAGGGCGGCGTCGTCGAGAAACTGGTGCACGGTCACGGTCGCGAAGAACGACGCTGCGAACATGAGCTTGGAAACGATCGGCGCGAACAAGCGGTCTACCCCTTTGCTACGGGCCGCCTATAGCGCACCGGCCAGTTCGCCGCAAGTGGCAGAGATCACATCGGGCGTCGCTACTTGAGGTGCGCCCCTGCGAACGTGATCGTCTCGCCCGGCTGCATGGGGTGCGTCTGGATCTTCTTGGCCGCAAGCAGCTTGACGAACTCGTCGTGCGACTGGGTGAGGATCGGGAAGGTCTTGTAGTGGTGCGGGACGACGACGCGGGCCTTGACGGCTTGCGCGGCGCGCGCCGCCATCTTGGGCTCCATGCCGAAGTGACCGCCGATGTTGAGGAGCGCGAGATCGGGCGGGGTCTCCTCGCCGATGACCTCCATGTCCTTGAAGAACGAGGTATCGCCGGTGTGATAGATCGTGGGGCCGCCCTTGATCTTGACGATCACGCCGGTCGGGTTGCCGCCGTACGCGATCGGCGCCTTGGGGTCGCCGGTGTCGAGGCCCGACGAGTGAACCGCCGGCGTCAGCTGAAAGACGATCTCGCCCCCGTCGACGGAGATCTCGCCGCCCGGGTTGGTGAGCGTGTCGTAGCCGGCCTGCTTGTCGGGATAGCCGAGCACCCGCACCAGGTTGGCCGCCAGGTCGAAGCCGGCGACGAGCTTGGCGCCGGTCGCCTTGCCGATCGCGACCGCGTCGCCGACGTGATCGGAGTGGCCGTGGGTGATGACGATATAGTCAACCTTCTTGACCTCCGCGACGGCGGTCTTGGCCTTGGGGTTGGCGGGGTTGGACAGCCACGGGTCGATGAGGATCGTCTTGCCCTTGGGCGTCGTGATCTCGAACGCGGCGTGGCCATGCCACGTCACCTTGGTGGTCGGAGGAGCGGGGGCCTCGGCCAGCGCCAGGCGCGAGCCCAGGAGGGACGCAAACAGGGACGACAGGAGGAGGGAGCTGGAGGTTCGCATGCACGGAACACTGCCAGAGACGGGGGCGCGATGCTATACGGGTAGGCGCGTGAGCACGCCGATCCCTGCCCAGACGCTCTGGCTCGGGCGCCGTCCGTATGACGAGGTCTACGAGCTGCAGCGTACGCTCGTCGAGGAGCGCCGCTACGGCGCCGCGCCCGACACCTTGATCCTGTGCGAGCACGATCCGGTGATCACCGTCGGTCGGCGACTCGCCGCGAAAGACAACATCCTTGACCAGGCGTTCCCGGTCGTCGAGATCGAGCGCGGCGGCGACGTGACGTATCACGGGCCGGGCCAGCTCGTGGCGTATCCGATCGTGCAGCTCGGCGAGGGCGAGCGCGATCTGCATCGCTACCTCCGCAACCTCGAGCAGGCGATCCTCGACGTGCTCGCCGAGCTCGGGCTCGCGGGGCGACGCAGCGAGGGCTACACCGGTGCCTGGGTCGGGGAGCGCAAGGTCGCGTCCATCGGCATCGCGGTCCGTCGCTGGGTGACGTTCCATGGCCTGGCGCTCAACGTCTCGACCGACCTCAGCCACTTCGCGACCATGCACCCCTGCGGCCTGCCGGCGACGGTGATGACCAGCCTGTCCGCCGAGCTCGGCCGCGCCGTCACCGTCGCCGAGATCGCGCCGCGACTGGTCGACAGGCTCGGCGCCGCGCTGGGCCGCGACTTTGGAGAACTGACATGATCCCCACGCTCAACCCGCGCGAGCGCGGCGCGCTCGTCGGGCTCGCCGTTGGCGACGCCCTGGGCACCACGCAGGAGTTCGCCACCCCCAAGACGGCGCCGCTGCCGACACTGCTCACCGGCCCGCAGGTCGACATCGTCGGCGGCGGGCCCTTCTCGCTCGTCGCGGGCCAGACCACCGACGACACCCAGATGGCGATCTGCCTGGCCGAGAGCCTGCGCGCGCGCGGGCGGCTCGACGCCGACGACGTGGCGCGCCGCTACGCCGCCTGGTCGAAGGTCGCCTTCGACATCGGCCGGCAGACGCGGCAAGCGATGGCCCTCATCGACGACGGCGCGACCGCGGCCGAGGCAGGTCGCCTGGTCTGGCAGAACGCCGATCCGACGCGGCGCCCAGCCGGCAACGGTTCGCTGATGCGCTCGGCGCCGCTCGCGACCTGGCTCCCGGAGGTGTCGGACGAAGCGCTGACGCGCGCGACGCTCGCCGAGAGCGCCATCACGCACTTCGATCCGCGCTGTCAGCTCGCCAGCGCTGCCTTCGTCGCGAGCCTGCGCGCGGGCGCGCGCGGCGGCGACGGCAAGGCGATGTGGACCGCCGCGGAGGCCGGGCTGCGTCGCGCCGGGCGCCTCCTCAAAGAGGACGAGCCGGCGCTCGGCGAGGAGATCAACGAGGCCGAGGCGATGCTGATCGTCGACCTCGATCTGGCGGCGGCGCGCTCGCCGGAGCTCTACTCGAATCAAGTCAACCTACTTGACCATCAAGGCTACGTGCGCGTCGCCTTCCGCCTCGCCTACTGGCACCTCGTCCATACCGCCGACTGGCGCGCCGCGCTGCTCGACGTCTGCAACCGCGGCGGCGACGCCGACACCAACTGCGCGATCACCGGGGCGCTGCTCGGCGCCCGCGATGGCGAGCACGCCATCCCTGCGGCGTGGCGCGACCTCGTGTTCGGCCCGCTGCCGACGTCGCTCGGGGTGTTCGCCGACGCGTACCACCCGCGGCGGCTGCTGGGCTAGTCGCTGAGCTTGCAGATCTGGGCCGTCGGAGGCTTGCCGTCGGGACAGCGCGCCGTGATCGTCTCCGAGGTCTTCTTCATCGGGACCTTGATGGCGAACGGCTCGCTCCCGCCGCCGACGTTCTCGAACACGATCGAGTAGCTGTCGTCGCTGGCGAGCACCAAGTCGAGCTCCTTCAGGTTGTACGCCGAGAAGTCGACGACCAGGACCCCGTCGAAGCGCTCGCCCGCGGCGAGCTTCGTGTCGCTCGAGAGGAGCGGCACGCGCATCACCGCGTCGCGCAGTTGCTCGAGCAGCTGGCGCTGCTCGCCGGTGGAAGGAAACTGCTCGCGCGTCAGCACCTCGACGCGTCCAGCGATCTCCTCCGCCTCGAGGATTGCCTTGAACGTCTTGCCACTCTTGCTCTCGAGACGAACGCGCGCGCCCTTGAAGGCGATCGGCGCGGCGGAGCTATTGATGATCGCGACACCGAAGCTCGGCAGGGGGATGAGCGGGAGATCCGCGTAGCGCATCTTCGAGCCGCCCCGGCCTCCAGCCATGACTGCCTGGCTACGATCGACCTCGCCCCAGCTGGCCTTGATCTTCGGGATCTTTCCATTCTCGAGGTTCGCGTAGCCCAGCGCTTCGACGAGGACCGACACCTTGGGGCGCGTCACCGCGACTGGCTCCGAGGCAGCCTCGAAGGACGGGACGGCGACCTTGGCCTGCACGAGGTTCTCCGCGCAGCCAGCCAACAACAGACATCCGAGCAGTGCACGCTTCATCGGGTCCTCCTCTCCCAAGGACACGTTGGCGATGGCTCGGTTGCGAGGTTTCCGATCGTGCGGAGAAGAGCGCCGCGGACTACGGGTGCGTGATCTCGAGCGGGTAGATCGTCGTCGTGCCGCTCGACGTGTGGGTGCACGTCGCGGTGTAGGTCGTTGCTCCTGCCGGCGGCGTGACCTTGACCGGAGTCGTGCTCAGCGCGCCGACGCTCTGGTCGACGACGCAGCCAAAGCCCGACGTCACCATCCCGCGCAGCTCGACGCTCTCGCCCGCCATCAAGCGAACCGCCGGCCACCAGTAGTAGAGCGCGGCCTGATTGCTGGCGCCGAGCGCCTGGACGGGGAACTGCACTGAGTCGGTCCCGAGGGCGCTGGTGCAGGTGACCGTGTGCATCACCGTCTGCGCTGTATCGGGGACCGCGACGGAGCCAGCGTAGTAGTAGCCGCTGCCGTCGAGGGTCACCGCGTTGCCGTCGAGCGTACAGGTCGCGCTGCGCGGGAACACCGCGAAGCTGAGGTCGGTGTTGCCGCTCGTGTACTGCCCGGCCGGCCCCGTGCCCGCGAATAGCACGGTCGTCGCTGCGAACGATGGGAAGCTCAGCGTCTGCTTCGCCTGGCCGCCGAGCTGCCCGTCGCAGGTGAGCGTCACGTCGACGGAGCCGCGAACCTGCAAGCCAAAGCCGGCCGAGCTCTTCGGTGCGCTGAGGGAGGTGCCGTCGGTCGCGTCGAGGTGACACTGGAAGGCCCCCTGCGTGGTCCAAGCAAAGAGGACCGTGCGGTACGAATACGGGCTGGTGCTGCCGGTCTGGGCCGTCGAGCTGGCGACCCCGAAGCTGGTGATCGTCACGTCGGAGGCGAGGTCGCCCGGAGAGGTCAGCAGGTCCACGGACGACGGCGACGAGAGATCGGTCGCGCCGAGGTCGGCGGCCGAGAGGTCGGGCGCCCCCGCGTCGGGCATCGCCTGGCCGACGAGACCACAGGGCAGCGCGGCGCCGAGGATGCCATCCGTCTCGGCGGAGAAGATGCGATCGGCGCGTCCATCGCCATTGGTGTCTTGCGCGAAGAAGGCAAGCGGCGGCTCCGCGCTCGATCGAAACTGCAGCAAGCTATGGAGCGGTACGAGGTCGCTGTCGAAGGCGCCAAACTGACCGTCTGGCATCAGCGCGAGCAGCTCCTGTCGCCCATCCCCTGCGACATCGGCCGTCGTGATCGCCGAAGGGCGCTTCGGGTTGAGGACGCCGCTGATGACCCGATCGTCCCGGACCTCACGCATGCCACCGAGATCGACGAGGATGGTCTTGGGGTTGTCGACCTCGTCGAAGAACGCGATCTCGACGTCCTCTTTCGCGTTCGGGTCGGGGATCGGCTGGTAGGTCAACGGCGCGGTGAGCGACCAGGTCTCGCTCAGGGTGTACTGCGCCCCCTTGCCACCCGAGAATACGAGCAGCTCGTCGACGAAGTCCCCGTCGCTGTCATGGGCAGCGACGCGGCCGCGTGGGCCGAACGGCACGCCCGAGAGGTCGAGCCCGCTGGCCACCATCGCCCCGTCTCGCGCCAGGGCGATGCTGTCGAGCAAGGCCATGGTCGAGCCGTCCGGGACCTCGGGGACCGCGAACAGGTTGCAGCCAGTCTCGGTGTCCGCGACGACGACGTCCTTGACGGGCGCGGTGTTCGAGAGCGCGACCCGCGCCTGCTCGTGGAACTGGTCGCCGTCGTTGGCGAGCAGCACCAGCTCGGGCGGGCTCATCGCGGTGACGACGACGAGATCGCCGTCGTCGTCCCAGTCGAAGTCGACGGCGGTCGCCGCCTGGGCTCCTCCGTCGACCTCGACATTGACAACCATCGGAGTGGCCGTCCCGTCGAGCGCGACGATCTGAACCGGATCGCTTCCGGTGCCGGTGGTGAAGATCGCCTCATCCCCGGGATTGATGGCGAGCAGCTCCGCCGAGCGATACTGGGACTTGAGGCCCAGGCGATCGGTCTTGAAGGCCTCGCTTGCGGACAGTCCATCCTGACCGCCGCTGCAGGCCTCCACCTCGTGCGAGGCGAGCATGAGATCACTGAAGTGCGCGACGGGAGCGCGCACGACGTCGCCCTTGCGGCGGGTCGGCAGTCGGGAAAAACCGCCGCGCGAATTCGAGAGCCACAGGCGCGCCGCCGGATCCGTCGACGCGATCCGATAGGACGCGACCGCGCGACGCTTGAAGCGCAGCCCGCTGGGATAGAGGTGGTAGAGCGGCGACTCGGTGTGAAATCCGCTCGGCGCCCTCGTCGACGATTCGATGCGAATGGGCGTCGGCGCATCGAGCGCACCGGCAGGAATCGTCAGCGTCAGCGCCCCCAACGTGAGCGATCCGCCCTCGGCCCCGATGGTCGCAGCGACCCGTTCGTCGTTCGTGCACCCCGCGAGGAGCGCAAGCACCGCCAACCGTTTGAGCATCTTTCCCCCGGGTCGAGCTTGCGATCCAGTGTACAGATGCTGCGGACGGAACGTCCAGTTGCCGGACAGCGGCTCTCAGTTGGCGGGGGTGTTCGTGTAGGCGACGTGCTCGCGGCACTGCTGACCGCGAAGAGAGGGGCAGGGCGGCAAGCTCGACGGCGCGGTCACTCCGTCGAGGAACGGCAAGACCACGCTGCTCGGGTGCGCGGCGTCGTGGCCGATCGTGTGACGGACGCTGCTGTCCTGCTCGGGCAGCAGGCTGAAGAACCACTCCGCGCGGCTGTCGCCTGGCGTGTCGACGGCGATGCGGATGCGCGAGCCCTTGCGGAAGACGTGCGCGAAGCCGGGGATGCCAATGCGCGCCTCGGAGTACTCCCCGGGGACGAGCGGCTGCCAGTCGGCCTCGGTGAACGTCGGCTGCGGGAAGAGCGTCGTCGACAGCGGCCCCAGCTTGCGGTGGCTGGCGCGCAGCCAACCGGACTGGACGTACATCTCCTGTCCGTCGGGACGCACCTCGCTCAAGTTCGCCTCGAGGTCGGCCTCCGTGCTGTTCGACTTGAGCCACACATCGACGCTCGCCTGGCCGACCATCACGACGTCGGCCTCGAGGGGTGCCGACTCGAACACGACGGCGGCGTCGGCCGCTGGTTGCCGCCAGTCGTACTTGGGCAGCTTGTCCCAGATGCGGCCGCCCTCGGCCAGGATGCCGCGCTGTCCCGCCGCTGGGTCGTGGTGGAAGGAGGAGGCGCTGGCCGTCGCGGTTGGCGGCGAGGCGTCGAGTGAGCCGTCCGGCTGAAAGTAAAGACGCTTGATCATCGTCTCCGGCGGCGGGTACGACGCAAAGCCGCGCTCGAAGGTCCCGACTGGCGAACCGAGGTCGTCTGCCTTGCCCGCTCCGGACTCGAACACCACGCGCAGCTTCGGCTCGGCGAGCCACGCCGCCTTGCAGGTCGCGTAGTCAGCGCAGTCGGCCCACTTCGTCTTCTGCAGCGCCACCTCGGCACCGAAGATCTCCTTGAACAGCAGCGGCGACAGATCGAGCAGGAGCTGCTTGGTGGTGGGCACGCGCTGGGCGACGAAGATCTCGAGGAAGGCGTGCCACTCGGCGAGGACCTGGGGCGAGAACCCGTCGGGGTGCACCCCGTTGTAGATGTTGAGGCGCAGCCCCTCGGCGCCAGTGAAGCGATCGAGCAGCGTCGAGAAGTATGGCCCGGTCTGCTCGTCCTGGTGCGAGCCGCCGAGGAACACCGGCGCCTTGATCTGATCGACGAAGGAGCTCGGGTTGAAGCGATCGTGCTCCGCCGGATCGTAGAACTTGAGGGCGCGCGCCTGCGCGACGTTGTCGATGAGCTGCGCGTGCAGGAGCTGGTTCTCGGCGCACTGCTTGTCGCCCTTGTCCACTTGCCCCTGCTCCCAGCCCTGGCCGTAGGGCGCGGCCTTGGCGATGACGCGCGTCACCCAGTTGAGCGCGAAGCCGTCGTTGAGGAGGCCGCCCGGCTTGATCGTCGTCGCCGAGTTGCCGATCACCGACAGTGGCGTGATCGCGGCGAGGCTCGGCGGCTTCTCGGCGGCGACGAAGAGCTGCGAGATGCCGGGGTACGAGAGGCCGACCATGCCGACCTTGTGGTTCATCACCCAGCTCTGGGCAGCGACCGTCTCGATGAGGTCGTAGCCGTCGAGGCGCTGCAGCTTCTCGAAGTAGTCGAACGCGCCGCCCGAGCAGCCGGTGCCGCGCATGTTGACGCTCACCGTCGCGTAGCCGTAGAGGCCGGCGATCAGCGAGCCCGGATCGTCGGGCGCGTCGCACAGCGTCGGCAGATCGCCGCAGAAGACGTCGTAGTTGCCGAGCGGCGCGCCAGGCCGCGACGGCGAGTAGCCCGAGTAGCTCACCACCGTCGGATACGGCCCCATCTCCGGCGGACCGGGCAGGTTGATGTACGCCGACAGCGTCGTGCCGTCGCGCATCTTGATGTACTGGAAGCCGGCGACGAGCTTCTGATCCGCGTAGAAGCTCTGCTTGGGCAGGCTCGACTCGACGGACATGACGGTGAGCTTGCCGCTCGACTCGGTGCCGCCGCGCACGACGTAGCCCTTGCCGGGCGCGACCTTGCGGAACATCAGGCTGCCGTACGCGTCGGCGGTGCCCGACTGGACGAGGTTCCCGGCAGCGTCGAAGAGGCTGAGCGTCTGTCCCGGCTCGGCGTGCGTGACGTGCAGCTGCTCGACGCTCTCGCGAACCGAGTAGCGGGCAAACGGATCGTCGGCGCAGGCCACGATCAATAGACAAGACGCGAGGAGGAGCCGCTTCATGGGCGGCGATATTGGCAAACGTCGACGGAGACTGCAATTGACATGGAGGACAATTGACTCGACCATCCGCGTCATGCGCGACCAGCCATCCAGCGATGCGCTGCCGCCGCCGCTCGCGACGCGCTGGGTGGGCCGCCTTTGGCGTCACCTTCCCGTGTGTGGCTCGACCAATGACGAGGCGCGCGCCTGGGCCGAGGCGGGGGCGCCGGCGGGCGCGGTGGTGACGGCGGATCGACAGACGCGCGGGCGGGGCCAGAAGGGGCGCGTCTGGCAGTCCGAAGAGGTCAAGAACCTTTACTATTCGCTCGTGCTGCGGCCGCGCTACTCGCCACGCGAGGCGCCACCGGTGACGCTGGCGGTCGGCGTGGCCCTGTGCGATGCGGTCCGTCGCTGGGACGCTCGCGCCACGCTCAAGTGGCCCAACGACGTGTTGCTCGACGGCAAGAAGCTCGCGGGGATCCTCTGCGAGGCGCGCGTCTCGGACGGCGTGTTCTCGCACGTCATCGTCGGCATCGGCTGCAACCTCGGGGAGCAGCAGTTCGCCGACGAGCTGGTGGACCGCGCGACCTTCCTCGACGCGCCGCGGGCCGCGTTCGCCGCCGCGCTGTGCGAGGCGCTCGAGCGGCGCTGCGAGCAGCTCGCGGCCGGCGAGAGTGCGGCGATTCTCGACGACTGGCGGGCGCGCTCGTCGATCTTCGACGCGCCCATCCGTGTCCAGACGCCCGAGGGCGAGCTGGTGGGACGCGCCACCGGGCTGGGGCGCGACGGGGCGCTGCTCGTGGTCGACGACGCGGGCGTCGAGCGCGTCGTCGTCTCGGGCGAGCTCGTCTGAGCGGCGCTACTTGCCGAGGACGTGAGCGATGAAGCCGAGGCGACGGCGGAGCTGCATGATCGAGTCGGCGAGGTGATCGAGGTTGGCGAGCGTGTCGTCCCGCTCGGCCAGCTCGAGCAGCTTGCGCGCGCTGATCTGATCGCTGTCGAGCAGCGCCAGCGCGTCCCCGAGGAACTTCTCGCAGTCGACGAGCGCCAGCGCCGTCTCGCGCAGGTCGTCGTCGATGAGCAGGAGCTGGTTGGTCAGCTCGTAGCGCTCGACGAGGCGCGGGTTGCGCGTCCCGTCGCGCAGGACGATTCGATCGCGGAGCCGTCGACGCGGGACGAAGGTTGCCTGTGCATTCATCGACACCACCTCCAGCGTGTTACGATCGGCGCGTCCGCGCGGCGGCGCAACTTTTCGGGCGCGGATTTCGTGCGTGGGCGGGGAGTTGCGAAAACGGCGGGGCGTTGGCGGAAATTCCGACGGGAATTTGACGAGGTCGCGAACGCCGACCATAGTTTCGGGTGCCTTGGGAGCGAACCCCGCGAATTTCCTT
>CAZPEY010000119.1:0-14789 GCA_964585665.1 uncultured Polyangiaceae bacterium | reverse complement strand
CAACTACCTGGCGATCACCGCGACCCAGGATCGGACGACGGTGACGGTGACCGCAGGCGGGCGAGCGCGCATCCTGCCGGGTGAGCCGGGGTCAGGGCTGGTGGCGATGGCGCCGGGCGAGTCGTCGACGTTCGTGCTCGATGCCGGCGACGTCGCCGAGCTGGTCGGCGACGAGACGTACGATCGGCGCGTCGATCTGTCGGCGTCGCTCGTCGAAGCGAGCGCGCCGGTGCAGGTGATCACGGGCGATGTCTGCGTGCGCTCGCCCGACAAGTACCCGTTCAGCTGTGATCACATCGAAGAGCTTCAGCTGCCGCTCGCCGCGGCGGGCCGCCGCTACCTGGTCACCGGGGTGACGGGGCCGGCGGGCGACGTGGTGCCGCACTTCGTGCGGTTGTATGGCACCGTCAACGGGACCGCGCTCTCGTTCGATCCGCCGCTCGACGGAGCGCCGTCGGCGCTCGACGCCGGCGAGGTGGTAAACCTCGGCCCCGTCGAGGGGAGCTTCTTCGTCGCCGGCGACGCGCCCTTCCTGGTCGCGACCTTCCAGCTCTCGGCCAGCTTCGTCGACGGCCAGCTGTCGCCCGAGTTGCAGCGCGGCGATCCGTCGCAGAGCATCGCGATCCCCGTCGAAGGCTTCCGCAAGCGCCACGTCGTCATCGCGCCGGACGACTACGAGAGCGCCTTCGTGGATGTCGCGCTGCCCGACGGCGCCAGCCTCACGGTCGACGGGGCGCCTTCCCCTGTTGCGCCGTCGCCGATCGGGACGAGCGGCTTCTCGGTCGTCCACCTGCCCCTTTCGACCCTCGCGGGCAGCGCGCACACCCTCGTCTCGGATCAGCCGATCGGCCTGCAGGTCGTGGGCTACGGTCGCTTCACGAGCTATCAGATCCCGGGCGGCACGGGTTCGTGGTATCCGACTCGCTGACCGTGTCGCCGAGCCCTGCCCCGAGCGCCAGCCGCCTCCGCTTCGATCGCCACGAGCTCGCCGGCGCGTTCGGCGACATCGGCACCGATCTACCGCTGCTGATCGCGCTCATCGCCACCTGCGGGCTCGATGCCGCCAGCGTGTGCATCCTGTTCGGCGCCCTGCAGATCGCCACCGGGGTGCTCTACGGCATGCCGATGCCGGTGCAGCCGCTCAAGGCGATGGCGACGATCATGCTGGCGCAGAAGCTCTCGGCCGGCACGCTCGCCGGTGGTGGTCTGGTGATTGGCGCGGTGATGCTCGTCCTCGCTGCGACGGGCCTCCTCGACTGGCTGGCGCGCGTCGTCCCCAAGCAGGTGGTGCGCGGCATCCAGCTCGGGCTCGGGATCACGCTCGCCTCCCTCGCGCTCAAGCAGTATGCGTCGGCCGACGGGATCTGGGGCTACGGGCTCGCCGCGCTCGCCTTCTCGCTGCTGCTCCTCCTCCGACGCCAGAAGCGCGTGCCCGCGCCGCTGGTCGTCATCGCCCTCGGCGTCGTCTACGCCGCAGCGACCAAGCTCGACGGCAAGGCGGTCCTCGACGCGGTGGGGCTACGGCTGCCGCACCTCGTGGTGCCGACCGTGCGCGAGCTCGAGCAGGGGGCGCTGCTCCTCGCCCTACCTCAGATCCCGCTGTCCCTCGGCAACTCGGTGATCGCCACGAGCCAGACCGCGAGCGACCTGTTTCCCGATCGACGCGTCAGCGTCCGCAAGATCGGCTTCACGTACGGGCTGATGAACCTGCTGGCGCCGTGGTTCGGCGGGCTGCCGGTCTGCCACGGGTGCGGCGGCCTCGTCGGCTTCTACGGCTTCGGCGCCCGCACCGGCGGCGCCGCGGTGCTCTACGGCAGCCTGTATCTCGTGCTCGGCCTGTTCTTCGCCCCTGGCTTCTCGCACGTCGTGCAGGTCTTCCCGATGCCGGTGCTCGGCATCGTGCTGCTCTTCGAGGCCGTCGCGCTGATGCTGCTGGTGCGCGACATCGCTGACGACAAGCCGGCGCTCTGGGTGGCGCTGTTCGTCGCAGTGGCGGTGGTCGGGCTGCCCTACGGCTACGTCGTCGGGCTCGTCGCCGGGACGCTGCTGGCCCTCGGCCTCCAGCGGAGCTGGTTGCGCCTCGACTAGCTGGGGGCCGCGGCGCTACTTGACGAGGCGGAGGGCGGGGCGGGGACGGGGCGGCTCGGCGTCCGGCGGCGCGGCGACCGCGGGGACGTCCTCGGCCGGCGCCCCGTCGCTCCCCTCGTCGGGGAGCGCCACCAGCCTGGGGCGAGCCTTGCCAGCGGGCGCGTTCACCTCGGCCGGCGCGCTCATCGGCTGCTTCTCGAGGGCGGCGGCGACTCGCTCGAGCACCTCGCCCGGGATGTCGTCCTGCCAGACCGCGCCGTTGCCGTCGTAGTCGGCGATCAGATAGATCGCCGCCCACGGGATGAAGGTCGGCTGCGGCCGCTGATTGAACGACAGCGTCGCGGCGATCCCCTCGTCGTTGACGACGAGATCGGGGATCGGCGGATGAAAGCCGTACGAGTAGTCGAGCCGGAGCTGGGGCTCGGCCCGCAGGTGAGCGGGCAGCTTGACGCCGTCGCGGCGCGCGTCGAGATACACGCGCGCTTCGCTGCGTTCGAGCAGCGCGCGCATCACGTCTGGCTTGCTGGGCGGCGTGGTCATGGCCTCGCCGATCCCTTAGCACACAAGGGCGGCACTTTCGCGTCTTTCGCGTTTCTCCCGGTTTGGCTAAACAGGCGGTCGTGGCCCACCACTACGAACGTCGCACGCAGTACCAGCGGACCGAGCTCGACCTCGAGGGACTCGACGAAGATCCGGTCAAGCAGCTCGACCTCTGGATCGCCGAGGCCACGCTGCAAGAGGCGCCCGAGCCGCTCGCCATGTCGATCTCGACGGTGACTGCCGACGGGCGGCCGCGCAGTCGCATCGTCCTGTGTCGCGGCGTCGACAGCACCGGCCTCCGCTTCTTCACCAACTACGACTCGGACAAGGGGCGCGAGCTCGATGCGACCAAGGTCGCCGCGGCGCTGTTCTTCTGGCCGACGCTCGAGCGTCAGGTACGGATCGAAGGGCGCATCGAGCGCACCTCCGTCGAGGTCTCGGCAGCGTACTTTCAGACCCGACCCCGCGACTCGCAGATCGGCGCCTGGGCGTCGCCGCAGAGCCAGGTGCTACCGGATCGCGAGTCGCTGCTGGCGCGCGTCGCGGAGATGACCGAGCGCTTCGCCGACAAAGAGGTGCCGCTGCCGCTGCACTGGGGTGGCTACGTGCTGGTGCCGGATCAGTTCGAGTTCTGGCAGGGGCGAGAGAATCGCCTCCACGATCGCTTCCGCTACACGCTCACGAGCGGACGCTACGAGCGAGCTCGGCTGGCGCCCTGAACTGGCGCGACAGGGCCACCGTGGCGCGGTACTCGTCGAGGGAGCGCTGTCGATCGGCGTCGCTCCAGCCGAGTAGCGTCTGCATCCGCGCCGCGACCTTCTCGGCCGCTGCCAGGCCCTGATCGCGCGAGCGCAGCAGGAGCGGCACGCGCCGTGAGAGCACGTCGTCGACGGTAACCGCCTGCTCCTCTTCGACGGCCACGTCGATCTGGGCCAGCAAGTAGGGCAGCTCGGGCTCGAGCCGCTCGCCGAGCGCGGGCTGCTTGCGGATGCGCTCCACGACGGAGGTTGCCCGGGCGCCGTAGGTGCGCGCCAGGTTGGTGGCGACGAGCGGGTCCTTGGCAGCCGTCGCCGTCGTGCCGGCATTGAGGTCGGCGAGGAGGGCTTCGGCCAGCGCGTCGACGCTCGCCTGATCGGAGAGGCCCGCGCCGCCCGGCAGCGGGCGGTCCGCGGTGCGCGATGCGATCGATTGGTCAAGCTGCTTGACCGACGCGTTGACCACCTCGGCCGCCATGCGGCGATACGTCGTCAGCTTGCCGCCCGCGATCATCACCAGGCCCGGCTGCTCGAACAGCGTGTGCTCGCGCGACACGTCGCTCGCCGAGGCGGAGTCCTCGGGCGGGCGCAGCAGCGGCCGGATGCCGGCCCAGGTCGCCAGGACGTCGCTGGCCGTGAGGCGCGCCGAGGGGAAGTAGCGGTTGGCGATCGCCAGCAGGTACTCGACGTCGTTGGCGTCGGCGGCGCACGCCTCGGGCTTGCCGTCGTAGAAGGTGTCGGTCGTACCGACCACCGAGCGATCGCCCCACGGGATCGCGAAGACGACGCGGCGCTTCTCCTTCATCACGATGGCGTGGCGCAGGGGCAGGCGCGCGCCGTCGACGACGAGGTGGATCCCCTTGCTCGTGGCGAGGACCGGCTTCTCTCCGAGCATCTGGCGCAGCTCGTCGGTCCACGGCCCCGTGGCGCTGACCACGACGCGCGCCTTGCATGGAAACGGCGCCCGCCCGCCGAGCTCGTCCTGCAGCTCGGCGCCGACGACGCGGTCGCCGTCCTTGAGGAGTCGGCTGGCGCGGACGTGGTTGGCGGTGACCGCGGACAGCGCCTCGGCGTCGATGATGTTCTCGATCGTCAGCCGCGCGTCGTCGGTCATGCAGTCGTAGTAGACGATGCCGCCCTGCAGGCCGTCGACGCGGAGCCCCGGCTCCAGGCGGTTGACCCGGCGGGCGCGCAGCGTGCGATGGAGCTGCGGCGAGCTGAACTTCGACAGCGCGTCGTAGATCCACAGGCCGACGTCGAGGACGAACAGCCCGGGACCCTCGCGCTTGTAGGTCGGCACGAGGAACTGGATCGGCCGCACGAGGTGCGGCGCGACGCGCATCAAGAGCGCGCGCTCGTTGGTGCCCTCGAAGACGAGGCGGAACTGCGCGTGCTCGAGGTAGCGCAGGCCGCCGTGCACGAGCTTGCTCGAGCGCGACGAGGTCCCCGACGCGAAGTCGTCCTTCTCGACGAGCGCGACCTTGAGGCCGCGCAGCGCCGCGTCGCGCGCCACCCCCGCGCCCGTGATCCCTCCGCCGATGATGAGCAAGTCGAAGCTCTGGCTCGCCAGCTTGTCGAGCGTGGCCGAGCGTCGCTGCTTGGTGTCGCTGTTGCTCACGATGGTTGGATCACGCCTGGAGGAGGTGGGTGCGGATGTGGAGCTCGCTGAGTTGCTCGTCGCTGACCGCCGTCGGTGCGTCGGTCATGAGATCGGTGCCCTTCTGCGTCTTGGGGAAGGCGATGACGTCGCGCAGCGAGTCGGCGCCGCACAGCAGCATGGCGAGGCGATCGAGCCCGAAGGCGATGCCGCCGTGGGGCGGCGGCCCGTACTTGAACGCTTCGAGGAGGAAGCCGAACTTCTGGCGGAAGTCGTCCTCGGTGAGGCCGAGCGCCGCGAAGACCTTCTGCTGGACCTCGCGCTGATAGATCCGCAGCGAGCCGCCGGCGATCTCGTTGCCGTCGAGGACGAGGTCGTAGGCGCGCGCCTTGACCTTGCCGGGCGTCGAGTCGAGCAGCGGCACGTCCTCGGGCTTGGGCGCCGTGAAGGGGTGGTGGGCCGCGACCAGGCGCCCGTCATCGGACTCCTCGAAGAGCGGGAAGTTGGTCACCCACAGGAAGCGGGGCTTCGACTTGTCGACGAGGCCGAGCTTGTGGCCGAGGTGGAGGCGCAGGCCCCCGAGCACCGCGTTGACGAGCTTGGGCCGCCCGAACTGGAAGAAGACGTAGTCGCCCGGCTCGGCACCGACGGCGGCGTTGACCGCGGCGCGCGCCTCGGCGGTGATGTTCTTGGCCAGCGGCGACTGCGTCCACTCGCCCCCGTCGGCGATCTTGGCCCGCGCCAGGCCGCGCGCGCCGAAGCCCTTGACGAACTCCTCGAGCTTGTCGGCCTCGGTGCGCGACAGCGACGCCGCCTCCTTGGCGGGGATGCGCAGCGCCTTGACGATGCCGCCCGCCTCGAGCGCGGAGGCAAAGAGCGGCACGCCGCCGCCCTTGTGCTCGGCGAGCGCCGAGGTCACATCGCACAGCGGCTGTCCGAAGCTCAGATCGGGCTTGTCCGATCCGTACTTGCCCATCGCCTCGGCGTAGTCGAGGCGCAGGAACGGCCGCGGCACGTCGATGCCGAGGATCTCCTTCCACAGCCGGACGACCAGGCCCTCCATCAGGTCGAACAGATCCTCCTCGGAGAGGAACGACATCTCGACGTCGATCTGGGTGAACTCCGGCTGGCGGTCGAGGCGCAGATCCTCGTCGCGGAAGCAGCGCACGATCTGAAAGTAGCGGTCGAAACCCGCGACCATGAAGAGCTGCTTGAAGATCTGCGGCGACTCGGCCAGCGCGTAGAAGTGGCCGGCGTTGAGGCGCGACGGCACGAGGAAGTTGCGCGCGCCGCCCGGCGTGTACTTGACCATGAACGGCGTCTCGAGCTCGACGAACTCCTGGCCGTGCAGGTAGTCGCGCGCGATGCGGTAGAGGCTCGAGCGCACCAGAAAATTCTTCTGCAGAGCGGCTCGCCGCAGGTCGAGGTAGCGGTGCTTGAGGCGCACCGACTCGCCCGCCTCGGTGTCGTCGGAGATCTCGAACGGCGGGGTCTCGCTGCGCGAGAAGATGTGCAGCTCGTGCCCCTCGACCTCGATAGCGCCGGTCGGGATCTTGGTGTTGACGTTGTCGCCGCGGCTGATCACCTTGCCCGCGACCGCGATGCAGTACTCGGAGCGCAGCTCGCCGGCCAGCGCGTGCGCGGCGGCGTTGACGTCGGGCCCGAACACCACCTGGGTGACGCCGGTGCGATCGCGGAGATCGATGAAGACGCGCCCGCCATGATCCCGGCGCGTGGCCACCCAACCCATCAGCACGACGTTCTGATCCAGATGCTCGGCGCGCAGCGCACCACAGCGGTGCGTACGCTTCTTCTCGACGAGGAACTGCCCTTCGGAGCGACTCATGCGGGGCACTATAACGCAGCTCGACAAAATGGCGAGTCGCCATTGCGCCCCGACCCTCCGTCCGCTCGTTGGACCGCCTTCGCGTAACGAGTGCGGGCGACCCTACACCGGTTGCAGTGGGTGTTTGTTTATCCAACAAAGATGAAAACGGGCGTGTTATTGTGGCCGTCGAGCTTTTCTGATCATGGCCCAGCGGACGATCACATGCCCGGTCTGTCAGCGTGCCTTCGACGCGCTGCGATCGCGTTCTTTCGTCGTCGGACCGGACGGCCTGCGGAGCTTCTGCAGCGACGCCTGCATGGCGCTCCGGGATCGTCCCCCCGAGCCCGCGCCGCCCAGGCCGTCGCGGCGCGGCTGGGTGACGGCCGGCGTGGCGGGGCTCGCCGCGGCCGGGCTGCTGCTCGCCATCGGCAAGGGATGGACACACGACGCGACGCAGGCGGCGCTCGAGATGGCGCACCACCCGCACATCGCCTCGGCGCTCGCCGGCCTGCTGCCGGCGCCCGAGCCGCCACCGCTGTCCGAGCTGCTGACCGCCGACTACAACGAGTCGCCGCGCTGGGTGCACCCGCTCTACGGCCCGGAGCGCAAGCTGCCCATCCGCCAGACGCGGCGCTTCGGCGCCACGCGCGGCGGCATGCGCCCCGATGAGTGCGGCTCGGGCCACTGCGGCGTCGATCTCGGCGAGACGCGCGGCGAGCCGGTCATCGCGGTGCACGACGGCGTCGTCGAGCGCGTGGTCACCGCCGTCGACGAAGGGCGCGAGGGCCGCTACGTTCGCCTGTCGCACCGTCGCGGGCAGCTGGTGACGAGCTACATGCACCTCGACCAGATCCGCGGCGACCTCAAGCCCGGCATGATCGTGCGCGCCGGGGAGCTGGTCGGCACCGTCGGCGAGACCGGCGTCCAGCACGCGGGCCCGCACCTCCACTTCGCGGTCTCGACCCGACGCGCGCCCGGCGATGCCGAGATCTACATCGATCCCGAGCCGCTCCTCCACGTCTGGTCCGTCGAGGAGCAGCCGCTCCCCCGCCAGGGCCGCCGCTAGCCCTGCCGTGCTGGCCTTTCCGCCCTCGCGTTGTTATCTCTAGCGAGTGCGGCTCGCACACATCTCTGACCTGCACGCCCTCGATCTCGAGGGCGTCAGCCCCCTGTCACTCGTCGGCAAGCGGGCGCTTGGGCTGCTCAACCTGAAGTCGCGGCGGCGCGACAAGCACCCGCTGCACATCTTCGAGGCGCTCGTCGAGGATCTCAACCGCACCGCGCCCGATCACATCCTGGCGACGGGCGACGTGACCAACCTGTCGCTGCGCCCCGAGTTCGAGCGGGCGCGCGCGCTGCTCGAGCGCTTGCACCTCGGGCCGAGCGAGATCACCGTCATCCCAGGCAACCACGATCGCTACGTGCTCGCCGCGGTCTTCGATCGCTGGTTCGAGCGCGTCCTCGGCGACTACTGCGCGTCGGACGATCGCTCGACGGACTATCCGCTGGTGCGCCGGCGCGGCGAGGTCGTCGTGATCGGCTGCTCGACGGCGTGGCCCTGCCCGCCGCCGTTCGCCGACGGCTGGCTCGGCGGCGCGCAGCTCGATCGCTTGGTCAAGCTGCTTGACGAACATCGCGGCGCCTTCCGCGTCGTCGCGCTGCACCATCCGCCGGTGGCGAACCGCTGGGAGATCCTGCGCGGCCTGCGCGATCGTGGCCGCTTCGCCGCGGTGATCGCGGCGCACGGGTGCGAGCTCATCGTGCACGGCCACGAGCACCGCGATCTCGACGCCGCGCTGCCCGGGCCTCGGGGCGAGGTGCCGGTGCTCGGGGTCGGCTCCTCGACGTACAACTCGCCCGAGCGGGCGCGCTCGGGGCGCTACAACCTCTACCGGATCGAGGGCGGACGTATCGTCGAGCGGCAGCAGCGCGTCTACGACGCCGCGGCGGGGCGCTTCGGCGACTGAGGCGACGGCCGAGCGTCAGCTCGCTTGGCTCGCAGCCTCGTCTGCCTCGGCAGCCTCCGCCGCGAGGTGCTCGGCCAGCTCGTCGAGCGGTGATCGGAGGTCGGCGGCGACGCGCTTCGGGAAGAGGTGCGGCGCGTCCTCGAGCAGCCCACGCAGCCGCTTGACCGTCGCCGCGAGCTTCTGCCGCGCCTCCTTGGCAGCGGTCGCCTCGTCGACGGGAAACAGCGTCGAGCTGTAGACCCGCGACAGCGCCGGCAGCCCGGCGCCCTCCTCGAGGACGCGCTCGCGGATCTCGGCCAGCACCTCGGGCGGCGCGTCGGGGCGCTCCTCTTCCGCCCGGCGCCAGAAGTCGACCGCCTGGTAGCTCGGCAGCGGCCCCTTCTTGCCATCGCGGGACAGGATCTCGGGGGCGCGGGTCTTGAGGAAGGCGTACGACCCGGTCAGCTTGTCGACGGTCTCGCGCTTGAGGTGCAGCTCCTTGGTGCAGTAGTCCTCGAAGCTCTTGTGACCCCAGTCACGGTAGCGCTCGCTCTTGCGCGCGCCGAGCAGCAGCTCGCCGAGCTCGAACCAGCTCGCCTTGAAGCGGCGGGCGGCGGCGACCATCGTCTGGCGCTCGGGATCGTCGGCGTAGGCGGCCTCGGCGGCGCGGAGCTCGACCTCGCTCTTGGTCATCTTACGGTTGGAATTGGCAGCTGGCATGGGGCTCGTGTTTTGATTTGGGGTGGGGTGGGAAGCGGCCGAGTTTACAGCGCGTAGATCCCATCGCATACTCAGGACGATCGTGGAAGCAGAGGCGACAAAGAAGCTGATGTGCCCGGCGTGCAACGCACGCTTCGACGGCGGCACGTTCTGCAGCAAGGATGGCACGCCGCTCGTCGAGGACACCAGCATCGGCAAGAGCAAGAACCGGGTCGGCCAGGTCCTCGCCGATCGGTACAAGCTGGTGCGCCTCCTCGGGGAAGGCGGCATGGGCCAGGTCTACGAGGCCCAGCACGTCAACATCAACAAGCGCTTCGCGATCAAGATGCTGCGCCCCGAGATCGTCTCGAACCCCGAGGCGACGCAGCGCTTCCGCCAGGAGGCGTGGAGCGCCTCGTCGATCGGTCACGAGAACATCATTGGCATCGACGACTTCGCGACGCTGCCGGACGGCTCGGTGTACCTGGCGATGGAGTTCCTCGACGGGCAGTCGCTCGCCGAGCGGCTCAAGAACGGGCCGCCGCTCGACCTCGGCCAGGCGCTGTCCGCGTTCATGCAGATCTGCCGCGGGCTCGGCGCGGCGCATGAAAAGGGCATCATCCACCGCGACATGAAGCCGGAGAACGTCTTCGTCGGTGAGCGCTACGGGCGGATGACGGTCAAGATCCTTGACTTTGGTATCGCCAAGGTCTCCGGCGCCGACGGCACGAGCCAGCTGACGCGGACCGGGCAGATCTTCGGCACGCCGCACTACATGTCGCCGGAGCAGGCGCTCGGCAAGCCGCTCGACAATCGCTCCGACATCTACGCCACCGGCGTGATGCTCTACGAGACCTTCACGGGACGCATCCCCTTCGAGGCCGAGAGCTTCATGGGGATCCTGACCAAGCACATCATGACGCCGCCGACTCCCCCGACGGAGCTGGCGCCCGATGTGCCGCCGCAGATCGAGGAGATCATCCTCAAGGCGATGGCCAAGGAGCCCGAGAATCGCTACCAGGACATGGCGGCGTTCCACGACGCGCTGTGGGCGGCGGCGTCGGAGCTCGCGCCCGAGGTGGTCAGCGGCACGCCGTCTCAGCCGATGCGGATGCCGTCGCAGCCTGCGCTCCCTGCGTCGGGTGGCTCTGGCCTCCACAAGGCGACGCCGAGCGGCGGCATGTCGCGCGGCGGACCGGCGGCAGCGCCGGGGCGCGTCTCCCGGGTCATGGCGCCGGTGCCAGTGCCGGCGGCCCATGGTGGCCCCGCGTCGGCGCAGGTCAAGCGCATCTCGGCCTCGGCCCAAGCGGCGACGCTGTCGGGCGAAGAGGCCGCAGCGATGCCCTTTTCGACGACGGCCGGCGTGATGCCGATCGCGACCACCGGCTCGGGCGCGACCACCGCGCAGCCGGTGTCGGGCTCCTACCCGCAGGCGGCGCAGCCAGTGTCGGGCCCGTATCCACAGGCGGCGCAGCCGGTGTCGGGCTCGTATCCGCAGGCCCAGCCGGGGCGCACAACCAATACAGATCTCGAGGTGCCCCGACGGAGCAAGGCGCCGATCGTCATCGCGGGCGTGCTCGCCGTGGCGGCGCTCGGCGGTGGCGGCGCCTGGTACTGGCAGTCGCAGAGGCAGGTCAGCGCGGCCCCCGCTCCGAGCGCTCCGAGCGCTCCCGCGCCGGCACCGGTGGCGCCGACCCCGCCGGCCCCCGTCGGGCGCGGCGAGGCGGTGCTCATCGAGTCGATCCCGACGCGTGCCAAGGTGATCCAGAACGGCAAGGAGATCGCCGAGACGCCGCACCCGTTCGTGCTCGAGCCGGGCGAGAAGGTCACGGTCACGCTCACCAAAGAGGGCTACCTCAGCACGCCGATCGATCTCGATCTGGCCAAGGGCAAGAAGATCCTCATCAAGCTCGAGAAGGACAAGTCGGCCGAGCCCAAGGTGGCTGCCAAGCCGGAGCCGAAGCCGGAGGCCAAGCCCGCGCCGCCGCCACCCGTCGCGGCCAACGAGCCCAAGGGCAAGCTCGGCAAGCTCCGCCCGGGCCTCGCGCAGCGGCTGCCGCGGCTACAGACGCCCACCCCGCAGCCGACGCCGCCGCCCACCACGACGCCGACCCCGACGCCCACTCCGGCGCCGGTCAAGAAGACGCGGCCCAAGGATCCCTACGAGCGCCTCGACGAGAAGAAGGGCTCGGAGATCCTCAACCCGTACTAGCGGCCTCTTCGAGCGTGACCTAAGTCCTAGCGAGCGCGTCGGCGAAACAGTAAAGTAGGTTTACTTTTGACTAGGCAGGTGTCTCGATGATCGTTCGTACGCTGGTGGCACTCCTCCTCGCGTTGGCTCCGCTCTCTCTGTCCTGGGCGCA
This sequence comes from uncultured Polyangiaceae bacterium, assembly GCA_964585665.1. Taxonomy (GTDB): domain Bacteria; phylum Myxococcota_A; class Polyangia; order Palsa-1104; family Palsa-1104; genus CAZPEY01. Next base: position 2,973 of record CAZPEY010000119.1, on the reverse strand, counting down.
GGCGCCTTCCGCCGACGACCAGGCGCTGGCCGAGGCCAAGCGCCACTTCGAGGCTGGCAAGAACGCCTACACCTCGGGCGACTACCAGACGGCGATTCGCGAGTTCAAGGCCGCCGAGGCGCTGCGCCCGTCGGCGCTGCTCGCCTACAACATCGGCCTCGCCAACGAGAAGCTGGGCAAGCGCCGCGTCGCAGTGAAGTACTACCGACGCTACCTCGAAGGCGCGCCGGGCGCCCCCAACCGCGCCGAGGTCGAGGGGCGCATCGCCTCGCTCGAGCGCGACATCGCCGCCAATCCGGGCGGCGCGCAGGGGGGACAGCCGCAGACCGAGCGCCCCTCCGACATGCCTCCCGAGATGCCGCCGCCGCCGCCGCCCGTCGCTGGACAGCCGCCGCAGCAGCCGGGCTACGATCCGTACGCGCCGCAGCAGCCCGGTCAGCCGCAGCCGGTGACGGCCGCCAAGAAGCGCAACCTCTGGTGGGTGTGGATGATCGTCGGCATCGGCTCGGCGGTGCTGCTGGGCGCGATCATCGGTGTGACCGTCTGGGTCATCCGCAACAACAACGCCTACTACGCCACCGGCCTCAACCAGTCCCTGACGACGCCGCCGCCCTCGTCGCCATCGTCTTCGCACCGCGCACCGGACACCGCCAACCTCACCATTCGCTTCTAGGAGGCCGCCCCGCGCGGCGCGTCCTGCCGCTCCGTCGTCCCCTCGCGCGCGCACTTGCAAACCTGCTGGTTTCGTTCTAGGAGTGCACGGTTTTCCCTCTCAGTTCTGGTTCGAGATCACCTTTTTGGAGGTTGCGATGTTTCGTTCGTGGTTCTCGCCCGTCGCCGTGGCGCTCGTCGGTGCGACGCTGGTTGGCTGCGTGGAGCAGTCCGATGGTCCGAGCGAGGAGGACGTCAAGGCGGCCAAGGAGCACATCCTGCTCGAGGCGCCGAAGATGAAGTACGTCGTCAACGCCGAGCTCGAAGACAAGCTCATCTACCTCGGCTGCGACGTCGACACCGACACGGTGACGCCGCAGAAGGCCTTCACGCTCACGCACTACTGGAAGGTCGTCAACGCGCCAGGCGCCGACTGGAAGATGTTCGTCCACCTCGCCACGCCGGGGAACAAGAAGACGCACCTCAACGCCGACCATGTGCCGATCTCGGGCAAGTATCCCGTCGGTGTGTGGAAGAAGGGCGAGATCATCCGCGACATCCACCGCATCAGCGTGCCGAACACCTGGCCGTCCGACACGCTCGAGCTGTACGTCGGCATGTGGAAGGGCCCGAGCCGCATGAAGGTGGTCAAGGGGCCGCACGACGACGAGAACCGCGTCCTCGCGGTCAAGCTGCCGGTCGTCGGCGTGGCGCCGCCCAAGGAGGTCGAGAGGAAGTCGCTCGTCGTTCGCAAGGTGAAGAACGGCAGCATCAAGCTCGACGGCAAGCTCGACGACGCGGCGTGGAAGGACGCGGCCTCGACGGGCGCGTTCGTGCGCACGATGGACGGCAGCAAGGCCGAGCAGGTCACGTCGGCCAAGGTCGTGTGGGACGACAACAACCTCTACGTCGCCTTCGACGTTGAGGACACCGACATCTGGACGACCCTCGACAAGCGCGACGACAAGCTGTGGACCCAGGAGGCCGTCGAGGTGTTCATCGACGCGGACGGCGATGGCAAGACCTACGTCGAGCTGCAGACGAACCCGAAGGGCGCGCTCTTCGACTCGTACCTGCCGGCCTACCGCAAGAACGAGAACGACTTCGACTCGGGCACCAAGGTCGCGGTGCACGTCAACGGGACGCTCGACAAGCGCGACGACAAGGACAAGGGCTGGACGGCGGAGATGCAGATCCCGCTCTCTGCGGTCAAGGGCAAGGAGAAGGACAAGCCGATGACCAACGTGCCGCCCGTCGTCGGCACCACCTGGCGCGCCAACTTCTTCCGCCTCGATCAGCCCAAGGACAAGCCGCAGGTCGGCCAGGCCTGGTCACCGCCGATGGTCGGCGACTTCCACGCGCTCGATCGCTTCGCCAACCTGGTGTTCGGCGACGACAAGGGCCAGGTGCCCCAGAAGGCCGACGACAAGAAGGCCGAGACCAAGGGCGACGCCAAGGTCGATCCCAAGGCCACGGACACCAAGAAGAAGGACGACAAGGCCGGCGGCGACAAGAAGGGCGAGGCGCCTGCGCCTGGCACCGAGGAGAAGAAGGCCGAGGGCCCCAGCAAGCTCGAGGCCCCGGCCAAGAAGATGCGCATCCAGGCCATGGGCGGACGCGCGCTGCAGCATGTGAAGGAAGAGGTCAAGCAGGCGGGGCAGGGCGCCGAGTAGCTCGGCGGTCGGTCCTTCCTTCGCTACATCAAGTCATCACACGGCGTGCCCAGCGTCGAGCCGTACATCCCCAAATCCGAATAGATAATCTTCGCGTTGTCCTCGAGGTTGAGCTGGACGATCTTGGTCGTCTTGCCGTTGACCGTCCAGCTCGACTCGCCCTGGTCGAGCACTAGCCGCAGGTTGCCGGTCTTCGTCGAGAAGATGTCGCCCTCGCGATCGCTGACGATGTTGGTCAGCGCGAGCTGCTTCATCTCGCCCTTCTTGCCGGCGAAGAGGCGGAAGGCCTTGGCGTTGGCGGGCTCCCGCAGGTTGTCGATGTAGAAGTAGGTGCCTTCGCGATCGCGCGCCAGCTTGTAGGCGCGACGCTTCCAAAACGGCTGCCGGAACTTTCCCGTCGACAGGATGCGCTTCGAGTCCTCCTCGGGGGCGAGCTTGAACTCGGTGGCCTTGTCATCGCACTGCAGGATCGCCTTGCCGTCCTTCCAGCCGAACGAGTGCTTCCAACCGGAGTCGACGCGCGGTTCCCAGAAGGTCCAGTTTACGTCGCTCCAGCCTTCCTTCTCATCGTACGAGCCGCCGCTGCCGTACACGCGCTGCTGGTAGAACGTCTTGCCGTCGCTCGAGTAGAGGAGCGGCGCCTCGTCGT
>CAZPEY010000118.1:0-14801 GCA_964585665.1 uncultured Polyangiaceae bacterium | reverse complement strand
CGATCGACATGCCGGCCTTCAGCGGGATCGCGTAGGTCGGGAAGGGCTTGCCCTTCAGGCTCGCGAACGCGGTGCGCGAGTTGGCGAAGGTGTTGATGCGGATGCCGAACCAGGCGACGCCCGCCGAGCCGGCGATGCCGACGAAGCTGAAGAAGAGGATCGCCAGGACCTTCGGGACCTCGAACTTCTGGAGGAAGCCGAAGTAGATGACGATGATCGAGCCGATGAAGATCTGCAGGATGCCGATGAACTTGAGCTGCGTCTGCAGATACGTCTTGCAGGTCTCGTAGATCAGCTCCGAGATCTCCTTCATCGACTTGTGCACCGGCATGTCGCGGAGCTGGTTGTAGATCACCAGACCGAAGACGAGGCCGAGCGCGCCGACGACGAGGCCGAGCGCCAGCAGCGTCCAGCCCGACAGGCCGCCGACGAACTGCACGCTGCGGAAGTCCGGCAGAGAGAGATGCATCTCGCTCTTGATCTCGGTGCCCGACGCGTGTGCCAGCGTCGACAAAAGCATCGTTAGGAGCAGGGAGACACTTCCCCAGAGGCTGCGGTTCCTGTGCGCGAGCATTGCTTGGCTTTCTCCTCGGTTTGAAAAGCGCGGCGTCTATACACGTCCGCCTTTCCGGATGTAAAGGGCGAAATTTTTGCGGGGTGCGGGGGGCTGGATCGCCGTCGGGGCGTGGCCTCGGGACGGCCTTGGGAGCCTGGTTCTGGTCCCGGCTATTGGCCCTTCTTGATGACCACGAGCCGATAGTTGCCGAACTCGGCCTGACCAGCCGAATAGAGCACCTCGGTGAGCAGACGATAGGGCGTGCTCTTGTCGATCATGACCGTGGCGGTGCCGTCGAACTTGCCCATGCCGAGCGCCTCGGACTTCTTGAGCTTGTTGGCGTGCTTGACGAGCGTGTCGACGAGCGGCGTGATGTAGAAGCTGTTGGCGCCGTCCTTCTTGACCGCCGGGTCGACCGCGCCGGCGCGCACCGGGGTGATCGGATCGCCGTCGACGAGGATCGCCGTCTGCGTGATGGTGATGTTGAGTGCCTGGTTCTGCGGCCGCTCGATCGACGACGACGGCAGGTTGAGGCCCGTCTGCGTCGCGGCCGCCGCGGTGACGGCGAACTGCTTGAGGAGGAAGACGAGCAGGATCGTCATCATGTCCATCATCGGCATGATGTTGAGATACTGCAGGTGGATCTCCTCGATCTCGGCCTCGACCTTGGACTTGACCCGGGCGATCTGCTTCTTCGCCTCTTTGTCGGGGATGTCGTTGCTGGCCATCAGTTCACGCCCGCCGAGAGGAGCACATCGGAGAAGCCCTCGTAGGTCTCGATCATCTTGCCGCCCTCGGCGGGCTTCAAGATCTGCTTGCCGCGACAGGAGTCCATCACCGCGACGATCGTCTCGTAGAGGATGTCCGCGTTGGCGTTGATGATCACCTTCGTCTCGCTGGCCGCCTGCGGCGACTTCTTGATCTCGAGCATCTTCTGCGCCAGCAGCGCGAAGTCGAACTCGGTCCCCTTCTTCGGAATCGTCGGAAGGTTCTGCGTGGTGTCGACGAGGTTGCCGGTCGCATCGAACGAGAAGCCCTGGTGGAGGACCGCGCCCGACGCCGCGATGGTGAAGCCCTTGTCGGTCACCGACACCGTCAGGTTGAGATCGTCCTTCGGGGTCTCGCTCGGCGTCGTGAGCGCCGCGGTCGAGCTCGCGGCGGGAGAGGAGACGTTGATGTCACCGAGGGCCGCGGCGAACGTCGTCGTCGCCAGCATAAACATGATGATGTTGGTGACGATGTCGAGGTACGGAACGATGTTGAGCTCGCCACCCTCTTCGGAGGCTTCATCGACCTGTTCAAGGAGCTTGCGCACCTTGACGCGTAGACGGGACGGCTTCATCGGTTCGCTTACGCTTCCCTGTTATTAGGCCCGGCCCGCGGCCAGACGCACCAGGAGGTTCTCGAGCTTCATCGCGAACGACTCGAGCTCGTGCTGCTGCTTCTTCGAGGCCGCGTTCAAGAACACGTGGGCGATCATGCAGGTCGCCGCGATGCCCAGACCCATCGCGGTGTTGTTCATCGCTTCGGCGATGCGGCCGGCGAGCAGGTTGGCGCGCTCGGCGGCGGGCGCCTTGGCGACGGCCGCGAAGCCACCGATGAGGCCCGAGATCGTACCGAGGAGGCCGATCAGGGTCGCGATGTTGGCCAGCGACCACAGCGCCGCGACGCGCTTCTTGAGATCCGGGGTGACGTCGACGAGCGTCTCTTCGATCGACGTGGTGATCGCCGCCTCGCCCTGCTCGAGCTTCTCCAGGCCGGCACGCGCGACGCGCGCCACCGGAGCCTCGGTCGCCTGGCACAGCTTGCGCGCCCGGTCGACGTTCTTGGCTTCGACGAGCTTGCGGATCTGCTCGAGGAAGGCCTTGGCGTTCACCGAACCCTTGCCGAGGAAGAAGATGGTGCGCTCCACGATGACCGCGATGGTGATCGCCGAGCACAGAAGGTTGACATACATAAAGAAGCCACCTTCATCGAGGAACTTACTGATATCCTGCATGTCTCCTCCCCGGCTGGAGCGGTCAGCTCCTCCGGCTCCTTTGGCAAGCTGCCCAGATTCTCGTCGGCTCATCCTCCCCTCGCTGCGGGTGCAACGACGGGAGGCATTAAAAGATACGGCACTATACCGGAACGACTCAGGGTGTCAAGGCTGGCGGGGGAGCGGCGCCACGCGGCGTGGCGGGACTTCCTTTCCCGGCTCAGCGACGGAGAAGCTGAAGCCGGCCGGCCCGGCGACCACCCCTACGAGACATGCGGAAGCGGCGCCTTGCGCATCGCGCGCGCCAGCCGCTGGCTCACTTCGATCAGCGTCTCGCTGCCCTTGCACACGACCTGCGTGACGCTGGCCCGCATCCCGATGGCGCCGTGCGGTCGGGTGTGCTTGGGGCGGGTCGCGCTGGCAGCCGGACCGCCCCCGCTGCCGTTGCCGCTCCCGTTGCCGGACAGCGCCTCGACGAGGACCTGGTCGATCGCCAGGCGCAGCTCGGACGCGACGATGTCGGGCGCCAGCGCTCGATCGGCGCCGTCCTCGAGGGCGAAGACGAAGTCGTCGCCGCCGAGGTGAGAGACGAAGGCGTGGTGCGCCTTGGCGAGCTGCGCGGCGGTCGCGCCGACGCGCCCGAGCAGGCTGGTCGCCCACACCCAGCCCTCGCGCGCCACGTTCTCGTCGAAGCCGTCGAGCTCGATCGGCACGAGCTGGAAGGGCTGCTTGAGGCGTAGCCGCGCCTCGACCCACTCTTCGAGGCTGCTGGTACCCGGCAGGTTCGTCGCGGAGGAGCGATCCCGCTCGCGCCGCACCAGCCGGACCAGCGACCGCACGCGCGCCAGCAGCTCGCGCAGATCGAAGGGCTTGCAGAGATAGTCGTCGGCGCCCTGAGCGAGGCCCTTGACCCGATCCTCGACCGTTGCGAGGGCGGTCAGCATGAGCACTGGGACGCCCGAAAGCACCGGATCGGCCTTGAGCTTCTGCACGGTCTCGATGCCGTCCTGGTGGGGCATCATGACGTCGAGGATCAAGAGATCGGGGCTCTCGCGCTGCACCAGGCGTAGCGCCTCGGCGCCGTCGCGGGCGCGCAGCACGAGGAAGCCCGCGTCTCCGAGGGCAGCTTGCACCAGGTGGGCGATCGCGTCCTCGTCCTCACCGACGACGATCTTCTTCAGGAAGGCCACACCTCAGAGTACCGCCGCGGGGGGTCGATTGACAAGTTGCCTGACTGCTACTACACCCCGCCGGTGACCGCCCCTCCGACGCCGCTCCGCGCCGAGCCATTCTCTCGTCGCAGCCGACGGCTGCCCAACGGGCTGCGGGTGGTCGCCGTCGAGGCGCCCTACCTGCACTCGGTCTCCGTCGTCCTCTACGCCAAGGTCGGGTCCCGCTACGAGTCCCCGTCGGACAACGGCTTGTCGCACTTCCTCGAGCACATGCTGTTTCGCGGTACCGAGCTGCGCCCCGAAGCCTACCTGGTCAACCGCGACCTCGAGGCCCTCGGTGGCACCCTTTACGCCGAGACGGGTCGCGACTACTCGCTCTATCAGATCTCGCTACATCCCGAGTCGCTCGTCGATGGGCTGCGGCTGTTCGGCGAGATCTTCACGCGCCCGGCGTTCGCGGACATCGAGGTCGAGCGCCGGGTGATCCTCGAGGAGATGCTCGAGGACGTCGACGATGACGGGCGCCTCGTCGCCATCGACGATCTCGGCCGCGCCGTGATGTTCGGCGAGCACCCGCTCGGGTCCCGCATCATCGGCAACGAGGACAACGTTCGCCGCTTCTCCGTCGAGGATCTGCGCCGCCACCATCGCCGCGCCTACGGTGCCGAGAACCTCATCCTGACGCTGTCCGGGCCGGTCGACCTCGCGACGATCTGGCCGATCGTCGTCGAGAGCTTCGGTGGGTTGCACGTCGGAGAGGAGCTCCAGTCGCCCGAACCGACGCTGCCCCCACGCCGCCAGCTCGTCTTCGAGAAGAAGAGCGGCCCACAGACCACCGCGCAGCTCCTGTTTCGCAGCGTCGCCGAGCACCACGCCCTCTACCCCGCCATGGCCGTGCTGTCGCGGCTGATCGACGACGGGATGTCGACGCGCCTGCACCGGCGCCTGATCGACGAGCTCGGCCTCGCCTACTCGGTCCAGGCGAGCCCGGAGATCTTCCACGACTGCGGCCTCTACGAGATCGAGGGCTCAGCGCAGCACAAGAACGTCGAGCCGCTGGTGCGCGAATCGCTCGGGCTCATCACCGCGCTCTGTCAGTCGCCACCGTCCGACGAGGAGCTGGCCAAGGCCAAGCGACGCTACCGCTGGGATCTCGAGGCGAGCTTCGACGATCCAGATGCGCTCGCCGGCTGGTTCGGCGGCGCCTCGCTCTATCACGAGCCGCTCGGCTATGCCGACAAGATCGAGCGCCTCCGCCGCGTTACGGCGGCCGAGGTCACCGAGGCGGCGCGGACGCTCCAGGAGGGCGGCGTCGTCGTCACCATCGTTGGACAGCTTCGGCAGAAGGCCGAGGCCGAGATCCGCAGCCTGCTCGAAGCGTTCTAGAACGCATCAGATGCGTTCTAGGATAGAATGGCGGCTCGATGCCGTCCGACATCCTCGACGCGGTCGCCCCCTACCCCGACAGTCGCAGCCACCTGCTCGACGAGATGGCGATCATCCGCCACCAGGCGGTCAAGCACATCGAGCTCGGCAACGATCAGATCTTCGACAACACGCCACCGCCCAACCCCGCGGTGGTCGCGCGTCGCGTCGAGCTGTCGCTGGCGGCCGGCGTCGACCTGCGCCTGCCGCTCGTCGAGGACACCTTCGGGCTGTCGCGCTTCGAGCGCGGCGTCCTGGTACTGGCGCTCGCGGCCGAGTTCGATCCCCTCTTCCGCGCTATCACGCGCGGCCTGCAAGGCGAGCTGACGGGGCCGACGCTCCAGGTCGGCACGATCAACGAGCTCTTGTCGCGCACCCTCGGGGAGGCGCTCGATCTCGCGCTGCACTTCCTGCCTGAGTCGCGCCTGCGTCGCAACGCGCTCGTCTCGGCCGAGGATCCGATCCCGCCACGGGATGTGCCGATGCAGGCGCTGCGGGTCAAGATCGATCGCCCGATGGCGCTGTTCCTCCTCGGCGAGCAGGCGACGTCTGCGCCGCCGCACATTCGCCTCGTCGAGCCGAGTGCCGACCTCATGCGCTCGCGCCTGCCCAAGGAGAAGCTCCTCGATCTCGAGCGCTACGTCCGCGCCGCGCTCGAGGATCGGCGACGGCTGCTCATCGAGATGAGCGGACCGACCGGCGCGGGCCGCAAGTTCCTGGCCGAGGGGCTGTGCAAGCGCCTCGGGCTCAACCTGTGCGTCGTCGACTGCCGAGAGTTCTCGCAGGATCGCGAGAACCTCGCGATCCGTCTTGGCGAGGTGCGGCGCGAGACGCTGCTCGGCCGCGCTCTGCCCTACCTCGATCACTACGAGGCGCTCCTCCAGAAGCACGAGTCGGTGCGCACCCCGTCGGGCGGCGATCCCGAGCACCAGTCGCAGGTCGTCTCCGCGTCGCCGACCCTCACCCTGCCGAGCGACCTCGAGAAGTTCCTCGTCGGCCTCGACGTCGTGTTCCTCGGCAGCGACCAGCGGTTCGAGCCGCTCGACGCGGTCGGAGAGGTGCTGCGCGTCGAGGTGCCCTTCCCGACCCCGCAGCAGCGCGCCGACATCTGGAGAGCCGCGCTACGCGAGGAGAGCGCGAAGCTCGGTCCCGACGTCGATCTCGTCGAGATCGGCCGCAAGTTCGCGCTCGACGCGCGCAAGATCCACTCGGCAGCGCGCTCCTCCGTGTCGCTGGCGCACATGAAGCAGGGCAACGCGGCGCCGCCCGTGATCACGCGCGCCGACATGCTCGAAGCCAGCAAGCTGCAGCTCCAGCACGATCTCAAGTCGCTCGCGGTTCGCGTCGACAAGGCCTATCGCTGGGAAGATCTGGTGATCAGCGTCGACGGCTACCACTCCCTGCTCGAGATGATCTCGTACGTGCAGAACGCCGAGCGCGTCTACGACACCTGGGGGTTCGCGCATCGCCACTCCGTCGCGCAAGGGATCTCGGCGCTGTTCTCGGGCCCCCCGGGAACGGGCAAGACGATGTGCGCGTCGGTCATCGCGCGGGAGCTCGACATGGAGCTCTTCCGCGTCGACCTGTCGCGCGTCGTCTCGAAGTGGATCGGCGAGACCGAGAAGAACCTGGCGCGCGTCTTCGACGAGGCGGAGAAGTCGCACGCGGTGATCCTGTTCGACGAGGCCGACTCGCTCTTCGCAAAGCGCACCGAGGTCAAGTCGTCGGTCGATCGCTACGCCAACCTCGAGGTCAACTTCCTGCTGCAGCGCATGGAGACCTTCGGCGGCATCACCGTGCTGACCACCAACTTCGAGGACACGATCGACTCGGCCTTCAAGCGACGCCTGACCTTCCGCATCCGGTTCGAGAAGCCCGACGCCGAGGCGCGCGCCGCGCTGTGGCAGAAGATGTTTCCGTCCGAAGCGGAGCTCGCGCCGGACGTCGACTTCGCCGAGCTCGGGCGACGGTTCGAGGTCTCGGGCGGCAACATACGCAACGCCGCGATCCGCTCGGCCTTCCTCGCCGCCAGCGAGCAGAAGCCGATCGACATGGAGACGATCATCAAGGCGACGATCCGCGAAGCGCGCGAGATGGGCGTGCTGATCGCCGATCCGATCGAGGGCGAGACCGAGTTCGTCACCGGCGAGGGGCGGGGCGCGGAGTCTTCGACGACGACCCAGCCGGCGCACTCGCCCGAGAAGCGCAAGCCCAAGCTCGTGCCGATCACGCGCCCGCGCGATCGCTAGGCGATCGCGCCGCGTCTGACGTCGATAAGGTGTGGGGGAGCTAGCGGAGGGCGCGCAGGTAGCGCGCCGCAGGGCGAACGAACGGCACCGTCGACAGCAGCAGCATCATGCCGCCCAGCATGCCCATCGGGACGAGCGGGACGCCGTAGGGCACCCACGCCGACGAGAAGGCCGCGCCCAGGCCGAGGCTGATCGCGCCCGCCGCGACCGACACCAGGCCTGCCCAACCGAGCACGAGCACCCCGAGGGTGCGGCCGCGCAGCAGGAGCCCGAAGCCCGAGACCGCGAGCAGGGCCAGCGCCATGCCGGCGCCATCGCGCGGCGCGAGCGCAAACAGGATCAGCGCCGGCAGCGACGAGGCGGCACGGGTGACCGAGGCGCGCAGGCGACGCACGCCGTCCTCATCGAGGCCCCAGCGCTGCCGCCACTCGGGGCGCGCCTCGTACTGGGCGGCCATCTTCGGCCCCTGCACGCACAAGAAGACCAGCAGATGGCCGAGCCCGAAGATGAGCAGCGGCGGCGGCAGCTCGCGGGTCGTCACGAAGGCCATCACCGTCACCGTCATACCCCAGTAGGCCAGGCCAGTGGCGACCCAGCGCCCCCAGAACCAGTCGGCAGCGAGACCGAAGAACGTCACCGCGTACATCAGGAGGAGCGCGAAGAACGCCGGGAACCACTCCGGCGCCTCGTTCTTGACCGCCATCGCGATGAGGAAGAGGAAGGTCGAGAAGAACCCGAGCACCATCAGCGAGAGCGCCTTGCGCTCCCCCACGAGGCCGATGCTCTTTACGTGATCGAAGAGCGCCGCGGGCGTGCCCAGCGGCGGCGCAGTCGTCGGAGCGGGGTCGGTAGAGGGCGGCGTAGTCGCGTCGGGAGCGTCGGACATAGTCAGTCTCCTTGACCAGGTGCGCGGGGCACAGCTTTCCGTAGTATAGCGTGCATTACGAACATGCAGGCCTTTTCGATGCTGGATGCCATGGAGCCCGTCGCTGCCCCAGGCTGCGCGCTGTTCGTCGGCGCGTTCGGCAGCGGCCGCCCGCTCGTCCTGCTGCACGGGGGCCCCGGCGCCTCACACGACTACCTGCGGCCGCAGCTCGATCGCCTCGCCGACGCGGGCCGACGGCTCGTCTACTACGACCAGCGGGGCAACGGTCGGTCCCCGCTCGCCGCCGGCGCGCCCTGGGGCACCGTCGACGATCACGTCGCCGATCTCGAGCTCGTGCGGCGGTCGCTCGGCGAGGATCGGCTCGACCTGTGCGGCTACTCCTGGGGCGGCCTGTTGGCGCTCCACTACGCGCTGCGCTTCCCCGCGCACGCCGGCCGCCTGCTGCTGATCTCGACGGCGCCGGCCCGCCTGTTCTGGCGCGAAGAGATGAAGGCGCGGATGCGACGCGCCGCCGAGCGCCCGAGCGTGGCGGCGTGGAAGGCCACCCTCGACCTCACGGATCGACGGCACCGCTTCGCGCTCGCCGTCGCTGGCTACTTCCACGACCCGACGCAGGCGCTGGCGTTGACGCCGTTTCTCGTGCGGGACCGCGCCGAGCAGGCGGTATGGACGAGCCTCGGCGACTACGATCTGCTGCCCGCGCTCTCGGCCCTGGCCAAGGAGCGGCGCTCCCCCACCCTGCTGCTCCACGGCAGCGACGATCCGATCCCGATCGAGGCGGCGCGCGAGACCGCCGCCGCGCTCGGCGCGCCGCTGGTCGAGATTCCGGCCTGCGGCCACGTCCCCTACGTCGAGCAGCCGGCAGCCTTCTTCCCGCCGGCCCTCGACTTCCTGGCCGCGGGCTGAGCGAGACGCGGGCTACTTGCCCTTTTCGGACTTCTCGGGCTTGCCGGAACCCTCGGGCTTGAGCGGATACCTCTCGACGAGGGCGTCGAGCTCCTCGCGCATGTTGGCGTAGGTCGGCCCCTCCTCGGCGAGCACCAGGCCGCGCAGCTCGTTGACCAGGCTGCGCGGACCACCGCCCCCCTTGCCGAGCAGCTCGGGCATCTCGAGCTCTTCGAGCGGGAAGCCGCGGCGCGCCAGGCTGGAGCGAAAGCCCGTCGACAAGCCGGCCGGGACGAAGGCGGTGCCCCCGACCGAGAAGCTCTGACACGCCAGCTTGGCGGCGTCCTCCCCGTCCTCGATCGGCACGACCTCGGCGTAGTTGCCGACGAAGCTGCGCACCTCGGCGACCCCCCGGTTGGCCATGCCGCCGCCCCAGGCCAGGAGCACGCAGTCGCCGTTGCGCGCCGTCAGGACACCGACGACACAGTCCCCGAACGGATAGCCCTCCTGGGTCTGGATCTCGAGGACGCGCGCCCCCGGCACCACCGCCTCGCGGAGCGACTCGACCGCCTCCTTCGTCGACCGCGGACCGTACGTCAGGATGACCCGATTGCCTGGGAGGAGGTGCACTTCGCTCTGCCCCTCCCACGCGTGCTTGCAGCGCGCCGTCGGCACGCCCGCCTCTTTGAGGAACTTCTCGACGCGATCCCCCTCGGCCTTGCGGTGCTTGGCGGCGCTCTGCGCGATGTAGAAGGGCGCCCCCTCGGTCTGGCGAAACAGTGAGCCGAGGTTCGAGGTGTACGGCAGGCCGGTCAGCTTCTCGTCCGGTCGCAGCACCGCGATGCGCGCTCCGGCGTGGGACATTGCGTCGCCAAGCCGCAGCCACTCCTTGAGGGCGGCCTTCGGGTTGGTCGGCGACTTGCTCTTCGACAGCGGGTTCTGCGCGCCACGAATCTGCCACTCAGCCCCGGGATACGACATCAGGAAGGTAAGACCCATGGCGCGCGATGCTAGCACAAGGGGCGACGCCGCGACTGTGAATCAGCGGTTCACGTCCTCCGCGCTTGCGGGTATGGTCTGCGCGTGATCTCTCGACGGAGATTCCTCAAGTGGGGCCTCGGCGGCGCGGCGCTCGCCACGTCCGCGACGGTGCTCGGCGTCGGCTTCTGGGGTTACACCGTCGAGCGCCGGATCGCCGAGCGCCTGCGCTTTCTGTCAGAGAAGGAGTACTGCGTGCTGCGCGCCGCGGCCGGCCGGATCGTCGGGGTGGGCGCGGCCGACGGCGCGGACAGCGGCAGCGCTGAGATCGACGTCGCGCTCTTCGTCGACGGCTTTCTTCGCCACTTCGATGCGGCGACCCGGCGCGAGGTGCGCGGCCTCCTCCACCTGCTCGAGCACAGCCCGCTCGCGCTCGGCGCGGGCGCCCGTTGGTCGCGCTTCTCATCTGCTCCAGCAGCGGCGCAGGACGCGCTGCTCGCGGCCTGGCAGTCAAGTAACTTGACCGTCTTGCGGCAGGGGTTCCAGGGGCTGCGCAGCCTCGTCTTCATGGGCTACTACCGCGATCCACGCACCTTCGCGATGCTCGGCTACGACGGACCGACGGTGCAGCGCCCTGCGGGGCAGCCATAGTGGCCAGCGTCGCCGGCAGCACCCTCAGCAGCGACCAGCGCCTCGACTGCGACCTCGTCGTCGTGGGCTCGGGCGCCGGCGGCGCCATGGTCGCCTACGAGGCAGCGCGCGCCGGCCTGCGCGTCGTGCTCGTCGAAGAGGGGCGCCAGCTCTCGCCGCAGGACTTCACGCAGCGCGAGGACGAGATGATCCCCGAGCTGTTCTGCGACGCCGGCGGCCGCGCCACGGTCGACGGTGCGATCACCGTGCTGCAGGGCCGTGGCGTCGGCGGCTCGACGGTGCACAACACCAACCTGTGCAAGCGCGCGCCAGCCCCGGTGCTGCGCCGCTGGCAGATCGACGGCTGGACCGCCGAGGCCCTCGCCCCTCACTACGCGGCCGTCGAGTCGCTGCTCTCGGTCAGCGAGATCCCCGACGGCGAGGTCAACCTCAACAACCAGATCCTGCGCCGCGGCGCCGAGGCGCTCGGCTGGAGACGTGCGCGCCTGCACCACAACCGCGTCGGGTGCCGCGGCTCGGGCTTCTGCGAGCTCGGCTGCGTCTACAACGCCAAGCAGAACGCGCAGAAGATCCTCGTCCCCGGCGCGCTCGCCGCCGGGTGCACGCTGTACTCGGAGGTGCGCGCCGAGCGGATCCTCGTCGAGGGCGGCGCGGCGGTCGGCGTCCTGGCGCGGGCGCTCGACGGCGAGCGCCGCCCCGGTCCGACGCTGACGATCCGCGGCGCGGTGTGTCTCTCGGGCTCGGCGATCGGCTCGGCCGCGCTGGCGCTGCGCAGCGCGCTGCCCGATCCGAAGGGCGCGATCGGCACGACGCTGCGCCTCCACCCCGGCGCCGCCGTCGCCGGCCTCTTCGACGAGCAGGTGCGCGGCTGGAAGGGCATCCCGCAGAGCGAGGAGTGCACGGAGCTGCTCGACTTCGAGGAGGAGCACAGCCCGCGGCGCACCTGGATCGTGCCGGCCTTCGCGCACCCCATCGGCCTCGCGTCGATGCTGCCCGGCTTCGGCGCGGCGCACGCCGCGACGCTGCGCCTGGTGCCGCACATGGCGGTCCTGACCGCGATGCTGCACGACGAGACCGCCGGTCAGGTCAAGCTCTCGGGCGATCGCCTGCGCATCCACTACTCGCTCGTCGAGCGCGACCAGCGCGCGCTGGTCGACGGGTTGGCGGCGTGCGCCGAGCTGCTGTTCGCGGCGGGCGCCAAGCGGGTCCTCGTGCCGCTCGGCAAGGCGCTGTGGCTCGAGGATCGCGCCGCGGTCACCGGGCTGCGCGCGCACCGCTACCGACCGCTCGATCCGCTGCTCACCGCGGTGCACCCGATGGGCACGCTGCCGCTCGGCTCGCTCGTCGACGAGGCGGGTCGCTATCGCTTCACCAGGTCGCTCTACGTCGCTGATGGGAGCCTGTTCCCGACGAGCATCGGCACTCCACCCCAACTATCGATTTATGCTGCAGCGCACAAAGTGGCTGGTCATATCGTCGCTGATCGCGGTCGCTAGCTGCGCCGACGGTCGCGATCTGTTCGCGCCCTACCAGCCGCGCCCCGATGAGATCGCGGCGATGCTGGCCTGGCCGCGTCTGCCCGCGCCCGCGGACGTCGCCATCGTGCTCGGCTGTCCGGCGAACGAGGATGGCTCCGCCTCGCTGTGCGAGCTGTGCCGGATCAAGAGCGCGGTGCGTGCCTATCGGCAGGGCCGCGCGCGGTACCTGCTCTTCTCGGGCGGCGCTGCCCACTCGTCGCACGTCGAAGCCGACGTGATGGCCGATCTGGCGCGGCGGAACGGGGTGCCCGAAGAGCGCCTGCTGCGCGAGGGGCGCGCCATGACCACGTGGCAGAACCTCCGCTTCGCCAAGCGGCTCGTCGAGGAGCGCGGGTTTCGTACGTTCCTCCTGATCTCGACCTCGGATCACCTGCCGCGCGCGCACCGCATCGCGGCGTACTACGGCTATCCCGACGAGCGCAGCGACTACCTCGCGTGCGACGTCGATCTGCGCCGCGAGCCGCTGTGGCTGGATGGCGAAGACGTCGAGAAGACGCGCCGCCTGATTCCGCCTCCCTGAGCTCAGTGCGACGACAGGACGAAGAACACCGCGCCCCCGACGGCCAGCATCACGAGCACGCCGACCGCCACCATCAACGCCCGGCTGGTGCCACCGCCGGCGTCCGCCGCCTCGGCAGGCACCGGGATCCCGGGCGCAGCGTCGAGGACGACGACGGTCAGGCCCTGGTCGGCCAGGAACCGCTGCACCTTGCGGATGAGCTCGGCGTACTGCTGCTTGTGGAGCGGCAGCGCGGCGCCGTGATAGCGCTGCGCATGGAGCTGGGCGAGCTGCGCGAAGGTCCGCACCTCGCCATGGTTCTCGGCGCGGCTCGCCGAGCCCGCGACGATGACGGCAGCTCCTGGAGTCTCGGGAACCAGCTTGATGTGCTGGAGCGCTTGCTTTCCCCCAGCGGTTGACGGACCGTCGGGCGCCGACAGCTCGATGCGATAGGTCACGGCCCCGGTGATGCGCTCCTGGCGGAAGACCATGTTGAACAGGTCCGCCAGGCTCACCGCCTTCATCGCAAACTGGGTGTACTCGGCCACGCGTCGATCTTACCGACTTTCGCGACGGACACAAATATGCCCAACCGACTCGCCACCGAGACTTCGCCCTATCTACGTCAGCAAGCCGACAACCCGTTCGACATGTATCCATGGGGCAAGGAGGCCTTCGAACGCGCTCGCGCCGAGGATCGCCCGGTGCTGCTGTCCATCGGGTACTCGGCCTGCCACTGGTGCCATGTCATGGCACACGAGTCGTTCGAGGATCCTGCGACGGCCGCCTTGCAGAACGAGCTCTACGTCAACATCAAGGTCGATCGCGAGGAGCACCCTGACGTCGATCAGATCTATCAGCTGGCGCTCCAGCTCCAGGGCGAGAACGGCGGCTGGCCGCTGACGATGTGGCTACTCCCCGACGGGAGGCCCTTCTTCGGCGGCACGTACTTCCCACCCGACGATCGCCACGGTCGCGCCAGCTTCACCCGCGTGCTGCGCGCGCTGTCCGACGCGTATCGGCAGCAGCGCACCAAGGTCGAGGAGGCGGCCAACGAGCTGCGCCGCGGCCTGCGCGATCTCGCCGAGCTGCCCAGCCACGCTGGCCAGCGGCTCGCCGACGACGGAGTGGACCGCGCGGCGTTCCAGCTCCTCGGGAGGATCGACCGGCTGCGCGGCGGCTTTCAAGGGGCGCCGAAGTTTCCCAACGTCACCAGCAAGCGGCTGCTCCTGCGCGCCGCCGATCGAGCGCGGCGACGCAGCAACGCGCAGCAGGCCGAGGCGTACCTCGGCGCGGTGACGACGACCCTCGATCACCTGCTCGCAGGTGGCATCTACGATCACCTTGGTGGAGGGCTGCATCGCTACTCGACGGACGCCGAGTGGCTCGTGCCGCACTTCGAGAAGATGCTCTACGATCAGGGCCTGCTGCTGCGCTTGCTCGGCGAGGCGCACCAGCTCGCTCCGAGCGCCGCCTACGCGCGCGCCATGCGACAGACCGCGGCCTACTGCGAGGAGCGGCTGCGCAGCCCCGAGGGGGGCCTCTTCACCGCCGAGGACGCCGACAGCGAAGGGTTCGAAGGCAAGTACTACGTGTGGACACCAGCCGAGCTGCGCGCCGCCTGCGGGGACGAGGGTGCGGCGCTCGTCGCGCGCCTCTACGACGTGCGCGAGGGCGGCAACTTCATCGATCCGCACGGGCACGCGCCGCCCGCGACTTCGATCCTGCATCAGGTGGGGCAGCCCGAAACGCCCGCCGAGGAGGCGCTGCTGCGCTCGGCGATGGACGCGCTGCTCGGGGCGCGGCGACGGCGAGAGCGGCCCCTGCTCGACGACAAGCAGCTCGCAAACACCAACGGGCTCGCCCTCGCCGGCCTGGCCGAGGCGGGGCGCGTCCTCGGCGACCCTCTGCTGCTCGACGGCGCGCGCGCGACGGCGCGCTTCCTCCTCGACCACATGCGCGACGGCAGCGGCCGGTTGCTGCG
>CAZPEY010000117.1:0-14830 GCA_964585665.1 uncultured Polyangiaceae bacterium | reverse complement strand
GCTCGCCGACGAGATCAACCGCACGACCCCGCGGACCCAGTCCTCGCTCCTCGAGGCGATGAGCGAGGGGCGCGTCACCATCGACGGACACAGCCACGATCTCGGCCTGCCGTTCATGGTGATCGCGACCCAGAACCCGATCGAGCACTTCGGTACCTATCCGCTGCCCGAGTCGCAGATGGACCGCTTCCTGCTCCGCATTCGCCTCGGGTACCCGGGCGCCGCCGAGGAGAAGCACATCGTGACGTCGCTCGCGCTCGAGGATCCGACCGAGCACCTCCGGCCGGTGGTCGACCTCGCCGACGTGCACCAGATCCAGCGCGCCGCCGCCGCGGTCAAGGTCGACGACGCCCTCCTCGACTACGGGCAGCGCGTCGTCGCCGAGACGCGCCGCAGCCCGCTGCTGCAGCTTGGCGTCTCGCCGCGCGGCTTCCAGAGCTGGTACCGCGCCGCGCAGGCCTTCGCGCTCGTCGATGGTCGCGACTACACGACGCCCGACGACTTCCGCGATCTGGCGGCGCCAGCGCTCTGCCATCGACTGGTGACGGCGACGGGCGGGGAGTCGCTCGGTCAGGCGCAGAAGGAGGCCGAGCGCGTGCTCGCCGATCTGCTCGACCGCATCGCCATTCCGACGTGAGCGCGTGAGCGCCTCGCCGTTTCGCCAGCGCCTCGCGCGGTGGATGCGGCCGCCGCGCCGGCTCGAGTTCACGCGCGAGGGCAAGTACTTCGTCGGGATCACCATCGGCGTCGGCTTCGCCGCGATCAACACGGGCAACAACCTGCTCTACCTGCTGCTCGGCATGCTGCTGTCGCTGATCGTGGCCTCGGGCGTGATGTCCGAGATCTCGCTGCGCGATCTGAAGTCGTCGCGCCTCCCGCCTTCGCGCATCTTCGCCAAGCAGCCGGTGCTGATGGGCATCGGCCTGCGCAACGACAAGCCACGCCTGCCGAGCTTCTCCCTCGAGGTCGAGGATCTCGTCGACGGCAAGCCCCTCGACAAGCGCTGCTACTTTCTCAAGCTGCCGGCCGGGCGCGCGCAGAGCACCTCGTACCGCCACAGCTTCCCGCATCGTGGCCGCTACTCCTTCTCGGGCTTCCGCATCTCGACGAAGTTCCCCTTCGCGCTGTTCCGCAAGTCACGCGAGGTGACGCTCGGGGAAGAGATCATCGTCTTTCCTGAGCTGGTGCCCGTCGAGCGCTTCGCCAGCAGCCTGACGCTCCCGACCGGCAGCGGGGCGCGGCCGGAGCGCGCCCGTGAAGGAGACTTCCTCGGCCTGCGCGAGTACCGCCAGGGGGACGATCCGCGCAGCATCCACTGGGCCTCGACCGCCAAGCGCGGCCGACTGCTGACGCGCGAGCACGAGGATCCGACGGCGCGCCGCATCGTCGTGATGCTCGACAACGGCCTGCCCGGGGGCGCCGACTGCAAGGACGAGATCGAGAAGGAGGGGCTCGAGCGCGCGATCAGCCTCGCCGCCTCGCTGGCGCTCGACTTCCTGGAGCGCGGCTTCGAGGTGCGGATGGTGGCGCGCGATCGCGACTACGGCTGGTTCGCCGGCCCCCAGGGCACGGGCGCCGTGCTGCGCGCCCTCGCGCTGCTGCCCACCGTCGAGGAGTCGCTGCCCTGGGAGACGACCGTCAAGGCGCCGCCGATCCTGGTGCAGCGCCGGGGCGCGCGGCGCCGCATCGCCGCGGCGCGGGTCGTCGAGGCCTGAGGACACGCCCATGCGCTTTGCTGCAGTGCACAAATTGTCCTCCTACCTGATGATCGCCGCGTCGTTGCTCGCGCTGGCGCTCTCGGGTGAGGTCGAACCGTGGGTGATCGCGGCGACGGCGATCGGCGGCTTCGTGTCCTACTTCTTCGAGCCGAACGATCACGCGCTGCTGCGCGGACGGGGCTTCGTGCTGGTGTGGAACGCCGCGACCATCGTCGCCTTCGGCCTGACGCTGGTGTCGGCGTTCACACACGACGCGCTCACCGCCGGCGTCCGCTTCCTCTGCTTCCTCGTCGTCAACAAGCTGTGGAACCGGCGCGCCTCGCGCGACTACCTGCAGGCCTACGTCGTCTCGTTCCTGATGCTCGTCGCGGGCGCGGCGCTCTCGAGCGAGCTCGGCTACGCGCTCTGCTTCCTCGCCTACGTGGTGTTCTCGACGTGGACGCTGACGCTGTTTCATCTGCGGCGCGAGATGGAGGAGAACTACCTGCTCAAGCACACGCAGGACGCCGAGAGCGAGCGCGTCGAGGTCGAGCGCGTGCTCAACTCGCGCCGCATCGTCGGCGGCCAGTTTCTCGTCGGCACGGGCCTCGTCTCGGTCGGCATCTTCCTGGTCTCGGCGCTGCTGTTCTTCCTGATCCCGCGCGTCGGCTTCGGCCTGTTCGCGCAGGGCGGCAGGCGCGGACGCCCGACGGCGGGCTTCTCCGATCGCGTCGAGCTCGGCCAGTACGGCCGCATCAAGGACAACCCCCAGATCGTCATGCGCGTCGAGCTGGAGCGCCAGCCTGGCCAGCCGATGCGCTTCCGCGGCATCTCGTTCGATCGTTACGAGAAGGGGCGCTGGTCGCGCACCGCCAAGGTCGGCAACCTCGGGGTTCGCGCCGCCGGCAACCTCTACCTGCTCGACGAGGAGCCGCTCAACGTCACCACGCCGCACAAGCAACGCCCGACGCGCGAGCGCATGCGCGACGCGCAGAAGCAGATCATCTACCTCGAGCCGCTCGACACGCCGGTGCTGTTCGGCCTGGTGCGCCCGATCGCCTACGAGCTCGGACCACCGATCGCGCAGGGCGCGGTGCCCATCCTCGTCGAGATGCGCGGCAAGGATGCCTACGTCGTCGAGCGCCGCATGCAGACCGACGGGCGCGTGCTGACCGTCGATCGCCAGGGTGGCCTCCGCTACACCGCCTGGTCCGTCGACACCCCGATCGACGACAAGCTCGCCAAGCAGGCGACGCTGCCAGCGACCTTCCCGCCCGAGCTGCGCGCCTACCTCCAGGTGCCCGCCGATCTGCCGCCGCGCATCGCCGAGCTGGCGCAGTCCTTGACTGCGAGCGAGCCGCTGCCCTACGGCAAGGCGCGGGCGATCGAGCGCTACCTCCAGACCAAGCTCGCGTACTCGCTCGACCTGCAGCGCGACGAGCGCTATGAGCCCATCGAGGACTTCCTGTTCGTCCAGAAGAAGGGGCACTGCGAGTACTTCGCCTCGTCGCTGGCGGTGATGCTGCGCACCCTCGGCATCCCGGCGCGCAGCGTCAACGGGTTCTACGGCGGCGAGTGGAACGAGTACGGGCGCTACCTCGCGATCCGGCAGGGCGACGCGCACGCCTGGGTCGAGGCGTGGTTCGACGGCGTCGGCTGGGTGACCTTCGACCCGACGCCGTCGGGCGGCGCCGCCAACGTCCAGTCGCTGCTCGGCACGGTGCGGCGCCTCTTCGACACCGTCGAGCTCGCCTGGTTCAAGTGGGTCATCGACTACGACCTGGCCAAGCAGGCCGCCGTCGTGCAGCAGATGTGGCGCTTCGCGGCGCCCGAGCGCAGCCGCAGCGGCACCGAGGGAGACCTCGGTCGCTGGAAGCGCCCGGCGCTCATCGTCGCCTCGCTGCTCGCGGCGATCGCGCTGGTCGTGTGGGCGCGCCGCCGCAAGCCCGCCGACGATCGGCCGCACTTCACCGACCCCAAGCTCGAGCGCCTCATCGACAAGCTCGTCGCCGAGCTCGGGCGCCACGGCCACCGCAAGCAGGCCGGCGAGACGCTGCGCGCGCTCCAGCACCGGCTCGCCGTCGAGGACAGCCCGGTCGCGGCGCCGCTCGGCGCGCTCGTCGAGCGCTATTATGCGATGCGCTTTGGCCGCGAGGCGCTCGTCCTCTCGGTGCTGATCCGCCTCGCCGCCGAGGTCACCGCGACCCTGCGCCGGTTGCCGCCGCCCAGGCCGTAGCCCGCTCCTCCTCGATTGACAGTTTGTCACTCGTCGTGCGTCGATAAAGACGAGATGACAGATCCACCCCCGAGCACCTCAAGAACCATCGACAGTTGGCGCCGGCACTTGCTTTGCACAAGCACGCCCTCGAACACCATGCGCGCTCGCCCACTGCTGCTCCTCGCTGCTGTCCACCTGCTCGCGGGCCTTGGCTCGGGCGCCGCCTGGGCGCAAACCTCGAGCGCTGGCACCTGCTCGGGCTCGATGACCGGCTCGGTCGGCATCGGCGTCTACCGCTCCGGCAACATCGTCTCGGTCAACGCCGCGTCGCTCGGCAACGTGTTCGGCCAGGCCGAGTGCCTCTGCGACGATCCGGCCACCGATCAGAACGACCTGCAGCTCGAGATCCTCCTCACCCAGCTCCTCCCCGCCGACGCCAACGGCTCCTCGCTCGAGCTGTGGGTCGGCAACGGCTGCGACAGCTACACGACGCGCACCAACCCGAACCTCACCACCTGCCAGAAGATCGCGACGACGCTGCAGGCGCAGAGCTTCATCACCGGCGTCGCTTCGACCAACGTCATCATCCGCACTCCGATCTCGGCCTCGTCGCTGTCGGCGCCAACCATCAACTCGTGCACGGGCGCGACCCAGTCGCGCTCGATCTACCTGTTCATTTTCAAAGATCCAACCAGCCCGCTGGCGACGTGTACCCTCAACACCAACATCAACAACACCGGGCCTGCAGCACCGGGCAGCCCGTCTGTGGACAGCGGCGACGAGGCGGTGACGGTCAAGTGGAAGCCGCCAGCGGCGACTGATCTGCAGCCGCTCTACTACCAGCTGCTCTGCGCCAGCGCCGACGGCCAGCCCGTCCCCAACAAGAAGTCGAGCGAGCAGGCCTACTCGACGTGCTTGGCCGGCGGTGACTTCCGGCAGCGCAACACACTGTCGGTGGGTGGCAACTCGATCGCTGCGGGCGACATGGGGAGCACCGCCGCCGTCGACATGAATCCTGGAACAGCGACCTTCCACCCCGAGGCGGCTGGGGATGACCTCGGCCTGCAGCCACCGCCCGATCCGGACATGGCGGATCCGGGGAGCGCCGTTCCCGACATGGCCGACGGCGATCTCCTGCCGCCGGCCACGGGCTTTCGGGGTGTAACCTCGACGAGCCTACCGTCGCCGTTCACCAGCCTGGATCCCGCGTACATCTGCAGCAAGGCGATCCCAGTCGGCACCACGACCATCGATAAGGGTTTCTCAGAACGCATCGGCGGCCTCGTCAACGGCACGAGCTACGTCTTCGCCGTCCTCGCCGTCGACTCGTACGGCAACGTGACCCCCTCGTCGGTGCTCACCGCCACCCCCGAGCCAGTCGAGGACTTCTACCGTCGCTACGCGTCGGACGGCGGCACCGCGTCGGGCTTCTGCGTCGCCTCCGGCGAGCTCGGCCCTTCAGGCATCGCCTCGCTGGTCCTGCTCGTCGTCGGTCTCGCGATCTACAATCGTCGCCGGATCAAGCAGTGGTGGGAGCGCGCCTGATGACTCGCCTCCGTCTCGCCACGCCCGCCCAGATTGCCACCGTCGCTGCGCTGCTCACCGCCCTCGTTGGGCTGCCCGCGGCCCACGCCGAGATCGGCCGCACCCGCGCCCTCGGCCCGGCGCCGACCATCGAGAAGAAGAAGCGCGACTTCGCCTCGCCGCAGTGGTTCGCGTTCGAGCTCAAGTTCGGTCCGTACTCGCCCGAGATCGACTCCGCCCCCGGCGTCGGGGCACCGTACGCCGAGCTGTTCGGCTCGGTGCAGACCAAGGACGGCGTCACCTCGCTCAAGCAACCCAAGGCGCAGCTCCTGACGGAGATCGAGTTCGACGTGCAGCTGCTCAAGAAGGTCGGGACGCTCGGCCTCGGCCTCAACGTCGGCTTCTTCCGCAACTCGGCCAAGGGCTTTCGCTACCCCGACGGCATGGGCAACGCGAGCTGCGATCCACTCGTCGGCGCGGGCTGCACGCGCTCGGGCGATCGCACCGCGCTCAACGTGCTGCCGGTCGCGCTGCTCGCGGTCTATCGCTTCGACTACCTCGCCAAGCGCTGGCGCGTGCCGCTCGTCCCCTACGCCAAGATCGGCATCGGCTATGCGTTCTGGTGGATCGAGGGCGGCGGCGGCGCGCGCGACATCGCGACCGCGAACATCGGCGGCAAGACGCAGAAGGGCGCCGGCGGTACCTGGGGCTGGACGGCGCGCCCGGGCCTGGCGTTTCAGCTCGACGTCATCGATCCGCCGACGGCGCGGACGATGGACTCCGAGCTCGGCATCAACCACGCGTACCTGTTCGCCGAGCTCAACTACATGGACTACTCTGGCTTCGGTCAGAAGAACCGGATGCGCCTGACCGATCTGACCTACTCGATCGGGCTCGCATTCGAGTTCTGATCGCGGTCTAGTCTCCGCGATGCGACGCTTGGCGCTCACCATCGCGTACGACGGCACCGCCTACGTCGGCTGGCAGCGCCAGAACAACGGCCCGTCGATCCAGGGCAGCATCGAGGCGGCGTTGCGCGGGATGACGCACGAGGAGCAGCCGCTGCGCGGCGCCTCGCGCACCGACGCGGGGGTGCACGCCCTCGGGCAGACCGCGCACTTCGACACGACGCGGACGATCTCGACCTACGGCTTTCTGCGCGGCCTCAACTCGACCTTGCCCGACGACATCCGCATCCTCGACGTGCGGGAGGTCCCGCCGACCTTCGACGCGCGCCTCTCCAACGTCGGCAAGCTCTATCGCTATCGCCTGCACCGCAGCCGCATCGCGGCGCCCGAGATCACCCAGCACGCGTGGTGCCTGACCTCGCCGGTCGACGTGCTGGCGATGCGCCGCGCCGCGCGCGCCTTCGTCGGCTACCACGACTTCGGCGCGTTCCGCGCCGCCGACTGCGAGCGCCTGACCACGAGGCGGCGCGTCCATCGGGTCGACGTCACGGCGCACGGTGACCAGATCGCCGTCGAGGTCGAGGGCGAAGGCTTCCTCAAGAACATGGTGCGCATCATGGTCGGCACGCTCGTCGACGTCGGCGCCGGCAAGCGCGCGCCCGAGCACGTCGCTGATCTCTTGCGCAGTGGCGATCGCCTGCAGGCGGGTCCGACCGCGCTCGCCAAGGGCCTGACCTTGGTCAAGGTGCTTTACTAAACGCGGCAAAGATCTACAAAAGATCTACATCTGATCCGCCAAGATCGGTTTTTCTCGCAAAAAATTTGGTCGCTCGATCCACGCGTGATAACCGAAAGAGTGGGGAGCTTTTCTCCTCACAGCGTGGCGCCCACCATGGCCAGAACCCGAACCACTTCCTATCGTCGTCGTCGCGGGCTCGAGAAGCGTCTCGTGGCCGGCGCGCAGATGACCGCGATCTTCGGCGTCTTGATCTCCGCCAACGCCTACGTGTTCTTCTGGCGGAAGCGCACCAGCTTGCCCGAGCTGCAGCGACGAGCCGACGGCGATCGGCGCGGCGTCCTGCCGTCCGCGGCGATCGGCGCCGAGCCGGCCACGGCGGCGGCGCGGCCGAAGAACCCACCGCTGCCGAGCGGCGCGCCGCGCTGGTTGACGCTCGACGGCGACGGGCGCACCATCGGCGAGCGCCTCGCCGACGCCGGGCTGCCGCCCGCGGCCCTGCCGGTGGCGCTGCTCGAGGACAAGGAGCGAGGCTCGACCACCGTCCACGTCGGCCTTGGCACCGATGGTCAGATCGTCGCGATCGATCTGGTCGCCAAGAACGGGGACTGCGCGTACTACCGCCGCGAGGGCAAGCAGTGGAACGAGCTCGCGGAGCAGCGACGGCAGAAGCTGCGGCGGGTCGCGCTGACCGGCTCCGTCGGCAACTCGCTGCCCGAGGCGCTGGTTCGCCTGCCCGCCCATGATCGGCTCGCTCCGGCGGCAGCGACGATCCTCGGCGGCGACCTCGACCTCGACGACAAGAGCGATCGCACCGAAGGCAAGAACCGCGTCCGCGTCCTCGCCGATCGCCTCGACATCAATGGTCAGCTCTACCGCTACGGCAAGGTGCGGGCACTCGAGTGGCAGAGCGAGCGCCGCGGCCTGCAGCGCGCCTTCGAGTTCCCGATCGGCAGCGGCCGCTACTACACCGAGCGCGGCGACGCCGCCCTGCGCCGCTGGCTGCGGACCCCGGTGCAGCCGCTCCTCGACGGGACCACCCGACGGGTCGAGCGCAGCGACAAGGGCGAGTGGCGGGCCCCCGTCGGCAGCGCGGTGCAAGCGATGAGCGAGGGGCGCATCGTCTTCGTCAGCAAGACGGCCAAGGGCGCCTCGATCACGATCAACCACGAGGACCTGTCGATCACGCTGCGCGGCGCCTTCCGGCCGCTGCCCACGATGCGGGTCGGCAGCACGGTCGAGCGCGGCCAGAAGGTCGGCGAGCTCTTCGGACCGGCCGCGACCTTCGCCTCCGTCACCGTCGATCTCCTCGTCGGCGGCAAGCGCGTCGACCCGACCGCGCTGCCGCCTCGACAGCCGCCCTGCCCGACCGAGCTGCGACCCCAGCTCGGCGAGCACGTCGCGCGCGCCGTCAAGGAGCTGCTCGCCACCGACGAGCGCCTCGCCGCCGTCAGCCCGTAGTCTGACTCCACCGCCTCTTCCCTACATCCGTGCGCGCTGTCACACGAACGCCGGCGCGCGTTCGGGGAACACTTGCACCCCGGCTGGCGTATGCTCTTCTAAGAGAAGGAGCATCGACATGATTCGCCTGATCATTGGCCTCATCAAGGGATTGGTCGTCGGTGGACTGGCTGCCTACGGCGCGCTCAGCGTCGGGCTCGTCACTTCGTTCTTCACCATGATCGCCTGCATCCTGACCGGCGCGCTGGTCGGCGTCGTCGCTGGCAAGGCGCCTTGGCGCGCCGAGACGCTGTGGACGCCCGCGATCAAGGCGATCTTCGGCGCGGTCATCGGCGGTGGCCTCGGGGCGCTGGCGCTCTACCTCCTGCCGACGCCGAACGCCTCGCTCTTCACCGTCGGTGCCTATCCGCTGACCGGCGCGCTGCTGACCATCCCGGTGGTCGGCGGTCTGTTCGGCGCGTTCGTCGAGCTCGACGACGGCGGCTCGGAAGGCAGCAAGAAGGCCGAGGCCGACAAGGTCTAGGTCGGGCTCGATCGCGTCTCCCCAGGCTGTCCCCGCTCGAGCACGACGTTGTCGATGAGGCGCGTCTTGCCGACGCCGGCCGCCACCGCCAGCACCGCCCGCCCGGGCATCTCCCCCGCCACCGTCTCGAGCGACTCCGCGTCCCGCAGCTCCACGTAGTCCACGCGCACGCCCGGCGTCGCTTCGAGCTCCGCCTGCGCCGCGGCGCGCACCATCGCGCCATCGGTCGCGCCCTCCGCGACCGCGCGACGCGCCGCCTGCAGCACGCGCGACAAGGCGAGCGCCGTCTGCCGCTCGGTCGGCGACAGGTAGCTATTGCGGGACGACATCGCCAGCCCATCGGCCTCGCGCACCGTCGGCAGGCTCGCGACCTCGACCGGGAGGTCAAGATCCTTGACCATGCGCCGGATCACCTGGAGCTGCTGATAGTCCTTCTCGCCGAAGACCGCGACGTCGGGCTGCACCAGGTGAAAGAGCTTGCACACCACCGTCGCGACTCCGACGAAGTGGCCGGGGCGCCGATCGCCGCACAGGCCGCGCTCGAGCTCGCGGACCTCGACATAGGTCTGAAAGCCGGTCGGATACATCGTCGCCGGCTCGGGCGAGAAGATCAGATCGACGCCAACGGAGCCCGCCTTGCTGGCGTCTCCCTCGGGATCGCGCGGGTAGCGGCTCAGATCTTCGTTGGGTCCGAACTGCGTCGGGTTGACGAAGATCGAGACGACGACGCGATCGGCGAGCGTCCGCGCGTGCTGCATGAGGGCCAGGTGCCCGGCGTGGAGAAAGCCCATCGTCGGCACGAAGGCGATCCGCTCTCCCGCTCGGCGATAGGTGGCAAGGGTGTCGCGGAGGGTCTGCTTGTCGCTGGTCTGCAGCATCGTCGCTGACGACGGACGTTACACCTTGCGCGGGCGGACGGGCAGCGGAATGCACGCCGCGCCCGCAGCATCGGGATCGCGATCACGCCCGGTCGTCCCAGCGGCCGCCTTGGCGGACGAATAGGCAGGGGCCTCGCTGGGCGCCTCGCTGCCGAACGAGTGCTCGACGTCGGGGAAGACGCCCGAGCGCACCTCGGTGACGTACTGCTCGACGGCGGTGCGAACGCGCACCCCGAGGTTCTCGTAGCGCTTGACGAAGCGCGGCCGGAACTCTTCGTTCATCCCGAGGAGGTCGTAGATGACCAGCACCTGCCCGTCGCAGCTCGGCCCGGCGCCGATGCCGATCGTCGGACAGCTCACCGCGGCGGTGACTCGCTCGGCCAGCTCGCTCGGGATCATCTCGAGGACGATCGCGTAGCAGCCGGCCTCGTCGAGCGCCTTGCAGTCGTCGACGAGCTTGTCGGCCGCCGCCTGCC
Source organism: uncultured Polyangiaceae bacterium (assembly GCA_964585665.1). Lineage (GTDB taxonomy): Bacteria > Myxococcota_A > Polyangia > Palsa-1104 > Palsa-1104 > CAZPEY01. The sequence goes on along the minus strand of CAZPEY010000117.1, from coordinate 4,409 downwards.
CGCGCCCCTGCACCTTCCAGCCGCCCAGCTGGTGATAGGACTGCGGCGTCAGGCCGACGTGCCCCATGACCGGGATGCCAATTCGGGTCAGGCGTCGCGCCAGCTCGGCGTACTCGGCGCCGCCCTCGAGCTTGACCGCCTCGGCGCCGCCCTCCTTGACGAGGCGGCCGGCGTTGCGGATGCCGTCCTCGAGGCTGGCCTGGTACGACATGAAGGGCATGTCGCCGACCACCTGCGCACGCTCGGTGCCGCGCGCGACGGAGCGACAGTGGTAGATCATCTCCTCCATCGTCACCGGCAGCGTCGTGCCGCCACCCTGGACGACCATCCCGAGCGAGTCTCCGACGAGGAGAATGTCGGCGCCAGCCTGATCGAGGAGCCGCGCGAAGCTGGCGTCGTAGGCCGTCAGCATGGCGAGCTTGGGGCCGCTCGTCTTGCGCTTGCGAATCTGCGGAGCGGTGAGCTTGCCGCGCTGCATCTGTAAACCTCCGTCTCGGTCCGAGGGATCCAAGCGGTCTTGTGGTTGCCGTTTCTACTACCGTGCGTTCGGTGTCACCGCCCCGAAAGGTCAGCGCACCTCCTCGACATATAGCATCCCGGGCGCAAAACGGCAGCCGATTCGTCAGCGATGGCGGTCAGCGACGAGGGCGAGCGCGGCGAGGCGCTCGGCAGCGTGCGCGGCGTACGGCGACTGCGGTTGGAGCTCGAGGAAGCGCGCCAGCTCCTCGCACGCCTCCTTGGCGCGTCCGAGGTGGGCCAGAAGCAGCGCCCGATAGACGTGCTCCTCCTCGACGGGAAAGAGCACCAGCCCGCGCGGCCAGGCGCGGTCGGGGCGGCGCTCGCCACGCAGCGTCTGCTGCAGGGTCCGCTGCGCGCCCTCGACGTCGCCCGAGCGATCGAGCGCCACGGCGAGGCCGAGCGCCACGGCGCGGCTGTCAGGGCGACCGCGCTGCGCCCGTCGGTAGCTGCTGATCGCCTCCTCGAGCCGCCCCTGCGCCATCAGCGCGTCGGCGCTGTTGTAGTCGAGCACCCAGGCCTCGACCCCGCCCTGCCCCGCGGCCCGGCGGTAGGCCAGGAGGCTGCGCACGTAGTCCCCGTCGCGCGCTGCCAGGTAGCCGCGCCAGAACAGGTACCGGCCCGAGCGCTCGGCCCCTGGCATGCCGTCGACGATCGTCAGGAGGCGGCGCGCCTCGTCGAACTCTCCCGTCGAGAGGCGGAGCTGCGCGAGGAGGAGGAGGCCGGGCAGCGAGCCCTGGCAATAGGTCTCGACCTCGGCGATGCGGGCCGGAGCCCAGTCCGCCGCGTCGGATCGAAAGAGCGTGTCGGAGAGCTTCCAGCAGCGCTGCTCGACGCGATAGTCGCTCCAGTCGGCGCGCGCCGTCGCGCCCGTGGACAGCATGCCCAGCACGACCGCCGACGCGAGGAGGGCCGGCGCGAGGCCGGCGCCGCGATCCCTCACCGCTTGCCCTGAAGCTCGATGATGACCGCCGCTTCGGGGCGCGCCCCACCGACATACTCGAAGCGCCAGCCCCACATCGTGATGAGCGCGCACTGCGCGAACGCCTGGGTCAGCGGCCCCGGCTTGGGCATCACGTCGGCGGTGATGCCGTTCTCGGTGAACGTCACGACGAAGCGCACCAGGCCGCGCGAGTGCGGCACCTTCTGCAGGGTCCGATCGTAGCAGAGCTGAAGCTCGGGCAGGTGACGCTCGAACTTGCTGCGCACCGACTCGACCCAGCGATCCGGATCCCCTGAGGCGCTCGCGATCAGCAGGGCCCCCGACGGGCTCTTGGGCACCCGCTCACGCTCGAGCAACTGCAGGTGACGGCGCGCCGCGGCGGCGTACTGGGACCGCGGTGCCTCGACGAGAAAGCGGCGAAAATGCTCGATGGCGCGCGGCAGATCGCCGGCGACCTCATGACCGAGCGCCGTGTAGTACCAGATGTCGCCGGGCGGCTCGAAGAACACGCCCTCGTCGAAGAGCCGCCCCATCGCCGGATCGAGGTCGAGCACCTGTCGGATCGCCTTGCGGCCGAGCTCGACCTGACCGTCGCGATCGAGCGCCACGCCGAGCCCCCACAGGCCGAGCGCCCACGCGAGCTTGCCCGGCTCGGCGGCCGCCACCGCCTTGCGGTAGCGACGCACGGACTCCTCGAGTCGACCGAGCGCCATCAAGCTCTCAGCCGAGTTGCCCCACAGCATCGAGTCGTCGAACGAGTCGAACCAGCGATCCCAGAGCCGCACGTCGCTGGCGTAGCGCATCGCCTGATCGTACTCGGCGACCGCCTCCTCGAAGCGCGACATCCGCGAGTAGACCATCGCGGTGTCGAACGCGATCCGCGGCGCGTGCTCGAGCGTGCGATCGAGGCGGCGCGCTCTGGCGAGGAGCTGCAGCGCGCGCTCGCACGCGTCGGGCAGGCACTGCTCGGGGTGTTCGGGCGACGAGACGAGGTGGCTGCGAGCCAGCATGAGCAGCGGCTTGGGATCCTCGGGCGAGAGCTTCTCGGCCTTCTCGCACAGGGCCCGCGCCTCGGCAGCCAGCGTCAGGCGACGTGCCAGCGTCTGCTCCTGGCGGACCTGGTCCAGCAGGCGATCGCCCTCCTTCAGGCAGCGCTCGACGGGGGAGAGCGCCTCTGCCTCGGCGCGACACGGCAAAGGCGCCGCGCCCAGCGTCGCCGCAGCGACGAGGCCCGGAAACAAGCCGAGGAGAGCACGCTTTACCACTGCTCCCCATTTTGATATGCGCGACGACAAGAGACAATGCCGTCTGGTCCGCCTCTGCGGCGCTCCCCTGCCCTGCTGCTCGCGCCGCTCTTCGTGGCGCTCGCGGTCGCGGCGTGGTGGGTGCCGTGGCGCAGCCTCATCAGCTGCGATTGCCGCACCTACCTCGAGATGATCCGCGGCGTCGCCGAGCACGGCCTCCCTTATACCCAAAACGGGCCGGCCGCGGAGTTTCCCGAGCTGCGGGCGCGCTGGAACACGCTGGTCGGCGACCGCCTGTGGGGTATGTACGGCCCGGTCTACGCGTACCTCGCGGCCCCCGCGTATCTGCTCGACGGAGTGCGCGGCGTCCTGCGGCTGAACTTCGTCCTGCTGGCGCTGCTCGCCGTCGCCCTCTATCGCTGGCTGGCGCTGCTCGTCGGGGAGCGGCGCGCGGTCCTCGGTCCGTATCTCCTCCTCCTCGCCACGCCCGTCGCCGGCCTCGCGCACGCGGTGTCGGGCTACACCCTGGTGCCCCTCTTGCTGGTCGGCGCGGCCTATTTCTTGTGCAGCGCAGCAACGAGCGCCGCGCCCCGCCGCAGCGCGATCGCCGGCGGGCTCCTGTTCGGCCTCGCCGTCTCCACGCACGTCATGGTCGGGCCGCTCGTCGGACCGCTGGTGCTCGTCGTGGCGTGGCTGGAGCGTCGCTCGCTCGCGCCGCTCGCGCTCGGCCTGCTCGTCGGCCTCGCCCCCACGATCGCGCTCAACCTGGTCCGCTACGGCACGCCCAACCCGCTCGCCGCGGCCCCCTGCGACTGGGCCAGCTGCGCCGCGACCGGCGTCGATCGGCAGAACCTCGGGGCGCTGCTGCGCTTCGCTGGCGCGCCGCTCGCCGTGGTCGCGACGACCACTGGCGCCCTGGTCGCGCTGCGGAGGCAGCGACGCTTCGCGTGGCTCGCCGCCGGCGCGACCCTCGCCGCCCTGACCGCGCTGCTGGTCGTCCCGGTGTTGCGGCTGCCGTCGCTGCGCATCGCCAAGCTGGTGCTCGCGCTGGTGGTCGACATCGGCCTCGTCGATCTGGGGCGCACCGACTTCGCCCGCCCGGTCGACGGGCGCGGCTACCTGCTCCTCGACTACGCGATCAAGGCGGGCCTGCAGAGCGCGCCCTTCCTCGTGCTCGGGGTGTTCGCGCGCGCCCAGTCGCCGGTGCAGCGCCTCGCGGTCTGGCTCTCGGCGGCGACGATCGTGACGCTCCTCGGGGTCCTCGGGCTGCGCGCCGAGATGCAGCCCGCCTACGCGATCGGCTTCCCGATCCTGCATCTCCGCTACCTCTTTCCAGTGCTGCCCTTTGGCGTCGCGCTCGTCGTCCTCGCGCTCGAGCCACTCGAGCGCCGCGGCCTCGCCCTCGCGCTGGCCGCCGTCGGCGGCGCGCTGCTGTGCGTCTGGCTCTGGCAGGGGACGAGCGATCAGCCGCCGCTCCGCCGCCTCGTCATCCTGCGCGCGACGCTCGCGTCGGCGGGGCTGGCGTTTGCCGGCGGCCTCTTGCTGCACCGACGGCGGGCTCCGACGCTCGTCGGACTGGTCGTCGCGCCCGCGCTCGCGCTCGGCCTGGCGATGACGATCGGTGTCGACCTGCGCGCCTGGGTTCGCCTGCGCAACCAGTACGAGCGCACCATGAAGAGCATCGCGCACCACCTGCCGCAGCGCGC
>CAZPEY010000116.1:0-14909 GCA_964585665.1 uncultured Polyangiaceae bacterium | reverse complement strand
TCGGCCTGGCGTACGCGCAGCTGAAGAGCTACCCGCAGGCGCTGCTGTTCCTCGAGCAGTGTCGCTCGAGGGCCACCGGGCCGCTGCCCGCCTGGGTCGAGGCGCGCTACCAGCGAACGCTCGAGACGCTCAATCAGGGCGGCTACACCGCCGTCGAGATCGTCAGCGATCCGGCGGGCGCCGACGTTCAGGTCGTCGGCTTCGCCAAGGACGAGACGTTCACCACACCGCGCACCGTCTGGCTCTCTACGGGCGAGGCGGAGTTTCAGATCAGCCGCGAGGGTTTCGTGCCGCAGCGCAAGACGCTCAAGCTCGTCGGGAAGTCGGGGCGGCTTGCGGTGACGCTGCAGCGCGTACCGGTCCCCGAACCCGTCGCGCCGCCCCGAGCGACACCCGAGCCAGTCGCACCGGCGCCCACGGCCACGCCAGCGCCCCCCTCTGCGGTCGCCGCACCGCTGCCCGCACCGAAGGCGCCGGCGACGGGACGGACCTCGCTCAAGATCGCCGGCGGGACGCTGCTCGGCATCGGCGCGCTCGTCGCAGCGATCATCTGGATTCCGAGCAAGCTCGAGCTCGAGGATCAGCGCAAGAAGGCCGTCGACGAGCCGACGCGCGCCGCGTTCGCCGACACGAAGCACAACGTCTACTATGTGCGATATCCGGCGTTCTTCGTCTCCACGGGCATCGTCGCGCTCGCGGGTGTCGGAATACTGGTTGCCGGATTCAAGCTTCCCGCGTCAAGATCGAGTTCTGTGTCCCTTCGGTTGGTTCCGGAGGTCGGGGGAGGCTCGCTCCATGTCGGAGGTCGCTTCTAGATCGTGACGTCGTCGACGGAGAGCCCGCCGCACCTGCAGGCCGTCGAGTCTCCGGCGGCGGAGCTGTATTGTCCAACCTGCGACCAGATCTTCGAGAACACCCACAAGCGCTGCCCCATCGACGGCACCGCGCTGGTTCGCCTCGCCAACCCCAAGGACCCGCTGCTCGGCCGCGAGCTCGACGGTCGCTTCACGCTCAAGCGCCGCATCGGCGCCGGCGGCATGGGCGCCGTGTACCTGGCGTGGCAGCACTCCGTCGGGCGTGAGGTCGCCGTCAAGGTCATCCACCCCAAGCACAACACCGATCGCGAGGCGGCCAAGCGCTTCCTCCGCGAGGCCAAGCTGGCGTCGCGGCTGCAGCACCCCAACACCGTCACGGTCCTCGACTTCAACCAGACCGAGGACGGCTTTCTCTATCTGGTCATGGAGCTGCTCGTCGGGCGCCAGCTCTCCGATGTCCTGCGCGAAGAGGGGCCGTTCTCCGTCGAGCGGATGGTCCGGGTCGCGCTGCAGCTGTGCGACGCGCTCGAGGCCGCCCACAAGCTATCGATCGTTCACCGCGATCTCAAGCCGGGCAACATCATCGTGCTCGACGGCACGCCTGGGCGCGACTTCGTCAAGGTCCTTGACTTTGGCCTCGCGCGCTCGCTGTCGACCGACGAGTCGTCGAAGCTGACGCGCACCGGCGAGGTGGTCGGCACGCCGCACTATCTGCCGCCCGAGGCGGCGCTCGGCAACCCGATGGACGCGCGTGGCGACATCTACTCGCTCGGCGTGATCTTCTACGAGCTGCTCGCCGGTCGGTTGCCCTTCGAGGCCGAGGGGCGGCGGGCGATGATGATCAAGCACGTCTACGAAGATCCCCTGCCGCTGCCGCTGCACATCGAGGATCGCGTCGCGGCGGTGATCATGAAGATGCTCGAGAAGGAGCCGGACCGGCGCCATCGCGACGTTCATGAGCTGCGCACCGAGCTGACCGAGCTGCTCTCACCGAGCGCTCAGACCTCTCTGCCCTCGCGGCCGCGCGAGCCGAGCCAGCGCGTCGCGACCGGGTCACCCACCAGCGGTCGTCAGAACGATCCCCAGGGCGATCGGTCGAGCTCGCCGAGCCGGCCCAACGACAACAAGCTGCGGCCGCGACCGTTCGATACACCGCAGCAGGTGTTCGACGCGCCGACCAGCGTGGTCCCGGCCCTCGGGCGCCCGCCGGCCTCCGCACCGCGTCGCTGGTGGCTGCTCGCGCTCGGCCCCGTCGTCGGAGTGATCGGCGGGGTCGCGTACTGGGTCGCGGCGACGCCCAAGGTCGTCTCGAAGCCGATCGCAGCGCCACCCCCCATCGTCGAGCCAGCGGTCTCCGCGCCGGTGGCGGCGCCGGTCGTGACTCCGTTGGCCGCGCCGAGCGTCAAGCTGCAGCTGCGCAGCAAGCCCGCCGCCTCGGTCACCATCGATGGCAAGGAGCACGGGCGGACTCCGCTCGACCTCGACTGGCCCGAGAGCAACCGGCCGATCGACGTCACGTTCAGTGAGCCGGGGCGCAAGCCGTCTTCACAGAAGATCACGCCCAACCGAGCCCAGACCATCGAAGCGACGCTGCAGCCGGCCGCGCAGAAGCCGCGCCCGGGCAAGCGCCCCCCGACGGAAAAAGAGGGGTTCCTCCTGCCCGAGTAGCCTCGCCGGCGCGCTTCCTTGCCTGCCGCGAAAGCTCCTTCGCGATCTCCACCAACCGAAGTGAGAGCTGCGGTTACTTGAAGCGGATGACGTAGGTGAGGCGCGTGATGTCGCGCAGCACCTTGGGGACGCGCTTGAAGAGGTTGATCGAGGGCGGGCGCTTCTCGACGATGTGCACCGGGATCTCGCGGACACGCTGCCCCTCGCGCTCGGCGCGGATGACGAACTCCGACGCGAAGAGATCGCGGTCGACGACACAGTGGCGCACGGTGTCGAGCAGGCGCTCGCGATGGAACGCCTTGAGGCCGTGCGTGTCCGTGCCGTGGAAGCCGACGAGCACGCGCAGCATGCCGTTGATCACGAGCGTCGCGGTGTGGCGCAGGAAGGGCCGCTTGTCCTCCGCGCCCTTCATCACCTTGCTACCGACGACGAGGTCGGCCTCGTCGCGGCGCAGGATCTCGAGCGCGCGGGTGTAGAAGTCGGTGTCGCAGAGATCGATCTCGTCGCACAGGACGAACTTGCCGCGCGCCCGCAGGATCCCCTGCCGCAGCGCCTTGCCGTAGTTGGGCTCGCCGAGCGAGTGGATCTGCACCTGCGGGTAGCGCGCCGCCAGCTCGTTGCCGATCTCGACGGTGCGATCGCGCGATCCGTTCTCTGCCAGCAGCAGCTCGTAGCTCCAGGGCATCTGCGACAAGCGGTCGACGAGGTCGACGACCGCGGCGTGGAGGATGCCCTCTTCGTTGTAGATCGGGATGACGATCGAGATCAGCGGATCAGCCATGTGCCAGCTACTTGGTTGCAGGTTGCAGGAGGAGCTCGGCCACCTGTCGCCCGGCGATCAAGCAGTCCTCCATCGAGTTGTAGGTCCACGAGCCGTACCGCCCGCGTGGGTAGATGTCGACGCTCTCGAGGTAGCGCGTGATCGTGCCGACCGCGTCGTAGTAGTGCTCGTCGAACACGACGTAGGCCCAGCGGATCTCCTTGAGCTCGGCGAACAAGATGTCGTCGGGCGCATCGAGGACCTGCGCGGCGACCAGCGCCTCGGCGATGCCGGGCAGGATCGCGTCGAGCGACGGCATCGGCCCGCGCTCGGAGAGCTCGACGTAGAGCGAGCCGCAGCCAGGCGGCGCCATCGACGGCACGGCGTTGGTGTAGACGCCGACGCGATAGAACGGGTACTGCCGCTCGGGCACGTAGAGCCAGTGGTAGGCGGCCTTGGCCGGGCGGCGCGTCGCGACGTTGAGGTAGCGGACCGCGGTGCAGCGCAGCTTGTCGGCGGCGTCCACGACCTCGCGTGGCGCATCGTCAAGGAGCTTGACCAGCTCGGGCAGAGGCGCCGAGGCGACGAGCGCGCCGTAGCGCAGCCGCTCGCCGCCGAGCTCGACGGCGTGATCGCGCACGCAGATCCGCTCCGGCTGCGAGCGCGTGTGGATGCGACTCGCGTCGAGGCGACTGACGAGGCCGCGCACCAGCGTCTCGATGCCGCCCTGCTTGGGATAGAGGAAGGAGACGTTGTAGCCGATCTCGGGCGGCACGTCGCCGACGGCGCCGCGCACCACGTCCGGCAGCTTGGGCACCGGCACGAAGCGCGAGCACCAGGCCGAGGTGATCTCGCGCGGGTGCACGCCCCACAGCTTCTCGTTGTACGGCACCATGAAGTGCTTCGAGATGCCGACGCCGAACTTCTGCAGGCAGTACTCCTCGAAGTTGCGGGGCGCTTCGCTCGACGGGTTCATCTGCGCATCGAGGAAGCCGAGCAAGCACTCGGAGTTCACCGCCGGGGGCAGGCCGTGCAGGTTGCCCTGGAACGGGTAGCGGGTCAGCACGCCGTGCGAGAAGACGCGTGCCTTGCGCTCGACGGAGACGAGCTGCCCGGGCAGCACCGACTCGACGAGCGCCTTGATCCCCGCGTCGCGCAGGTGCAGCCAGTGGCCCGTCTTGTCGAAGAAGAAGCCGCGCGTCTCATCGGTGCGCGCGTGCCCGCCCAGGCGATCCTCGCGCTCGAGCATCATCCAGGGGCGGCGGCCGAGGTGCAGCGCGGTGCCGATCCCGGTCAGTCCTCCCCCGAGGATGAGTACCCGGGACGCGTCGCCTTGATCCTGAGCGGCCATGACGGCGCCGTGGGTAACACGTCACATCTGCGTTGCCAAGCGCCGACCGGTCGAGTTCATATCTTCGTCAAATGTCGCCGATCGAGTCGAGCGTCAGCGGCTTCGCGGAGCGATCCGCCGCGCTGCTGCGCGCCCACCGCGCTCGACCTGGCCTGTGGCGCCGCGGGCTGCGCGCCAGCTGGCTGCTGCGCTGGCTCGGCTCGCAGCTCTTCGCCGCGCGCTGGGGCCCCCCCGTGGCGCCGCCGATCCCGGATCCGAGCCCCGGCGAGTGCACGATCACGTTCCTCGGTCACGCCTCGGTGCTGGTGCGCTACGCGGGGGCGCGGCTGCTCTTCGACCCGTGCTTCGCGACCTCGATCCGCAGCATGCGCCGCCGGCGCCCGGCGGTGCTGCCGGCCGGCACGATCGAGGATCTCGACGCGGTGCTGGTCTCGCACGCGCATCCTGATCGCTTGCATCACCGATCGCTCGAGCTGCTCGAGCGGCGCCTGACGCTGATCGTCCCGGCCGGCACCGATGGCGCCGATGCCCTCGGCTTCGTCCACGTGGCAGAGCTCGAGCCGTGGCAGCAGATGCGCGTCGGCGCGATCACCGTGACCGCCGTGCCTGCCCAGCACACCGTCGGCGTCCTCGGCCGAGGCCTGGCGCTCGGCTACGTCATCCAGAGCGACGGTCCCACGGTCTACTTCGCCGGCGACACGGGGTACCAGCCAGCGTTCGCCGAGATCGGCCACCGCTTTCGCCCCGCCGTCGCGCTGCTGCCCATCGCCGGCTATCGGCCGCTCGGCATGCGCCAGGAGCACCTCTCCCCTCTCGACGCGCTCTTCGCTCGCGAGGATCTCGGCAATCCGCTGCTGGTGCCGATCGCACACTCGGCGTTTCCGACGGGGTACGAGCCTATCGAGGAGCCCATCGACTGGCTGCGCGAGGAGGTCGCGCTCCGCGGCCTCGACGACCGGGTCGCGATCCTGGAGCCCGGCGCCTCGATCGTCGTCGGTCAGCGACGCTGACGCCGGGCGACACGGGCGATTGATTTTCGCCGCGGGCAACGCTAAGAACGCCGCCTTGACCGCCAACGACAAATCCGACGAGAGCCCTTGGCTGGCGTCGAGCCGCGTCTATCCGCTGCTCGGACTGCTGGCCCTGGCGCTGTTCTTTCCCGGGGTCGCCTCCTTCGGCTTCTGGGATCCGCATGAGATCAAGGTGGCCGACGCGGCGCGCAACCTCCTCGAGGGCAAGTCGACCTGGCTGACCTCGCCGGGCGGCAAGCCGCCGGGCACGATCTGGCTGACCGCGCTCGGCTTTCGAATGATCGGCGTCGACGAGATGGGCGGCCGCGGCTTGATAGCGATCGCCGCCGTGCTCGGTGTCCTTGCGACGTACTGGGTGGGCAGCAGGCTGCTCGGCAGGCGCGCCGCGCTCCTTGGTTCGCTCGCCCTCATGGTCGCGCCCGGCTACCTGCTCTCGGCGCGGCAGCTCACGTCCTTCATCCTGCCCTCGCTCGCGACGACGCTCGCGGTGGGCGGGCTGCTCGTCGCCGGCACGCCCGACGCGCTGGATCAAATGGTCAAGAAGATTGACCGCATGCTCGCTCTCGGGCTCGCGGTGCTCGGCCTGCTGGTTGGCGCCGCGACCGTCGGCCTGCTCTCCGGTGTGATGGTGCCGGTGCTGGTCGTGCTCGCAGCGCGCGCCTTCGACGACCGACGAGCGCGCTGGCTCCTCGTCGGCGCCGCGCTGGCGACCATCGGACTCTTCTTCCTCGGTACGCGCAGCAAGACCTATTCGTGGGCGCTCGGTGGCAACCCGCACTGGCTGACCCACACCAGCGTGTGGACCTCGCAGCTCAAGCAGCTCGGTTTTGCCTTCTTCCCGTGGGTGGCGCTGCTGCCCGTCGCGATGGCCGCTCTGTTCCGTCAAGAGGGCGACCGTCGCTACGCGGCGCTCGGCCTGCTGGCGTGGATCGTCCTCGGGTACGGCGTGATGAGCCTGCAGGTAGCGGCCACCGTCGAGGTGATCGCGCCGATCGGCGCCGCCCTCGCGCTCGCCGCCGGGGCCTACGTCGATCAGCTCCTCAGCGAGAACCGCCCCCTCCCGATGGAGGGGTTCCTGGTCGGGATCGTGGCGCTGTTCATCGGGCGCGACTACGTCGTCGCCCCCGAGGAGTTCATCAGCGCGCACCTGACCGAGACGATCCGCTGGCCGGGCGTCGCCTCCCGCATCCCCCAGTCGCTCGTCGCCGTCGCGGCGCTGTGGGGCGGGCTCGTCGGCCTCGGCATCGGCGCGCCGCTCGCGTCCCCCAAGGCCACCGCCGAGGCCGCCGAGGACCAGCAGAAGAAGAGCCGGCGCTTCCTGTTCGGCGGCGGGCTCGTCGTGCTGTTCGGCCTGGCGCTCGCCACCGCGCACTACATCGTGCCCGAGATGAGCAAGCACCTCTCGTCGCGCGACCTGTACAGCGCGACGCGCAAGCTCAACCCGAACGCGCCCATCGCGCAGTACAAGTTCAACGCTTCCGGCTCGTCGTACTACTCGGGCGGACAGTCGCCACGCAGCCTGGCGACGCTCGATGAGCTGTGGAACTTCCTCAGCAAGAGCGAGCGCGTCTTCGTCATGGCCGGCGCCGAGGAGCTCGCATCGCTCGATCAGGCCGCGCGGCAGGGCGGGCACAAGTACTACGTCATCGACGACTCCAACTCGCGCTACCTCGTGCTGTCGAACCAGCTGGGCGGCGCCGAGCAGGACAAGAACCCGCTGCGCCAGTTCGTCCTCGACAACCCGCCGCAGGTCAAGACACCGGCCTCGGTCGACTTCGAGGGCAAGCTCGAGCTCATCGGCTACGACTACCCGTCGGAGGTGAGCCGCGGGCACGACTTCACCGTGCGGCTCTACTTCAAGGTGCTGCAGCCCCTCGGCGGCAACTACAAGGTGTTCATGCACTTCGACGGGGGCGGCTCGCGCTTCAACGGCGATCACGTCCCGGTCGGCGGCCGCTTCCCGACGCAGAACTGGGTCGCCGGCTCGTACATCGTCGACGAGTACCTGCTCAAGCCCGACCGCGCCCAGCAGCCGACCGCGCAGTACCAGGTCTACATGGGCCTCTTCGCCGGGGACAAGCGGCTCAAGGTGGCGCGCGGCGATCACGACGGCGAGAACCGCGTCAAGATCGGCCGGATGGTCGTCAAGTAGGTTGACGATCTGGGTGCGCAGCCCCGCGCCTCCCTCGGAGGTCGATGCTGCAATGCGTTGCAAAAAAAGTGATCACCGCTGCCTTTTTTTCTTGTTCGCCATGGTCGCAGCGCGCTAAGCGCGAGGCCGGGGGATCGGCGCTATGAACAAGCTCTTCACTTTTTGGACAGCAGATCGCAGGCGTTCTAGGCTGCCGGTGGGTCGCGATCGCCGCGCGGGTAGTGATCGTCGAATCCACAAACGGATCCCTGTGTCGATCGAAGTCGACTATCGCGCTGACGACACGTTCCTGTTCGCGTACATCACGGACATCTCCGCGATGGGGATCTTCGTGCGAACCGAGCAGCCAGAGCCGGTCGGCACTCGCCTGACCTTGTGCTTCCGCCTCCCGGCCAACATGGGCGGCGACATCATCGAGCTCGAGGGCGAGGTCATCTGGATCAATCCGCCCCGCCCCGAGCAGGACGAGGGGCGGAATCCAGGCATGGGGATCGAGTTCGCGGGGCTGACGCCCAGCCAGCGCGAGGACGTGCTCAAGCTGGTGCGGACCTTCGCGTACCTCGACGACGAGTCGAGCGAGGGCAAGCTCGGGAACAACTGATCTCTCGCTGCGCTGCACAAAAATAACAAACGGGGCGGCTCCTTTCGGAACCGCCCCGTTTTCTTTTGAGGCCTTCGAGCGGGTGCTTGCCCGCGCCGGTGCTAGAAGCCGCCGAGGCAGGAGGTCAGCTCGGCGGTCGGCGTCCAGCCGCACTTGCCGTCGGGCTGACGCTCGCACGTCGCGCTCTGGTAGCACGCGTACTCGGGGCGATACTCGCAGGTCGAGATCATGTCCTGGTCGGCGCAGATCTGCCCCGAGCAGCCGGTGCGCTTGCACTCGGACGGGCACTCGCCCTCGGCGCGCTTGCTGACGCCAGCGGCGAGCCGCTCGCAGTCGTTGCCGTAGGTCTGGCCGTCGCAGCCGCAGACCGGCTTGTAGATCTCGGCGCACGCCTCGGGCTGCGGAACGCACTTGCCGCCCTGGTCGAGCTCACCGCAGGTGTACGCGGCGAGATCGCAGACGAAGCCGTCCTTGCACTGCACGCCACCGCGGGTGCCGCAGGCGCGATCCTCGACGTGGCGCGCCTTGGTGTAGAACTGGTAGCCGACGACGTAGGTGCCCTTGCCGTTGTCGCCCTTCTTGTACTTGCGGTAGCCGGCGACGATCGTGCCGTCGCTGGTCAGCATCTCGGAGAACCCCTGCGCGATCTGGTCGTCGCTGGCGCCCGACAGGGCCAGCTCGACGCCCTTGACCGAGACGGGCGGCAGCTTGCTGTTGAGGTACTGGGCCGTGGTCGGGTTCACGCACGGCGTCGTGATGCAGTAGATCTGCGTCGAGGTGACGCGGTTGAAGTAGCCCTCGGCCGGGTTGCTGTTCGGGGCGGTCCACGCCTCGGTGGCGGTGAGCTTGCCGTACTTCTTGCCGTTGCTCTGCTTGACGTTGGCGAGCGAGCCCCGGACGAGGGCGCGGCTCTCGCCGATCGCGGTGTCGACCGCGCCTTGCTCGTCGTCGGAGAGGCCGAGCCCCGAGAAGTCAGCGCCGGCGACGTAGCACTCGTCGGCGTACGAGCCGTCGGCACAGCGGGTCGAGGAGAAGTTCAGGTTGGTGACGAAGTAGCCGCCGCACATCGGCGAGGCGCACTTCCGGAAGTCCCTGCGCACCGAGTAGTAGTAGACGTTCCCCTTGGCGTCCGCCTTGCCGGCCCCATCGGAGCCAACCAGATCGCTCTGGTCGAGCGACTCTTCAGAGGTGTTGCCACAAGCCGGCAGCGCGGCAGCGGCCGAGGCGAGAAAAAGAGCGGTCAGGACCTTGCGAGTGCGCATCGATGGAATCTCCCCTTGTACGGTAAGCGTCTGTCTCGCGAGATAGCAGGCCGAGTGCCAACCTGCTGTGCACGTCATGTCGGAGGGTTAGACATGCAACCGTCGCAAAACACGACACGCCAGCGACCCCACTGGCCGGCGCACTCAGTTTTTCGTCGTCGAGTTTCTCGTCGTCGAAGCGGCCCGATTGGTCGGGCCGCCTCGCGGCTCAGTCGTAGCGCAGGCCCTCGACGGGCGACAGCGCCGAGGCGCGATAGGCAGGGTACAGCGCCGCGAGCAGCGACAAGCAGAGCGCCGCCAGCACGGTCAGGGCGATCTCGATGGGCTCGACGCGCACCGGGAGCTGATCGATGAGGTAGACCTTGGCGTCGAGAGCGTAGCGGTACTTGCCGACGAGCCAGCACACCAGCAGGCCCTCCAGGACGCCGAGGATGGTGCCGGCCAGGCCGATGCCGAGCCCGGCGGTGACGAAGAGGCGCCCGACCCCGACGCGCGACAGCCCGAGCGATTGCAGGATCGCCACCTCACGCGTCTTCTGGACGACGAGCATGGTCAGCGCCGCGATGATGTTGAACGACGCGACGACGACGATGACGAACATGATCAGCAACAGCAGCTGCCGCTGCATCTCGACGGCCGCGAAGAGGTTGCGGTTGAGCTCACGCCAGTCGAGGGTGCGGAACGGGTGCCCGCCCAAGCTCTTGAGCAGGCGCTGCGCCGTCTCCTGCGCCCGATCGACGTGGCGCAGCTTGAGCTCGACGCCCATCACGACGTCGCCGTAGGGGAAGAACGCCTGCGCATCGCGCAGCGCGACGTAGGCGAGCTTCTGATCGTACTCACCGAACCCTGAGTAGAACATGCCCGCGACGCGAAACTCGCGCAGGCTGGGGCGCGCGTCGGCGGCCTTCTGCGGATCGAGCTCGGTCTTGGGCGAGACGGCACGGACGCGATCGCCGATCTTGACCTTGAGCTTCTTGGCCAGGTCGCGGCCGAGGAAGATGCCCGGCAGCGGCGGGCCCCCATCGCCTGCGGTGGCGTCGAAGGCGAGGTCGGTGATCTTCGCGGGCGCGACGAGCTTGTCGGAGAGGTCGAGCACCTTGGGAGTGCGCTCGGGGTCGATCCCTTTGACCAGCACACCGGTCGAGCCGCGGGCACTGGCGATGAGCATCTCGTTGAACAGGAACGGCGCCGAGGCGAGGACCTCGGGATCGGCGTCCACCTTCTTCATCACGTCGCGATACTCGGTAAAGTCGAGGCCGTACTTCATGACCAGCGCGTGCGCGTTGACGCCGAGGATCTTGTCGCGGAACGAATCGAGAAAGCCGGACGTCACCGAGAACACGACCGTGAGCGAACCGACCCCGAGCAGGACGCCGACGACCGACACCGCGGTGAGCACCGAGAAGAGGTTGAGCAGCGCGAAGGTGGCGAACAGGATCGCCGACGGCGCGATGAGCAGCGCCGAGAGGTTGAAGAAGAGCTCCTGGGCCGGATTGCGGACGACGTCGGCGAGCTCGAGGAAATTGACGGTCGCGGAGACCGTCAGCGCCCCCCAGGCAAGCGTGCCCGCCAGGATGCTGCGGCTGCGCCGCGGCCGCAGCAGATAGCGCAGCCCGACGAAGCGCTCGGCCCGCAGAGAGGACGCCATCGGCGGGCTACGCAGGATCCTTGAGCGACGGCCACACGGGGGGGCGCTTCTCGAGGAAGGCCATCAGCCCTTCGCGCGCGTCGTCGGTGCCGAGCACCGCCATCAGCTGCCCCTCGAGGTAGCGCAGCGCCGGCTCGAGCTCCATCGGCGCGGAGGCGTGAAAGGCGGCGAGGCCGAGCTCCATCACCTTGGGCGACTTGCTGGCCAGCTTCTCGACGAGCGTCGCCACCTCGGTCTCGAGCTTGTCGCGCGGTACGGCCCGCGTGATGAGGCCCATCCGCTCGGCGTCCGCGGCGGAGATCCGATCGCCGGTGAGGATCATCTCGAGGCCGCGCTTGCGCGTCACGTTGCGGAAGATCGTCGACATGATCATCATCGGCCACAGGCCAACGTTGATCTCCGGCGTGCCGAGCTGAACGTCGTCCGCCGCGATCGCGAGGTCACACGCGACGACCAGCCCGAGGCCGCCAGCCATGGCGTGTCCGTTGACCATCGCGAGGCTCGGCTTGCCGAGGCGAACCAGGGCGAGGTTGAGATCGACGTAGGTGCCAGGCAGCCGCGACTCGGCGGCCCCCGACTCGAGCGGCTTGCCCCCGCCGCCCATCGACGACAGATCGCCGCCCGCCGAGAAGGCCTTGCCAGCCCCGGTGATGACGACGACGCGGATGGCGCGATCGTGCTTGGCGCGGTCGAGCGCGTGGAGGAGCTCGCCGATGGTCGTCGGCCCGATCGGGTTGCGCTTGTCGGGTCGGTTGAGCGTGATGCGGGCCTCGGGGCCGCGCGCTTCGTAGAGGATCTCCGTGTAGCTCATCGGGCGCGCAACCTAGCACGACTCGGCGTCCCGCAAAGGCTGGACAATACACGGGCCGGCTCCCGAGGCTGATTTGGCCAGATCGGGAATCGTGCACGGCTTTCTTGACAGGATCTTTCCCCCAAAGGTAGCCTCCTCGACGGTGAACCCTTCGTCTGCATTCTATCGGAGCGTCCTCGTCGCGGTCGCGTCTGTGGTGATGTTGACTGCCGGCGTCGCACGCGCTGGCGACAACAACCTCACGCTCGAGCGCATCGTCGGGTTGCCCCCGGCGCCGGGGGCGCTCAACGACCCGTCCGATCCGGTGCGGCAGACGATGTATCGCTCGCTGATGTCCGAGCTCGGCGTCGTCCTCGCCCCCAAGCACCTGACCACCGCGGACTCCCTCGGTTGGTCGGGCTTTCAGGTCGATTTCGGGTCGAGCTTCACCCAGATCTCGCACACCGCGGACTTCTGGAAGAAGGGCGTCCGCAGCGTCTCGGGCAAGTATCTGCCGACCATCGATCTCATGGTGCGCAAGGGCATCTGGCTGCCGATGCCGTCCTTCGAGATCGGCGCTGGCTTCACGCACGTCCTCGACTCGTCGATGTTCGCGCTGCAGCTCTACACGAAGTTCGCGATCCACGAGGGCTACCACAAGATCTGGTGGCTGCCGTCGATCGCCTTCCGCGGCGCCGTGTCGCGCGCGCTCGGAACGCAGCAGGTGGATCTCACGATCGTCTCGGCGGACATGACCCTGTCGAAGAACTTCGGCATCGGGGGCACCTGGCGGCTCGAGCCCTACGGCGGCTTCGACGCGATGATCATCATCTTCCGCGGCCAGGTGATCGACACGACGCCGAACATCGACGCCTTCGCGCAGGGCGGCAACTCGCTCGACCTCAACGCCAACACGGTCTTCCCGACCCAGGACAACATCCTTCGCTGGCGCGGCTTCGTCGGCCTCAAGGCGAGCTACGCCTGGCTGTCGCTCACCGCGGACGTTGGCTTCGCGTTCTGCAACGACAAGGCGCAGAACTGCGGCAAGACCGACCCCACCAAGATCGTCGACCGCTCGAACCACCAGCTCAAGTTCTCGTTCGCCGCGAGCGTGTTCTTCTAGAGAACGCCGCGCCGCGCGCCTCGCTGCTTTCCAGATCAGTCTTGGGGGGTTCTTGCTGCGAGGCGGGGCGGGTTACTCGCGCTCTTCGAGCTTCTTCTCGAGCTCGGCGAGGCGCTGGGTGAGGCTGCGGAGCTCGCGCTCGAGGGCGCTCCAGGGCTGCACCGACTCGACGGCGTGCCGGATGCGCTCGTCGACCTTCTTCTGCCACTCGTCGAACGTCGCCTGCGAGCGATCGAGGAACTCGCGCAGCTTGGTCGGAGACTCCGCCTGCGCGGCCTCTGACGCCGCTGGCGGCGGCTCGGTGGCCGCCGCGTCACCCGCGTCGCCCTCGGTGCCGTCCTCCTTGCGCCGGAAGATGCCGCGCACCCGCTCGCCAGCCGTCGACGCGAAGGTCTGGATCGACTGACCGCCGGACTGGATGATGTTCTGCAAGGCGGTGAGCGGCAGGAAGCTCGTGCGCTTCTCCTCCTCGAAGATGATCTGCGCCAGGGTCACCGCGGTGAGATCTTCCTTCGTCGTGTTGTCGACGATCTGGACCTCCTCGCCCGCCTTGATCATGTCGCGGATCTGCTCGAGGGTTACGTAGCGACTGCGCTGCGTGTCGTACAGCTTGCGGTTCGCATAACGCTTGATTACCCGAGGCTCGGCCATCAAGCTAAGCGTATCGCACAAATTCGCTTTGACGTCGAGAAAGTCGCGGTCCTTCTCGTCGCGCTGCCCGAGCAAGCGATGCGCCGGGCGCGGCTGGCCGAGATCTTCGCGACGCTGCCCGTCGAAGACGTGGTGGCGCTGTGCGCCGAGATCGTCGAGCGGGCGCGCTTCGGGGCCCCGTACGACGTCGCGCTCGCTTCGCTGACGGCGCTCTTCGAGAGCGAGCTGCTCGGCTATGAGTTCGCGGCGCGCCTCTACGAAGCGGCGCGCGCGGCCGACAACTCGGTCGTGATGCGCCTCCTGCTCTCGCCCGGCGCCGGGCCCGATGGCCGGCCCCTGCTGCCGCCCGCGCTGCGCGATCGCCCCCTCGGCGTGCGCAAGTCGATGGCGCGAGGCCACCGACGGGACCAGCTCCAGCTGCTGCTGTTCGATCCGGATCCTTCGGTGCTCGTCATCTTGCTCGGCAACCCGCGCATCGTCGAGCGTGACGTGGTCGAGCTGGCGGCACGGCGCCCGACCACCCCCGAAGCGCAGCGGCTGATCTTCCAGAGCCCGCGCTTCGGACCGCGCCGCGAGGTGCGTCGCGCGCTCGTGCTCAACCCATACACTCCGAGCGATCTGGCCTGTCGCCTCGTCGGGCTGTTGCCGGCTCACGATCTGGCGGACGTGCGGCGCGATCTGCGTCTCGATCGGCGGGTGCGTGAGGCGGCGGCGCATCTGCTCGACGGACCGCGGACCCTCGAGAGCCGCGTCGCGCCCGAGGATCACGCCACGTCACGGGACGACTGACGAGCGCTGGCGCTCGCGTCGGGCCGAGGGCTAGGGAGTGTCTTCAAAGCTCGGGCCGTAGCGAGAGAGCTGAGTCGCCGCCAGGCGCGGCGCCCGAGGAGCGAGCAGCGCAGGAATACTTGGGGTATTTCGAGCAGCGCAGCGACGAGGCCGCTGCGCCTGGGGAGCGAATCAGCTCTCGCAGTAGGCCGGAGCTTTGAAGACACTCCCTAGGACTTCTTGGTCGCGTCGTCGTCGAGCTGCTTCTTCGGCGTCACGTCGATGGCGT
>CAZPEY010000115.1:0-14954 GCA_964585665.1 uncultured Polyangiaceae bacterium | reverse complement strand
TACGAGAAGCCGAGCGTCAAGCGCAAGCGCAAGATGCGCGAGGCGCGCAAGCGTCGTCGTCGCGAAGCGAAGCGCCGCGGCGAGCCGTAAAGCTCGCTTTTCTGCCACGTTTGTCGTCAAGAGCGCGGGTCCCGCATGGGGTCCGCGCTTTTCTTGTTTGCGGAGCGACCAGGATCGCTAGTAGTCGGTCGTGCAGCTGCAGATCTTGGGCTTGCCCTTTTGGGCGACGTTGCGGCACTGACGGCGCTTGCCAGGCGCGTTCGGGCAGGCTCCGGAGCAGCCAGCGCCCGCCGAGGCGCAGGTGCAGCTCACCGCATTGTCCGTCGCCGGGTTGATCTCCACCTTGAGGGACGCGCTGTCGTCGCTCGCCACCGACATCGACATGATCGACGAGTAGTCGGACTGCAGCTCGCTCGAGGCTGCCGCGGGCTCCGCGTTGGCGACGGAAACCTGCGCCGAGAACAGCAGCGCGGCAACAACCGAGTGCAAAAGCAGGGAGATCGGATGTGTTTGTTTCATGCAAGCCTTCCTCTGGTCCGGGGTTGGGGAAACGCGTACGTCCGGAAAAGGGTAGGCGGAGTCCGATGTAGGCGGGTTCAGGTATTTCTCGGGGCCCGCCGCTAGGGAGCCGCGAGGGCCTCGGCCGCGAGGCGCCCCTCGAGCCGCTGCTCCACCTCGGCGGTGAGCCACTCGTAGTCCTGCCGCCCCTTGCCGCCCGCCGCCTCGAAGTCGAAGATCGTCTTTCGGTGCGACGGCGCCGCCTTGTGCTTGGTGTTGTGGCGGATCGGGTGCTCGAAGACGAGCTCGCCGAACCGCCGCCGCAGGATCTGCTCGACCTCGACGGTGATGCGCTCGCGCTTGTCGAACATCGTCAGCACGTAGCCGAGCACCTCGGCGCGCGCCCCGAGCCGCGAGCGCATGCGCTGCAGCGTCTCCTCGAACAGGCGCAGGCCGAGGATCGGCAGGTACTCGCAGGACACCGGCACGATCAGCTTCTCGGCAGCGACGAGCGCGTTGATCGTGAGGAGGCCGAGGTAGGGCGCGGTGTCGATGACGACGTGATCGACCTTGTCCACGACGGTCTCGAGGCAGCGCTGCAGGACACGCTCGCGCCCCATCGCGGTGGCCAGGTGGATGTCGCAGGTCGCCAGCGTCTCGCCTGCCGGCGCGACGAAGAGGTTGGGCGTCGAGGTCTCGCGTACCACGTGCTCGATCTGACGCTCAGCGACGAGGCACTCGGCGACGGACTGCTCGCCCTCGCCGAGCTGGATCCCGAGCGAGGCGGTCGCCGAGCCCTGGATGTCGAGATCGAGCAGCAGCACCTTGCGGCCCCGTCGCGCCAGGCCCGCCGCGAGGTTGATCGCCGTGGTCGTCTTGCCGACGCCGCCCTTCTGGTTCGCAACGCATAGAATCGCCATGCCTCGACGCTAGACCTCGCGGATCGGCACAGCAAATTTTTGGCGTTGAGGTATGCTTTGCGCCGTGGAGAACGGAAGTCCGCGACTCGAGAGCGTCGCCTGCGTCGACTGTGGCCGATCGCTGCGCGGATCGGAGGTCGAGTACACCAGCGAGGGCGATGCCCTGTGCGTCACCTGCGCACCCAGGCGCGTCGACGACGCTTCGCTCGACGCGCGTGGACCTCAGCGCACCAAGGCGGCCATCACCAGCCTGCTGTTCGGTCTCCTGGCCGTCGCGATCCGGGATGTGATCTTCTCGACCGGCTTGGCTGTGCTGGCGATCTCGGGCGCCGCGTTCGCGCTCAAAGGTCTGCCCAAGCGCGACGGTCTGCGAACGTGGATCCTCGTGATGGCGGGCGGCGGGGCGGCGATGGCCGCCCTCTTCTTGGTGTTGCTCGGGATTGGCCTCGTCGCGGGCTAGTTGATGAGGCCGTAGCAGGAGCGCTTGGCCGAGGTGAGATCGACCCCAGGCTCGGGGGTCATCTTGCCGGTGCCGCCGTACTTCTGGCGCTGGCCGCGGGTCATCCGGTGCTTGCTCGCGATGTCGTGCAGCACGCCGACCGCCTCGGTCGCGGTGCGCGCGTACGTCGTGTAGTCGACGGAGAACAGACCGAAGTGCGGGCCGAAGCCTTCGACCCACTCGAAGTTGTCCATCAGGCTCCAGTGGTAGTAGCCGCGCACGTCGGCGCCGAGGATGCGCGCCTGCTCGATCTGCTCGAGCGATCGCACCACGTTCTCGGCCCGCCGCGCGCCCACGTCGGTGGCGATGCCGCCCTCGGTGACGAGCAGCGGCAGGTCGGGCCAGCGTTGCGCGAAGTCGACCAGGATCTCGGACAGCCCCTCGACGTGGAAGTCGTAGCCCATCGCCGGTACGCAGTGCGTCGGATCGGACGGCGGCAGGCACGAGCCAAAGTCGTACGTCGACAGGCACGGGGTCAGGCCGAGCCCGGGCAGCAGCCCGGGGTTGCCCGTGACGCCGGCGCGGAAATAGTACTGCGCGCCCAGCCAGTCGATGGTGCCCTTCCAGGAGGGGTGATCCTCGTCGCTGGTGCCGTCGAGGTTGGCGTCGAAGGTGCCATTCCGCATCGAGTCGACGATCAGGTAATGGTAAAGATACTTGACCGTATCGCGGGCCTTGAGGTCGGTCGCGTCCTTGGACGGCAGGTTGTTCTGCGACGCCTGGAAGTCGATCACCGACAGCGGGATGCCGACCGCCGCCGCGACGCCGTCGCCGTCGGCGTCCTTGGTGTCGGCCTGCTTGATCGCGGTGTACATGCGGGCGTGCGCCTCGAACAGGTCGCGCGCCGTCGGGACGAACTTGTCGAGGAGCTCGAAGAGCTTGGCCTTGCCGGGCGGGAACGTCCCGGTGCCGTGCGAGAAGAACAGGTAGTTGATCGGCTCGTTGATCGTCCCCCACTCGTCGACGCGATCACCGAACCGCTCGGCCAGGAGCTGCGCGAACTCGGCCATCTCTTGCACGACCAGGGCGCCGCCCGTCGGGTGGCCGAGGCCGCACAGGTTCGCGTCGGTCGGACCGTTCTTGCAGTCGAGGTCGCGCGGATCGTCGATCCAGATCGGGTTGGAGAAGTGGTGCACGGTCACCATCGGCCGGATCTTGGCGGCGATCAGCGCATCGATCAGCTCGGAGTAGTGTTGCAGCGCCGCCTCGTCGATCTGGTTGCGCTGGGGCTCGACGCGCGCCCACTCGATCGAGAAGCGATACGACTCGAGCCCCGCCTGCTTGAGTAGCGCGATGTCGGCGATGGCGTTGGCGTAGCCTCGCGATGCCTCGCCGACGAAGGCCTTGCCCTTGCCGAGCCCGCCCTGGGCGACGGGCTGAGTGAAGACGTACCAGTCGGTGTTGGGGTTGTTCTCCTCGATCTGGGTCGCCGCCGAGGCAGCACCGAACCGAAAGGACTGATACCCCTCGGGCGACAGCGGGCCCATCGCGGGCCAGGCCAGATCGTTGACCGAGCAACCGACCGACACGGACAGCGGAACCAAGAGCAGCAGGCAAGCGCGACGCATCGCTCTCACCATAGCAGCCCGAAAAAGAAACGGGGCTCCGAAGAGCCCCGTTTCACGTTGGTCCAGGTGCTTGACTACTTGGTGCCCGTCCCGCCCGAGCTGCTCGTGCCGCCGCCCGTCGCCGGCGGACCAAACTCAGCCGTGCCGAGGGTCTCGAGCGTCTGCAGGTTGGCGACGCGCACGCCGGCGTCCGAGATCGCGTAGACGAAGTCCTTGCCGTCCGCGTCCGACGCCATCACGCTGCGGCGGATCCACGGGCTGTAGTAGTACTGCCAGTCGGCCGTGCCGTAGCTCTTGTAGACGTCCGCCATCGACAGCGCGCCCTTGAACTCGATGCCGGTCTTGGTGTCGATCTTGAACACGCGCACCTCGGAGATGAACGAGCTCCAGTAGCCGTCCCAGCAGTTGACGTCGGTGCCAGCGCAGGACGTCGTCGAGTAGTCCGAGAACGGCACGGCGAGCAGGCCGCGCTCCGGGAAGTAGTTGAACGCGTGGTGATCCCACTGCGCCTCGCTCCACCCGTACGCCGTGCCCGAGGTCAGCGTGAAGGTCTGCACCGGGTTGGCGAAGTCCGTCACGTCGAAGATCGCGAGCTGCTGCCGGCGCTCCTGCCAGTTGGTCGGCTGGTTCGGATCGGTCGGCTCGGGGATGTAGACGCCGATGGTCAGCAGGTGGTTCTCGTCGAGCGGGTGGATGTACGACGAGAAGCCCGGCACCTTGAGCGTGCCGACGACCTTGGGGCTGGTCGGGTTCTTGAGGTCGATGGTGAAGAGCGGATCGACCTGGCGGAAGGTCACGACGAAGCCCTTGTCAGCGATGAAGCGCGAGCTCTGGATCCGCTCTCCCTCGGCGAGATCGCCGGTCGTGCCGACCTCGACGAGCGACTGGTTGGTCTGCGAGAACACGGTGACGCGGTTGGTCGTCTTCCAGGTGCCGAGCCACGGCTGATCCTTGGTCGCGGTCGGATCCGCCTCCCAGGTATCAATGGTGTGCGCGACGCGGAGGTTGTCGTTGTACTCGTCGAGCGAGAACTGATCGTTGATGTGGCCGACCATCGTGCCCGACGCCTGGTAGATCGCCTTGTCCGGGTTCGTGATGTCGAACTTGTGGATGTAGGCGGCGTTCTGCTGTCCCGGGTTCCACCAGCCCCACCACCAGTGCCACTCGGCGACGTAGAGCGACTTGGTCGACGCGTAGACCGTGCCCATCTCGCCGAGCAGGGTCAGGCGGTGGCCCTGATCCTCGAGCTTGTCGAGGTTGACGGTGATGATGTTGAGCAGGCCCGTCAGCTTGGTCGGCGCGTTCATCTGCGTGAAGTCCGAGCAGTTGTAGCCGATGTCGACGAGCTTGCCGTCGGCGGTGCGGCGCTTGCCCTTCTTCAGCCAGAAGTTGAGATCCTTGCCGCGAATCGCCTGCTCGTTGCTGACCTTGAGCTTGTCGAGTGCCGCGTCGAAGACGGCCTTGTCGTTGTACTTGTTCGGATCGTTCGGATCGTACTCGGGCCAGTAGCTGACGCCGTCCGGCCAGTTGAAGTAGTCGCCGACGACGACGCGCACCGACGAACCGATGCGCCGCGCGTCGGTCATGTAGCCCGGGTAGTAGAGCTCGGACGTGACCTTCATGTTGGCCATGTCGCTGACGTCGACGACGGTGACCTTGGTCGCCGAGACCCCCGAGTAGCAGTAGTAGCAGTAGTCTGGATCGCTCTCCGTCTTGCCGAGGTTGGCGTCCGGATCGGTCAGCCACACCGACGAGAACACAGTGATGCGGTTCTTCTCGTCGAGGAACATGCTCTGGGGCCAGCCCTCGATGGCGATCTGGCCGGCAGACTTGATGTCCTGCGGCGGCCAGCTCTGCGTCGCGAACAGGCTGTTGCCCGAGAGGGTGAAGATGCGCGTGCCGTCGTTCTTCATGAAGTCGGCTTCGTCGACGCCCTTCACCTGCGTGTTGGTCGTGGTGTAGGAGGTCGGCGAGGACGACTTCGAGCCCGAGGCACCGGCGGCGTTCGCGCTCGGCGCAGCTTGGGAATCTTCGATCCCGCGGCCCGGCCCATACCAATAGCCGTAGCCATAGGCCTTCTGCTGATCGATCGAGTCCTGCATCTGCTTGACGTAGTTGTCCTCGATATAGGTCTCGAGGGCCGGGCAGGAATCGAAGTTGGTCAGCGTAACCTTGTTCTGAATCTGCTGCGGTTCGTTCTTGGTCGTCGAACCATCGCATCCCGCCAGGGCGCCTGCCAGCGCTCCACCGAGTGCGATCCACAAAAGGGCGTTCCGTTTCATCCTCGTTCCTCCGGAAAAGGGGCTGAGTAAGCTAAGCGAGCACATGAGCTTGCCAGTTCGAGGCCAGCGCATCCAGCGTGCGATCTCAAAGGCTTATACGACACCGAGGATCTCAGATTTCTGAAGGGATCCAAATTGCTGTGAGTTTGCTGTCGCGGCGCTGCTGGGCTAGCTTCGAGCAACATGCCTCGCTGTCCCATCGTCGCTGCAGACCAGGCCGGCCTCGACCGGGCGGTCCGCCTGCTGCTCGATGAGCAGGTCGTGGCGATCCCGACCGAGACGGTCTACGGGCTGGCGGGGCTGGCGCTGCACGAGGCGGCCCTCCTGCGCATCTTCGCGGCCAAGGAGCGGCCGCTGTTCGATCCCTTGATCGCCCACCTCGCGGTGCCGCGCCACACGGTCAACATGCTTGACTATGTCGAGCGGCGCGGGCTCGTCGACCTCGAGCAGGTTTCTCCCGCTCTTCGCGACCGGCTCGACGATCTCATGTCGGCGCTGTGGCCGGGGCCGCTCACCATCGTCCTGCCACGCCGAGCCACCGTCCCGGACCTGCTCACCGCAGGCTTGCCGCGCGTGGCGGTGCGCATGCCGGCCCACCCCGTCGCGCAAGAGATCCTGGACCGCCTCGGGGTGCCGCTGGCGGCGCCGAGCGCCAACCGCTTCGGTCGGATCTCGCCGACCTCCGCCGAGGCGGTGGCCGAGGAGCTGGGCGAGCGCATCCCGCTCATCGTCGATGGCGGGCCATGCCGCCTCGGCATCGAGTCGACCGTCATCGCGCTCGACGGAGAGGCCCAAGAGGGGGCGGGCGAGCGCTTCGTGCTCCTCCGCCCAGGCGGGCTGCCGCGCGAGCGGATCGAGGAGCGTCTGGGACAGCGGCTGGCGCTGCGCACCGAGCAGCCCGAGGCCCCCGAGGCGCCTGGGCAGCTCGCCTCGCACTACGCGCCGGTTCGCCCGCTCTCGCTCGTCGATTCGGTCAACGAGGTTGACTATTCGGACGGGACCCCGATCGGCGTGCTCACCTGGCGCCCCCTCGTCGCCGACCTGCCCTCGCACGTCGAGGTCCGAACGCTGTCGATCGACGGCAGCACCGAGGCGGGAGCGCGCCAGCTCTTCGCCCAGCTGCGCGCCCTCGACCGTCCGCCGCACGCAAGGCTCTACGCCGAGCGCTGCCCCACCGACGAGGGGCTGGGCTACGCCATCAACGATCGACTGCGCCGAGCGGCGGCTCGATGAGGCCCTCCTCGTCGACGGTGAGCTGGGAGGCGGCGCTGCGGCGCGAGCTGGGCACGCTGCCCGAGCACGTCGCCACGCCGTGGAAGACGCTCGGGTTTGGCGACGAGTGGCTGATCGAGCGCGCGCACACCGTCGGCCGGTCCCACCGCATCGCCGCGCCCTGCGCGCCGCCGCCTGCGCCGACCACGTGGCGTTCCTCGGCGCTGCAACGCCGGCTCGGCGAGGAGCTGCTGGCGCGCGGTCAGGTCGCGCTGTGCGTGCTGGCGGGCGGCATGGCGACCCGGATGGGCTCGGTCGTCAAGGCGCTCGTCGAGCTCGCGCCGGGCTACAGCTTCCTCGATGCGCGGCTGCACGAGCAGCAGCGCCTGGCGGCCCGCTATGGCTCGCGCCCACCCCTATGGCTGATGGTCAGCGACGCGACCGCTGCGCCGATCGAGGCGGTGCTCGCCTCGCACGCCGGAGGCGATCCGGCGCTCGCGGGCCTGCACACGTTTCACCAGAACCTGTCGCTTCGCCTCTCGGATCGCGCGCTGTTCCGCCTCGCCAGTGGAGCACCGAGCTTGCACGCCACCGGTCACGGCGACGTCGTCGACGGGTTGCGCCGCTCCGGTGTGCTGGCGCGCTTCGTCGCACACGGCGGCCGCTATGTCGTCATCACCAACCTCGACAACCTCGGGGCGACGCTCGACCCCGAGATGATCGGTGCCGCCGCGCACGCCGACACGCCGCTCGTCGTCGAGGTCTGCGACAAGCACGCCGGCGATCGCGGCGGTATCCCGGTCCGCGTCGGTGGCGGAACCCAGCTTGTCGAGGAGTTCCGTCTCCCCGAGAGCTTCGATCCCCAGCGTGTCGCGGTGTTCAACACCAACACGATGATCGTCGAGGCCAGCCGACTGCTGCGCGTCGACGTCGCGTGGAGCTGGTTCTGCGTCGAGAAACGCGTCGAGGAGCGGCCGGCGCTGCAGTTCGAGCGCTTGATCGGCGAGCTGTCCGGCGCGCTGCCCACCACGTACCTGCGCGTGCCGCGCAGCGGCCTGCAGAGCCGCTTCCTGCCGGTCAAGAACGCCGACGAGCTCGAGGCGCGGCGCGACCAGATTCTCGCAGTCCTGCAAGCACGAGGTATCCGATGACCAGACCGTCCCAGCATCGCGCCCACCCATGGCATGGCGTCTCGATCGGCGAGCAGTCGCCCTACGTCGTCACCTCGTACATCGAGATCGTGCCTACCGACACGGTCAAGTACGAGTGCGACAAGCCGAGTGGCCTCCTCAAGATCGATCGGCCGCAGAAGTACTCGAACGTCGTCCCGACGCTGTACGGCTTCCTGCCGCGCACCTACTGCGCCGAAGAGGTCGGCCGACGCTGCGCCGAGCGCTGCCAGCGCACCGGCATCGTGGGCGACGGGGATCCGCTCGACATCTGCGTGCTGACCGAGCGGGTCATCGCGCATGGCGACATCCTGGTCACCGCGATCCCGATCGGCGGGCTGCGCATGATCGACGGCAACCAGGCCGACGACAAGATCATCGCGGTGCTGGCCGGCGACGCGGTCTACGGCGACTTCGACAACCTGCTCGACTGCCCGTCGACGGTGCTCGACCGCCTACGCCACTACTTCCTCACCTACAAGCGCGGCCCCGACGGCGCGGCGCAGCCGGTGGAGATCGCCGAGGTCTACGACGCCGGCGAAGCCCACGAGGTGATCAAGCGCAGCCAGCTCGACTACGAGCGACACTACGGAGGCTGACGGTGCCGGCGCTCATCCAGATCTTCGGCACCAAGAAGTGCGCTGACAGCAGAAAGGCCGAGCGCTGGTGGAAGGAGCGCGGCTACAAGACCTCTTTTCTCGATCTCAAGGAGCGCGGTCCGTCGCCGGGTGAGCTGCGCTCGATCGCGCAGTCGGTCGGCGGAGCCGAGGCGCTGATCGATCGCGAGGGGGCGCGCTATCGCGACCGCGGGCTGCGCGCCGCAGCGCCGACAGGACCACGGATCGAGCAGCACCTCGTCGACGATCCGCTGCTGCTCCGCACGCCGATCGTGCGCTGCGGAAAGATCGCGACGGTCGGCTACGCGGCGATGACGTGGGAGACGTGGATCAAGGAGGGGCGCCTTTCGTGAAGAAGGTGCTCGCCTTCATCCGGAAGGCACTGTTCGTGCTCTCTGCGGCGACGCTCGTCTTGCTCGTGCTCACGACGATCGCGTTGCTCCAGTTCGCGGACAAGACCTGGTGGGGCTCGGGGATCGCGTTCGGGCCGCGCTGGGTGCTGCTCGTGCCGCTCGGTACGCTGCTGCCGGCGATCCTGTTGTTCGCCGCGTGGCGCGCCTTCGCGGTCTGGCTGCTCTGCGCGCTGGTGACCGCCTTTGGCGTCCTCGATCTCCGCGTGCCAGTCGGCTCGCTCATCCAGCTCGCGGGACCCGACGACAAACCGCTGTCGGTGATGACCTGGAACTGCGGGGGTGATCGCAAGCTCGCCGAGGGGCTGCGCCGCCTGCTCGCCGACGAGCGCATCGATCTGGTCGCGGTCGAGGAGTGGGATCCGGCGCAGTCGCTCGCGTCGTCGCTGCCCGGCTGGCATGTCGCCGAGAACGGCTCGATCGGGGTCGCCAGCCGCTACCCGGTCAAGCTCGTCGAGTGGCTGTGGTTCTCGGAGTTCGCGCTGGGCAGCGATGGACAGCTCTTGCGCGTCGACCTGCAGCTCGGGGAGCAGGTCGTGCACGTCTACGCCCTCCACCTCGAGACGCCGCGCGACGGCCTCGAGGCACTACTCTCGTCGGTCGAACGGCGGCGTGACCTCGACCGCGGGATCGACGAGATGGAGCGCAACATCGAGACGCGGCGCATCGAATCGGCGGCGGCGCGGCGCTACATCGACGAGGTCGGCGGGCAGTTCATCATCCTCGGCGACTTCAACCTCACCGTCGAGAGCCGCATCTATCGACGCTACTGGCGGGCGTTCGCCAACGCCTTCTCCAACGCCGGCTGGGGGCTCGGACACACCAAGCGCACGCGCCGCATCGGCACGCGCATCGATCATGTGCTGTGTGGACCGGGCTGCGACGTGAGCGACGCCTACGTGGGCCGCGATCTCGGGTCGGATCACCTGCCGATGATCGGCAAGCTGCGCCTGCACCCGGCACTGCCCGGTGAGGCGGCGAGCGCCCCGACCGAGCGCTAGGCGGGCCGCTCGCGGAGGCTCCGTCAGGGCGCTGCGGTCACCATGAGGTTGCGGATCCGATCGACCAGCGCCGCGGGATCGGGAACCGTCCCGTCGGCGAGCAGCGCCTGGTCGAGCAGCAGCTCGGCCCAGAGGACCGCTTGCGGGCTGTGCGGATCGACCTTGGCGAGCTGGTCAAGCTTCTTGACGATCGGGTGCTCGGGGTTGAGCTCGAGGACGCGCGGCGACTCGCCCTCCTGCCGGTTGAGCAGCTTCATCATGCGCTCGAGGTTGGCCGACACGCCGCCCTCGGCCGCGACGAGGCAGCTCGCGCTCTCGATCAGGCGGTGGGTGCTGCGCACGTCGGCGACGCGCGACCCGAGCGCCAGCTTGCACGCGGCGATGGCATCGGGTGCCTCGCTGGGCGGCGGCTGATCCGCGGCGACCGGCAGCTCCGCCCCCTCGACGGAGACGAGCTTGTGCTCGCCGTAGCTCGGCAGCGAGTGCACGAGCCATTCGTCGATCGGATCGACGAGGAACAGCACGTCGAAGCCGCGCTTGCGAAACGCCTCGAGGTGCGGCGACTTCTCGACCGAGCGGCGGCCGACGCCGGTGACGTAGTAGATCTCCTTCTGCTCCGCGGGCATCTGCTTGACGTACTCGGCGAGCGAGATCTGCGCCTCGGCCGCGCCGCGCATCGTCTGGAAGCGGCACAGCTCGACGAGCGTGTCGCGGTTCTTCGGATCGCTCGACACGCCCTCCTTGAGGACGCGGCCGTACTCCTTCCACAGCCGCTCGTACTTGGCCGCGTCGGTGTCGGCGAGCTCCTTGAGCGCCTTGACGACCTGCTTGGCGATCTGCTGCTCGAGCTTCTGCAGCGTGCGATCCTCTTGCAGCAGCTCGCGCGAGACGTTGAGCGACAGATCCTCCGAGTCGACGACCCCGACGAGGAAGCGCAGGTAGGGCGGCGCCAGCTTCTCGACGTGCTCGGAGATCAGCACCCGCTTGGCGTAGAGGCGCAGGCCCGAGCGGCGCTCGCGCGTGTAGAGGTCCCACGGCGCCTTCTCCGGCACGTAGAGCAGCGCGTTGAACTGCACCGGCGCATCGACCGAGTAGTGGACGCGGAGCAGCGGCTCCTGCTCGGCGGCGCCCGAGAGGCGGCGATAGAACTCGGTGTGCTGCTCGTCGCTGACCTGGCCCTTGGGCAGGCTCCAGATGGCGCGGCTGCGGTTCACCTGCTCGTCGCCGAGGAAGATCGGGAAGTGGACGAAGTCGGAGTACTTCTGGATCACCTCGCGGACCCGGTAGCTCTCGACGAACTCGGCCGCGTCCTCCTTGAGGTGGAGCGTGATCGTCGTCCCCGGCTGCTGGCGGGTACCCGGCAGCACGGTGAACGTGCCCGCCCCCGACGAGCGCCACAAGACCGCCTCGGAGCCCGGCAGCACCGACAGCGTGTCGACGTCGACGCGGCTCGCGACCATGAAGGCGCTGTAGAAGCCAACGCCGAACTGCCCGATGATCTTGAGCGCGTCGTCCTTCTGCTTGGCGAGGTCGCGGTGCAGGCGCAGGAACTCCGACGAGCCGGAGCGCGCGATCGTGCCGAGGTTCTTGCACGCCTCGTCGCGCGTCATGCCGACGCCGTTGTCCGTGAGGACCAGGCAGCGGTTCTCCTTGTCGAGGGTGATGCGGATCGCCAGCTCACCGTCGGGGTGCTTGATGTCCGAGCGGGTGAGCCCGAGGAAGCGCGCCCGATCGAGCGCGTCGCAGGCGTTCGACACGAGCTCGCGCAAGAAGATCTCGCGCTGCGTGTACAGCGAGTTGATGACGATCTGGAGGACCTGCTGGACCTCGGCCTGAAAGGGCAGCTCGACGGCGGTGGGCTCGGTCTGGTTCGACATGGGCGCAGATATTGGTCGCGTCGTGGCTTTTCGCAAGGGGGGAGCGATCTCGGGGGCGGCGACGATCGAGCGGATCGCGCCGGTGCGCGAGGGCGGTGGGCGCCTCTCGGGGGTTCCCCCCCTGCCTTCGCAGGGGAGGCCCCCCTACGGCGCCACGGCCCTCGCGACGCCGGCGACGATCCAGCCGTCGGCGACGCGCGACAGGTCGCCGCCTACTTACGAAAGTCGTCGAAGAAGGCGTCGTCGATCACGTACGCCGTGCGCGGGACGAGGCCGAGCTCGAGCTTCTCGAACATGTCGACCAGCTTCTCGCCGTCGACCAACTCGATCGGCGGGACGCCGTCGCGAACCGCCTCCTTGCGGGCCTCAAGGGTGAACGTCCCCGTGGTCAGGATGATGCCCTTGTCGGCCCGTCCGGCCATCGCGCCACGAAAGTCGCGGACCTGGGCTGGCACGACGCTGCCGTTGTACCGCTTGCATTGGAACAGCACGCGGAAGCTCACGAACGGGTTGACCTCCAAGACGCCGTTTCCGTCGATTCCGCCATCCCGCGACCGGCCGGTGACCGTCACCTGCTGGAATCCAGACTCGCGCAGCAATCTCTGACAAAGACGCTCGAAGCCGGCCGGCGGTAGCCCCTTGAGCACTCCGAGGAGCAGCTCTCGATGCTGGGACAGCTCGGGTTCGTTGACCGCTTCGGGAGACGCCTGCTCAGACGCCTCCTCTGCGTCGTCCTTTGCGGGCTTGGATGATGCTTTGGAGAACGCCTTGTGTGCGTCCTTGAACAACTGCAGCGAGGTCGCAGGGGTGAACTTCGTCGCAGCCCCTTTGTCGGTCAGTGTCCACACGCCTCGTCGGGAAGAATCGAGGTACCCGGTCTTCGCGAGGTAGAAGCGAGCCCAGGCCACCTGGTTGTCGAAGCGCGACGCCCCGCTCGCCATCTCCTCCGCTTGCTCTGCGTCAGAAATAGCGAGGCTCGCCGCCACCTTCTCACGAACTTCATCGGGGCTCCCCGAGCCGCCCAACGCCCGCAACGCGTCGACGACAGGCCCGAAGTACCGGACGAATCTCGGCCCCGACTGCTGGTTCTTGGCCACGCAAAACGCTCCGACGACCGAGCGTATCTTCGGACGCTCGGAGCAGCAAGCGCCGCCATGCTGAATTCTTTTGCAGCGCAGCATCCCCGATGCTGCAGTCGCGCGGTTGCGCTTGCGAAGTTGAGCGAGTGGAGCCGGGGCCGGGGCCTGCTTCGAAAGTCTATTTCGAGCTGGGCCCGGAGGCGCAGCGACGAATTGCTCCGGCCGCGGCCTGATCGCAAGCGGCGTGCGATCTACTCGCTGGTTCGGCACAGCACGCGGTGCCTGATCGGCATGTGGCGAATACCGGTGGCGGCGTCCAGTCCTCCTTTCCCTCCCACACGTGCTCGACACAGCCCGAGGCGGCGATGGTGCGGAGCAACCGCTCGACCTTTGACCTGCACTCTGGGCTGTCAGGAGGGTGATGGAGGCAGATCTTGGCATGGGTCGCGAGGTCGGCAGGCGCGGCCTCTAGCATGGCGTGCCGCTTGTCGCACCAGAGCTTGGCGCGAAAGCGAAAGCCCTCCTCGCACGTTCTGGCTTCCGACGCCACGCGCTCCATGCAGGCGCGGTACTTCGGAAGCTGCTCCAACGCACAATCTGCCACGCGATCCCTTCCCGCAGGGCTCGCGCAACCGCCCAGCAGGGACACCAACACAACGACCGCAACTCTCGCAAGGTCGTGCATGACGAAACCTCCCGCCTTCAGGGATTCAGGCATTTCTTGATCGCAGCATTGCGCGCTTCCGCGCAGGGTCTGACCCACTCGTTGGCGCAGAACTCTTCCGCAGACTTGCTTTCGGGATCGTGCGTCGGGAGATGATCCCAGTAGTACCCGCCTTCGATGACTTGCCGAAGGCACATCTGCCTGGTTTCCTCTTGCTTGAGTTCGAGCGCAACCTTGTTGCACTCAGCCTCGCTGAGCCTTCGGGCGACGCAGATCTTCTTGTACCTTGCGAGGTCGCTTGGACGAAGCGTCTCCTCTCGGGCGCGCCGAGCACAGTAGGGCTCTGCGTGCGAAGTCCACTGGAGCAGGCAAAGGTCGTAGTCCTCTTCGAACCGATTGCGGCAGTTGATGTACTTCAGCTGGACCTGCTTGATGCAGGGGTTCTCGGGTGGCTGCTTTGGATCATGTGGCGGCTGCATCCGGCCATCGGGGGCACCAGGTTCGTCGGAGCCAGGGGCAGGCGCAGCCCCCCCGCCGCCCCGTGATGGCGAGGTAGGCGAGGGATCGGCTGGCGGACCCGACGGCGGCAACGAGCTGCCGGCCGGATCGGGATCGGCCGAAGGAGGTGCCTCTGTCGAGGCAGGAGGATCCGGGGCAGACGGGTTCCCTCCTGGCGGACTGGTTGCTCCGCTCGAAGGTTCCGAAGATGGTTCACAGGGGAATTCCGGGGTGCACACGAGCGGGAGCGGCTCCCGTTTGTCCCCAGAGCACCCAACGGCCAGCGCGGCTCCGAGCAGGCACGCGGCAGTCGATCTCATGCATAGGACACTAGCACACGAGCAACTTGGCTCGGGTCGAGGCGAACGGCGAGTGAGCGGGCGGTGGGGCTAGTAGCGGTAGGTGTCGGGCTTGTACGGGCCGCTCTTCGAGACGCCGATGTACTTGGCCTGCTTGTCGGTGAGCTCGGTGAGCTGCGCTCCGACCTTCTTCAGGTGCAGGCGCGCCACCTTCTCGTCGAGGTGCTTGGGCAGCACGTAGACCTGCCCCGGCTTGTAGTCGGCGCTCTTCGAGTAGAGCTCGATCTGCGCGATCGTCTGGTTCGCGAACGACGAGGACATCACGAAGCTCGGGTGGCCCGTGCCGCAGCCCAGGTTCACG